>JAFGVD010000002.1 GCA_016938135.1 Coriobacteriia bacterium
GAGACGCATCCAAGTAAGGGTGCGCGGACGATACCGAAAGGACATCTCCACATGGCGGATAACGACATCAAGACAACTGAGGGGACGCAGGCCGGGGAGGTCTCGCGTCGGCAGTTCTTCGCCGGCGTCGGCGGCGTCGGCCTCGGCGCTCTGCTGGGCGGCTTCGTCGTCAAGGGCTTCATCGTGCCCGAGCAGGTCATGGCGCTTCCGGCCTCCGAGGGCTACCTCCTGGTCGACACCAAGAAGTGCGCTGGCTGCGACACCTGCATGCTCACGTGCTCGATGGTCCACTACGGCCGCGTGAATCCCGCGCTCTCCCGTATCCAGATCACCAAGAACCCGTTCGGCAAGTTCCCGTACGACATGGAGCAGGTACAGTGCCGTCAGTGCCCCGCACCGGCGTGCGTGGAGGCGTGCCCCACCGGCGCCAACCACGTGAGCGCCGAGAACGGCAACGTGCGTATGGTCGATGAGAGCAAGTGCGTGGGTTGCGAGCGCTGCGTGTACGCGTGCCCGTTCACGCCGAGCCGCATGCAGTGGAACCACGAGGATCAGCACGCGCAGAAGTGCGATCTGTGCGCCAACACCCCGTACTGGAACCACGAGGGCGGGCCTGGCGGAAAGCAGGCATGCATCGAGAGCTGCCCGATGCGCGCGATCTCGTACACCACCGAGACGCCGATCCAGCAGGAGTATGGCTACCGCGTGAACCTGCGCAACAACCACTGGGGCTGGCTCATGTTCGATACGACCGACTTTGGCCGTGAAGCCGACTTCACGCTACCCACGGCGCCCGCGCCTGCGGCAGCGCACTAGTCCCGACAAACCACGACCTGCGCGCGTCACTGACGGCGCTTTCTGAAGGAGGCACGGCACATGGCAAAAGGCGGATACGTCGGCAAGATCCTGTACGTGAATCTCACCGACAAGACCACGGAAGAGATCCCCACAGCGGACTACGAGCAGTGGGGTGGCGGTCACGGGATCGGCCAGGCACTGTTCTGGGACCGGGTGGCCGACAAGACCATCGATGGGTACGACCCTGACAACCTGGTCACGTTCATGACTTCACCGATGTGCGGGACCGGTGCGCCCTCGGCAACGGGCCGCACCGAGATCCAGGGCATCGGCATCCAGCAGTACCCGATCGGTTGGTACACCCGCTCCAACTTCGGTGGCCGCTGGTCGGCGATGCTGAAGTATGCGGGCTTTGACGGTGTTGCCGTGCAGGGCCAGTCTGAGACCCCTGTGTGGATCAACATCATCAACGGCAAGGTCACCATCGAGGATGCCACCGATCTCTGGGGCCTCGATACGCACGAGACCCAGGAAGAGATCTGGAAGCTCGTCACCGGCAACGTGGACGTCCGCGACTGGTGGGACGCGAGCTCGGTCCGCGACGGCGGCCGCACGACCGCCAAGCCGGCCGTCGTGTGCATCGGCCCCGCGGGCGAGCAGGGCAACCGCAACGCGTGCGTGCTGCATGATTCCGGCAACAGCGGCGGTCAGGGCGGCTTCGGCGGCATCCTGGGCGTCAAAGGCCTGAAGGCGATCAGCGTCATCGGCACCGGTAGCGTTCCGGTGGCCGATCCCGCGGCGCTCATGGACATCCGCATGGAGCTGAAGGAGACCCACGGCTACAACGTTGACGATCCGAAGGTCGAGGCGCCCGTACCCGGCGTGCCGATGTTCGGCATCAACACCAACCAGCCCGGCTACGGTCACCTGCTGTGGGGACCGAATGCTCCCGCGCGTCCGCAGGGCTGCATGGGCTGCTTCAAGAACTGCAGGGCCAACTTCTCGAGCGGTCTGGCCAACGGCGATATCTGCGTCGAGGGTCTCTTCTGGGCAGCCAGTGGCGATCTCAACGACCAGATGGCCGCGATCACCCTTCTGGACCGCCTCGGCATCAACGCGTACGACCTCATCAACGGCCACGGCTACCTCCACTCGCTCTACAAGATGGGGATCCTCGGCCCGGGCAAGCAGATCCACTCGGAGCTGCCGTGGGAGGAGTACGCCACATACGGCTTCATCGACAAGCTGCTGCACGCGATCGCTGAAGGCACGGACATCGGTGCCGACCTCAAGGACGGCGTCACCCGCGCGGCGGTCAAGTGGGGTCGCTACGAGGAAGACATCGCGAGCGGTCTGCTGAACCGTCCGCAGTGGGGCTACCAGGAGCACTACGATCCGCGCCTCGAGGTGGAGTGGAGCTACGGTTCGCTCTTCGGCGACCGCGACATCAACGAGCACGGTGTCAACTGGTGGGTCCACTGGATGCCGCTGGTGACCGCTGCCACCGGTGTGGCCCCGCACTTCTCCGCCGAGCGCCTCACGGAGCTCCTTGCCGAGGCCACCGGTGTGGGTGACCCTGACGGTTGGGACTACAGCCCGGAGGGCATCTACGCCGATCCCAAGCTCAAGGCCGTCGCGTGGCATCGTCATTACTCGCGCTTCTGGATCCAGTCGATGCTGTTCTGTGACTGGGCATGGCCGATGCTGGCGAGTGTCAATACCGAGGACAACAAGGGCGCGACCCCGGACTTCGAAGTCCGCATCTACAAGGCGGTCGTGGGCGAGGATCTCAGCTACGAGGACAGCCTCGAGATGGGTCGCAAGATCTGGAACCTTGGCCGTGCCATCTGGACGCTCCAGGGCCGCCACCGCGACCTTGAGGTGTTCTCCGGCTACGTCTACGACGTCCCCACGAGCGCGCCATACCACCTGCCCGCCAAGGAGAATGGCGAGTGGACGTTCAGCATCTGCATGAACCGCTCCCTCGATCGGGAGAAGTTCGAAGACACCAAGACGCGATTCTACAAGCTCGAGGGCTGGGATCCGGCCACCGGTTGGCCGACCCGCGCAGGCCTGAGCGAACTCGGTCTTGACCATGTCGCCGACGAGCTCGACAAGAACGGCAAGCTGGGAGCGTGAGTATGACCGGCGAAGAAGTGACGACGACGTTCACCGAGCCTACGCTCGACGAGGTGGTCCAGTGGATCCGCGAGCTGGAGTACGGGCAGCGATTCGTGGGTCATGCGATGACCCCCACGGCGGGAAACTCGGTCAAGGACATCTACAGCATGCGTGACCTGGCGATCTTCGTCCTTGGCACGAGCTGGGATGCACCGATGCTGGCTGACGGGTTCAAGGGCGCGCTCAACTGGATGGACGCCGCGAAGCTTGCCGCATGGGTGCGGGAAACCGTCGGTGATGTGGAACTTGCCGATGCGATCGAGCGGGAGACCTCCGGCCTGGAGACGTTCCGCGACCAGAGCATGGCGATCGCGGAGCTCGTGAAGGCGCGCATGGTTCAGTACGATGCGGTCTACAGAGCTGCGCAAGCTGCCAAAGCCGCCGAGGCCGCTGCGGACGAGGCCGAGGCCTCTCCGGTCGAGTAGCCAATGCCGGCGGAAGCCGAACAAGCATGACCAGGGGGGTGCCGTCCGATCGGGCGGCACCCCTTCGTGCAAGATGGAGTGTCAATGAGAATACTGCTCATCAATTCACCGGTCTCGCGTCTGAGCCCTCACGCCCGGGTGGCGCCCCCGCTGGGTATCGCGTACCTCGCGGCTCATGTGCGGGCGCACGGGCATGAGGTGGACATCCTCGACTTCAACATCAGCGGGTACAACCCCCGTCGGCTTGCGCTCGCGCTCAAGCGCTTCGAGCCAGCGATCGTGGGCATCTCCGCGTTCACCGAGACGTACCCCAACGCCGCCGCCATCGCACGGCAGGTGAAGGAATACGATCCGCAGATCACCGTGGTGATGGGTGGGCCACACCCGAGCATCCTGCCGGATGACGTGGTGGTCGAGTCCGGGGTCGACTACGTGGTCGTGGGCGAGGGCGAGGCGACGCTGCTGGAGCTCATCGACGTCTCAGCAGGGCTGAAGTTGCCCTCCGATGTGGCCGGGCTCGTGTGGCAGCGTGACGGCGAGGTGGTGCACAATCCACGGCGCCAACTGCTCGATCCTGACTCGCTCGATCTGCCCGCGCGAGACCTACTTTCGCTCGAGTTCTATGCCGACCCGTTCAATGTGCTGACGGCGCGCGGTGGCTGCCCGTACCGGTGCCCGTTCTGCTCGGCGTCGTATATCTGGAGCGGCAAGCACCGCCCACGATCTCCAAAGGCCGTCGTGGACGAGCTGGAGACGCTCGTACGGGGCTACGGCGCGAGCTACCTCTTCTTCGTGGACGACATCTTCACGCTGCGTCGCGACTGGGTCGTGGAGCTCATGGGCGAGATGGAGCGGCTCGGCGGTGCGATCACGTGGGGCTGTGGCACGCGAGTGGACCGCGTGGATGAGGAGCTCATCGCGCTCATGGCTTCGCACGGGTGCGTGGGCATCCAGTACGGCGTGGAGTCGGGATCGCAGACGGTGCTCGATTCGGTGAAGGGCATCGACAAGGACGCCGCCCTCGACGCCGTGCGCATGTCAGTGGCGGCCGGGATCCGGACGACCGCCTCGTTCATGGTGCCGTTCCCGGAGGACACGGAAGACACGCTTCGGGAGACGTTCGCGTTCATGAGCGTGCTGAAGGACGAGGGCGCCGAGATCCTCATGTCGTACACCACACCCTACCCGGGGACCGCGTTTTTCGAGCAGGCCAACGAACTCGGCATCACGATCCTGAGTGATGACTGGGGCGAATACGACGCGAAGCATCTTGTGATGGAGACCGCAAATCTCAGTGCGGCGCGGATTGAGGAGATCGTCAACGAAGAGGCGGCCAGAGCGGGTCTCGTGAAGCTCGCCTGAGTCGGTTGTCGTGGGCTCACACGAACGATCTGTGCAGGTCAGAGGCTCGCACCGCTTAACTATCAACTATTGAGAGATTGACACTAAGTGTTGCCAGACGGTCAATGTAGGGAGCAGCAGGCCCGGCAGATCCA
>JAFGVD010000030.1 GCA_016938135.1 Coriobacteriia bacterium
ACGCGGTGTGCGTCACGACCGGGCCGATCCCGAGAAGCTCCCTCGTGACCCTGAACTCCTCGGCCACCTTCGGGTCGAGTGACCGCGCATGCCACTGCCGTGGGCTCTTGGCAAAGACCTGGATGCACTCCGCGCCAACGCTCCGGGCGTACTCAAGAGCCTGTGGATAACCGCCACTGACGCCGACATGTGCACCGATGAGCATCGTGAACCTCCCTGAGTGTTGTCAACGCAGTGTAGCGGTCTTGTGGCGGCGAAGACCACCCGGCCTTAGACTGAGAATATGGATGACACCCTACACTTCGCCTGGGCGGGTCGTGCGATCATGCATCTGGATATGGATGCGTTCTTCGCCGCTGTGGAGCAGCTTGACCATCCTGAGTGGCGGGGCCGACCCGTCATCGTGGGTGGGTCCCCCGACGGCCGCGGAGTGGTCTCGACCGCCAGCTATGAGGCCCGGGTCTTCGGTGTGCACTCGGCGATGCCTGCCGCACAGGCGGCGCGCCTGTGTCCCTCCGCCATCTGGGCCCGTCCCCGCTTCAGCCGCTACGAGGAGATCTCCCGCTCGGTCAGAGACATCATGCGTGACGTGACGCCGTACGTGCACCCCACTTCCATCGATGAGGCGTATCTGGATATCACTCCGGGTGTAAATGGCGTCGATCCTGTGAACATCGCCCGCCGGATTCAGGCCGACGTGGCACGTCTCGGCGTGACCTGCTCGATAGGGCTGGCCACGTCCAGGACGGTCGCCAAGATCGCCTCTGAGGCCGATAAACCCCGCGGACTCACGGTGGTCCGGCCGGGCGCCGAGCCCGGGTTCCTTGCTCCGATGCCGGTGAAGGCTCTGCCTGGTGTGGGACGGGCCACAGAAGAGCGTCTTCGCACGGTTGGTGTCCGCACGCTGGGAGACCTCGCCGCGCTGGACGAACGCTCGGCAGACCAGCTCCTGGGCAGCCACGGAATCGATCTTGTGATGCGCGCACGCGGGATTGACGCACGGCCGGTGTCCGGTGGAAGCGAGCGAAAATCCGTCTCGGCGGAACACACGTTCAGGAGCGACATCCGCACCAGAGAAGAGGTGGAAGCAGAGCTTCGCCGTCTGGTGGAACGCGTGGCAAGACGGATGAGGGCACACGGGCTTTCAGGCCGCACATTCACGGTAAAACTGCGGTATGCGGACTTCAGCACGCGTACCGTGAGTAGGACGGTAGCCGTGCCGGCGGACATCGACGCCGACATCCTGCCGGTAGCCGTCACCATGCTCTCGGAGGTCTGGACGCCCGGTGCAGGGCTGCGGCTCCTTGGCTTCGGTGTGGCCGGTTTCGGGCAACAGACGCAGCAACTTGAACTGCTCGACGAATCCGTACAAGCTGATACAAGCAAGCCCCGTGCGCTTGTCGAAGGGCTTGATAGGATCAAAGAGCGGTTCGGTGATGACGTGCTCGGGTTTGGGGTACGAGGGTTGAGGGCTCCGATCCGGGAGAATAAGGGGGAAGAGGACGATGATCCGGTCTAGGACTTTGAGCGTGATCTTCGCGGTGGCCTTGATGGGTGTGTTCGTTGCCGGTTGTTCGGCTGAGCCTGCTCCGGTCGATGAGCCTGCGGTCGCTGACACGGAGGAAGAAGCCGCACCGACCGGCTCCTTCGATGTCGGGTTGAACACGCTGGACGACGGACGATCCCGCGCAGTGGGTGTTTTGGGCTACGTCGAGCTAGAAGGCGGCTTCTGGGCGCTCTACGACACTGATCCCGGTGAAGTTCCGGAGGATGCACCCGTTGTCGCCGTTGTCGCGAACATGGGGGAACTGGATGTCTCGGCTTGCACACTGAAAGGCAAGCTCGTGGCGGCCGACGGCGTGATGAGTGATGGCGTTTCCATCCGCATGGCCGGACCTGAGATCATCGCTGATGACGTCTACGAGGTGCCTGCCGAGTAAGTCACGCTTTGGTGAGTGCGTCTTCCCACGACTCCTCTTCCGGTGCTCCGGCACCGGGGCGCGTGGGGCCCATCGGTCCCAGGCCGACGCCCCGGCGCAGCCTCACGTTCTCGCCTGCGTCGGTACGCACGATGTAGGGCGCGACCTTCTCGGCGACGATCGCCAGTCCGCGCTCGTGATTGTTTTGCAAGATGCCGTCTACCAGATACGCCCGATGCTTGACGATGGTCTCCCCTGCCCGGTTGAGCGCATCTTCGAAGACGACGACGTCGAGCAGACCCGTGGGGTCTTCCAGCGTCAGAAAGCACGTCCGCTTGCCCGAGCGGGTCCGCGGTGTCTGTGCACGCTCCCGCACGCCGGTGACGCGCACGCGGGTGCGATCCGGCAGCGTCCGCAGGTCGCGCGCCCACGTGACGCCACGGCGCTCTAAGTCCGCAGTAGCCAGCTCCAGCGGATGAGCGGTGATGGACAGGCCGAGAAGCTCCAGTTCCGCCCCCAGCCGCCGGGCTGCGTTCCAGCCTGAGACGTGGCCGGCGTCTTCACGCTCCCGCGCACGCGCAGGTGCGATCAGCAGCGTGTCATCACCGGCCACGCCCTCTCTGGCGATGACCGCCTTGAGCTCGGGCAGCAGCGCGAGCATCTCATCGCGCGTGGGCGGCCGCCCGGCATCGGTCACCCCCAGTCCGTCGAGAGCCCCTACGCGTATGAGGCTGCTAGCGGCTGGCTCCTCGGCGCGCGTCCTGCGCAAGAAGTCTGCGAGGTCGGCAAACGGGCGTACGCCCCGTTCGGCGGCCATTGTATCGAGCAGGCGCGAGGTCATGTGGAGGATGTCTTTGAGCCCGACGCGTATCGCGGCCCCTTCGTCTTCCACTGTGAACTCCGCCGAGGAGGCATTCACATGCGGCGGCAACACGCCGATACCGTGTCGCCGTGCATCGTTGAGGACCAGCCGGGGGCTGTAGAAGCCCATCGGCTCATTGTTCAAGATCGCGGCCGTGAACTCGGCCGGATAGTAGACGCGCAGCCATGCGCTTGCGTAGGTGACGACGGCGAAGCACGCCGCATGCGCTTTGCAGAAGCCATACGCGGCAAAGCCTTCAAGCTGCCTGAAGACCTCCCCGGCGATCGGGAGTTCCACCCCAAGGCCACATGCGCGCTCCAAGAAGTGCTCCCGGATGCGCTCCATCGCCTCGCGGCTGCGGCCCTTGGTCATGGCACGGCGCAGCAGGTCCGCCTCGGCAAGCGTGAAACCGGCGACCGACTGCGCCACGCGCAGCACTTGCTCCTGGTAGATGATGACCCCGTAGGTGTCGGTCAGATGCGGGGTCATCATCGGATGAGGCACAGTGACCGGCTCCACGCCGTGGCGGCGCCGGATGAACGGCGTGATCATCTCGGCCTCCAGAGGACCCGGCCGGAAGAGGGAGATCGCCGCGATGATGTCGTCGAAGGTGCGCTCCTTGAGGCGCGAGGCGAGGTTGCGCTGTCCGCTGCTCTCCAGCTGGAACATCCCTACCGTATCCGCCGAGGAGATCATGTCGTAGACCCGGGGATCGTCGCGCGGCTCGATGGTGAACGGCTCAGGCACGGCATCCGTGCCCACACGTGCGCGCGCCATCTCCACCGCGTCGCTTATGGCCGAGTGCATCCGCAGGCCCAAGATGTCCATCTTCACCAGGCCGAGCGCCTCGATGTCGTCTTTGTCGTATTGCGAGACGACCACGCCTTTTGCGGCCCACTGCAGCGGCATCCAGGAGTCGATAGGCTCGCGCGTGATGATGAAGCCGCCCAGGTGCGTGCCCAGGTGCATCGGCGTGGCGTCCAGCTCAGCGGCGAGCTCTACGATCAGCCCGCAGCGTTCGTGGTCTTTAAGCGGATGATTCGCACACTCCGGGTAGGTCTCCAGCACCTCCGGTAGATGTCGTGCGCCTACCCAGGGCAGGTGCCTGGAGAGGGCATTCACCTCGGCGATGGGCAGGCTGAAGGCCCGTGCGGCTGTGCGTACTGCCGAACGCGCCGTCATCGTGTTCACGGTAGCCACCATCGCGACGTGATCGTGCCCGAAGCGCTCGTAGATGTAGGCGATGATCTCGTCTCGGCGGCGGGAATCGAAGTCCACGTCGATATCGGGCATCTGACGTCGCTCAGGGTTGAGAAAGCGCTCGAACAAAAGGTCGTGTTCGATAGGATCCGCATCGGTGATGCCCAGCGCGTACGTGACGATGGAGTCTCCCGCACTCCCCCGTCCGCTGTAGCGGATGCCGCGGCTCTTTGCGAAGTCCACGATGTCTTTGACGACGAGGAAGTACTCGGGAAATCCCAGCTGCTGGATGATGGCGAGCTCATGTTGCAGCCGCTCCACCGCTTCGGGCGTCATGGGACGATAGCGTTGTTCCAGCCCGCGCCATGCCGCTTTTGAAAGAACCGAGTACGGCGTCTCGCCTTTAGGGACTTCAACGCCCGGGAAATGAAAGCTCCCAAGCCCGAGGTCCAGGTTGCAGCGTTCGGCGATCTCCAGTGTGGCGTCACATGCCTCGGGAACGCCCGAGAACAGGCGGCGCATGTCACCGGCAGGCTTAAGCCACAGCTCGGCGTTCGTGCGTCCGTACGGACCGGGAAGACCCGTCTTCGCTCCTGCCGAGGCAAGCACATCATGGATGCGGAAATCCTCAGGTCGTACGTAGTGCACGTTGTTGGTGGCGACGACCGGGAGTCCCAGTCGCTTTGCGATGGCGACCAGTCCCGCGACGTAACGGGGGCTGTCAGGGGTGAGTAGATGCATGAGCTCGATGTAGAAGTCACCCGGCGAAAAACAGTGCGAAAGACGACTCACTGCCTGTTCAGCACGATAGCCCAGGTCCGCCAACACCGCCGCGCCCACCTCGCCGTTGGGGCAGCCGGAGAGCCCGATAAGCCCCTCCGAGTGACGCGTCAGCTCAGCCAGCGTCACCAAAGAGGGCTCATCGGCGCTTATCACATGCGCGCGGGCAAGCAGCCTGCACAGATTGCGATAACCGGTGATGTCTTTGACGAGCAGTGTCAGATGAAAACCCTGACCCGCGGCTCGCCCGAAACCGACGGAAGCGGATGGCGGTATGCGCTCGTCAGGAGGAAGATCGCATTCCTCACCTGTGATACCGGCTGCCTGGACCACGACCTCGGCGCCGAGTATCGGCTTGAGGCCCGCCTCACGAGCTTTCCGGTAGAAGCGTATGGCGCCGTAGAGACCCTGATGGTCGGTGAGCGCGAGAGCCGACATCCCCATCTCTAGCGCACGGGTGATGAGATCGGGGATGCCAGATGCACCATCCATGAAGCTGAAATGGGAGTGGGTGTGCAGATGTACGAAGCCACTGTTCATGGCGGCTCAGTCCACGATGCCGATGAGCGTCCATCGGCGTTCAAGGCGGTCGTACGCAAGGTCATAGACGCCTCCGCGAGCCAGTACACGGAAGCAACGACGGCTCACGCGGCGGCGGCGGTCCCACCATGAACGTTCAAGCGTCCATGTCTGGATGAGCGCATCCACCGAAAAACGCTTCTGTCTGTCGGTGAAAGAGACGGGGCAGCGACGTGCACCGTCCCAGACGACATCGATCTCCCTCTCTACATGTTTGCCGCTCGACCCTGATGCGTGGTCAGGAAGCTCCGAGGCGCGCAGTATCCATGGACTCTTGAGCAGTTCCAAGACGACAGGAAGGCGTGCGTCGTTCTCGGTGAACAGATCAAGAGAGTGTCCGGTCTTGCGAGGATCAAACTGTTTGATAGCGCGATTCCGGCTCATGGGAGACTGCCTTCCGAGGGTGAGATGCCAGGCGCGGAAGGAGCATTCATGGGTCCACGCCCAGCCTCATCAGTATAGCGAACATATGTTCGGTATACAAGACAGCACTGACAACCACTGGCGAGCAAAAAGGGTTTATCGGGCAGACTGTCCGGTGATCATCGGGCCAGTCCCGGGAGGACGTGCGCGAACACGCTTCCAGCCGCCACGCCGACCACGATGGTGAATCCAACGATCGCCGATGTACGCCACCAACCGTGCTCTCTGGCAAGCACAGCGATAGTGGAGACGCATGGTACGGCGATGGTGTTCACGAGCGCATAGACGAACAGATTCGTGGGCGTCATGAACAAAGTGAGGTCGGTGGCACCCGCCCCCATCACGGCCACGGCCATCACGATGAGCAGCTGGAGGGCGAGCTCTTTGCGAAGCGTACCTATGAGCAACGTGAGACCGGCAACCGCCGGCAAGCCGAGCCAGCCTTCAACGACCGGCGCAAGGGGTTCGCTCAACCGTGTGAGTAGACCGGTCTCATACAGGCCGCCCAGTATGAGGCTTCCCACGACCACGATCGGCGTGGCCACGAAGAGGAACTCCCTGAACTGCCCCCAGGCCTTACGGAGCACCCCGCGGACGGACGGGCGCCTGAACGGGAACACCTCCATCACCAGGCCGGCCGACTTGCCCGGCAACACCATGTTCAGACCGAGACCGGTCAGCACCCAGAGAACGAAGACCACTGCGAGGACCCCTAGCGCCGGTCCCATACCGATGTAGTGACCGACAGCTCCAAGAACCACCGCCGTACGTGCGCTGCACGGCACGAGCGCCACAAGCGTTGATGCGATCAGCCTCTCTCGGCGGTCCGGCAAGGATCTGACGGCCAGGATCGCCGGCACGTTGCAGCCGGCAGCGGCCACCAAAGGTATCAACGCATGACCGTGCAGGCCCATCCTGTGCATAGCGCGGTCAGCCAGAAACGCGAGCGCGTTGAGATAGCCCGTATCCTCCAAGACACCGAGGATGACGTAGAACGTGAGGATATAGGGCAGGCCGATGGCAAGGGACGCTTCGATGCCTGAGTCCAGACCCCACAGGAGCGTACGTCCAAGACTCCCGTCTCCGGCCACTGCCGTGACCGCGCTCCTGATCAGCGGGGAGACGCTTCCCGCCCAGAGTGCCGAGAAGCCCCCGGCGAGCAGGTCACCTATGAAGAACAGGAAGGCGAATACACACCCCAGGACGAGAAGCAGCAGAGGGACACCGGTCAGAGGCGAGGTCGCTATGCGCCACCCGTCAACGCGGCGGCGCGGCTCCGCGTGCATGACGCACTCCGCCGCGAGTCCCTCGGCGACGGTGGAGCGTTCTCGCGAAAGCCAGACGGTCACAGGCTCGTCGTGGCGGATCACGAGGTCGCCCCGCAATACCTCAGCCTCACCCGTCAGCCGCGCAGCTTCACTACCTTCATCGAACAAGACCGAGAAGTCCTCTACGCCCGATATGAGCTGCAGGGCAAGGGCTCGCGGACTGAGGCCGTAGGGCAACGCGGAGAACGCACTAGCGGATACAGCCAGGGGTCCAAGCGCGGCTTCCAGCGCAGGGGTGTAGCGTGGCGGCGGCGGGTCTCCTCCGTCGATGGCGTGAAGTGCCCTGGTCACAAGCTCGCGGATGCCTAGCCCCTGCGTGGCTACCGTCTGTACCACTTGAACGCCAAGACGCGACGAGAGCTTCTCGGTATCCACGCCGATCCCGGCCCGTTCGGCCTCATCCACCAGGTTGACCGCCAGAACACACGGCAACCCAAGGTCAAGCACCTCCAGCACAAGCCTGAGGTTCCTGCCAAGATTGCCGGCATCCACTACCACGACGACAGCATCAGGCCGGATATCCAGCAACGCACGTCTGGAGACCCAGCTCTCCTCGGTATCGGTGTAAAGCGAGTACGCGCCCGGCAGGTCGGCCAGGGTGAATTCCGTATCACCGAACGTGGAACGCCCGAACTGTACCTCGCGGGTGGTACCGGGATAATGCGCCGTGGAGACCCCTAACCCCGTGATGGAGTTGAACAGCGTCGACTTCCCCACGTTGGGGTTGCCAAGAAGGGCCACCAGCTGCTCCGCATCAGGCGGTCTGACCAGCCGTGTACGGTCACGATTGTCGGCCGGCGCGTTTGTCACCCGGTTATGACTTCCGTCTAGCTTCGATGTCCTTCTCGCTCACCGAAGGCTTCACGACTATCTTCGACGCCACGTCTCGGCCGAGCGCATACCGGGACTGCCCCACCTCGATCATCAGCGGCCCGTTGAACGGCGCGACATCGCACACGAAGACCGAGGTGCCGGGGTACATGCCCAGACTCGCGAGGTAGGACAACAGACTGTCATCCTCATCCTCCACGCGTACTATCTCCACCGAGGCGCCTTCACCGTAGTCGCACAGCGGTTCGCCGCTGACCACGGCAACGGTGCCGTCGCTGCTGGGGATAGGATGTCCATGTGGGCAGAAAGCGGGGTTCTCCAAGAAGACCTCAAGCGCGGACTGCACCTTGGGTGAGAGCGCATGCTCAAGCAGGCATGCCTCTTCGTGGACCTCGTCCCAGGAAAGCCCAAGCGCATCCACCAAGAAGCGCTCAGCCAGGCGGTGCCGACGAACGATGCTGATCGCTTCCGCAGTGCCCGTTGTCGTCAGGGCAACGCCGTTGTCCGGTCGTGTGATCAGATCCTTTGCCTGGAGCCGTTTCAGCGTCGCGGTGACCGTCGGCCCCGAAACGCCCATGGCTTCGGCGATCTGAGCAGGACGCACCTCTCCCCGTTCGGCGAGTTTATAGATAGTCTCCAGGTATTCTTCGAGGGTCGCACTCGGCATCTGGCACCTCCGGGTCGATCCAGCCGGGGAAGTACATGTTGATTCATTTTCTTAGGCAATGCTAAAGGCTAAGACATGCCGAGACAACCCCCACCGTGGTCCCGAACACGATTTCCCCGAGCAAGATGCCGTCCCACACCCATCATTCCGTTCAGCAAGCGAGTGCTACCGTTCAGCACAGGCGAGCAGCCGTTCAGCGCATATTGCGACAATCTCCCTAAAACGCCTTGACGGTGGTCTGACGCTGTCGTAGAGTCATAGGCGTCCCAAGAAGTCGGACCGAGCGGACCTCGAAAAGTAGCGTACCAGCAGCTGCTCGCGAGGGTTTCGGAGCGAAGGTTAGCGTAAGCAGGCCGGAGCCGAGAGATTTCTCAAGAGTGTGAAACGGGAAGCTATGGAGTAGGGATCTTGCAGGCGAGATCTCTTGGGACATCTCTTTGCAGCAACGAAGACGGCTCCCACGGGGCCGTCTTCTGGTTACCCGGGCGGCCTGCTCCCCTGACCGCTACCGACGGTATGTGATCTTCGCTATCGGTGACTCCCAAACAGCGACTTCTTTGACGGTCACTTCTTTGCCCACGACCTCACCCAGACGTTCATAGACCACTCGTGAGAGGTTCTCGGCGGTCGGGCTGAGCACATCGAACGGCGGCACCTCGTTCAGATACGCATGATCGTACTGTTCGAGAACAGCGCCAAGGTCCGCTTTGAGCTGTTTGAAGTCGTAGACGATGTCGATGCCGTCAAGATCCTCGCCCTGGACCGTCACCTCGACGTCCCACGTATGTCCGTGCAGGTTCTTGCACTCGCCAGGGTATCCCCGCAGTGCGTGAGCAGCATCAAAGTGGCCCTTGACCGTGAGTTCGTACATGTCGGCTCCTAACCGAAGAGCGTTCCCTGGCCGCCGTCGCACGCGGGCCAGACCGCATCGCCTACCGTTGCTTGCGCATCCATCGCCCTGTTGGCGAGGTCATCCGCTTCTTTGTTGAGTTCACGACGTACGTGGACGTATTCGACTGAACCGATCTTGGCCGCTGCAGCACGCGCACGTTCGTAGAGAGGCTTCAGACCGGGATGCTTGACCCGGTATAGGCCCTTCATCTGCTTGACCACGAGCTCACTGTCGGCCTTAACCGTCAGCCGCTGCACCCCATGGGACGCCGCGCTCTCCAAGCCCCAGATGAGCGCCTCGTACTCGGCCACGTTGTTGGTGACCTCTCCAAGGTAGCGACCCCCCTCGCAGGTGATGATGCCGGTGGGGTCCGTAAGCACGATGCCGGCCCCTGCCGGGCCCGGATTGCCTCTCGATCCGCCGTCCGTGTGGAGAGTGAACGCGGAGCTCATTCGTGGTCCTCGGCAACACGCACGACCAGCAGACGCTTGCAGTTGGGGCAGACCGCGACGTCGGGACCTGACTCCAGCGCCTGGACCCGTTCTGAGGGAAGCTCCATGCGGCAGGCGCTGCAAGACCCTGAACGCAAGACGCCTACACCGATGCCGTGCTTGGTCTCCCGTGCATGTTCATAGCGCTCCATCAGATCACCGGACAGCCCCTTGGCAAGAGCATCGCGTTTGCCCTTCATGACGGCGATCTCGTGCTGGAGTGCGCCGCCTTTTGCCTGGAACTCCCTGATTAGCGCCGCTTCCTTCTCGTGGGCCATCGCGATGGCCTTGTCGATCTTGGCCAGCTGCGCGGTGCCGTTCTCGAGTTTCTCCATCACGCCGATGGTGGTGTTCTCAAGCTTGTCCTTGCGACGCCTGAGCGCGTCGAGTTCCCGGCTGAGGTTCTGAAGCTCTTTGGGGTTGGTGATAGCGCCCGAGATGATCTTCGCCTGCTCGGTCTCGATCTTCTCATCGAGAGAGGCTGCTTCGTCTTCGTCCTTGGAGACCATGCGGCGCGCCTCGTCCACATACGCCTGGGCCTTGACCCTCACTCCCTCGAACTCACGGATCTTCTTGCGTAGTTCGAGCACAGCGTGCTTCTCGGGAATCTCATCCAGACGCTTCTGGGCTCGCACGATCCCGAGGTCTTGCTCGGAGAGTGAAAGCAGTCCGCGCGCTTTGTTCATGCGTCAGCGCCTTTCAGTCGTCCACCAGTCGATGGTGGGTTGTTCTTCATGAACGGTGATGTCTGCACCGAGAACGCGCTGCGCGGCTTTCGCCAGAACGGATACGAGAGGCCATTCGGACGCATCATGCCCGACCTCGATGACAGCCAGTCCCGCTTCCAGTGCAGCACGTGCGTCATGATACCGTACCTCGCCGGCAAGAAGGACATCCGCGTTCAAGGCCACCGCCGCGCCGATGAGAGATCCCGCGGAGCCGTTGCCCACAGCGACAAGCCGCACGGCGCGTTCCGCCTGACCCCACACGCGTGCCCGGACTCCCAGGGCGGATGCGCACCGCGAGGCGAGCGTGCCCAGTGTCTCAGCGGCACCCAGGTCGCACAGCCTGCCCAGACGCGCGGCGCCACGGCTCAAGCCGGCGCTTACAGTGGTGATGACAGGCTCCTCGTAGGGATGGTGTGCCCGGATCGCCGAGACGACAGCGCCCACGAGCGCTTGCGGGCATGTGGTCTCGATACGAACCTCGCTTACGGTGTTCTCCCCCATCTCGCCGGACGCAGGATCGCTGCCTTCGAGTCCGGTGAAGTGTCCGGAACCGTCACCCGTGAACGCGCAGCCGGAATAGAGACCCACACGACCCGCCCCTGCGCCTTCGAGTGCCGCTATAAGCCCGTTCGCCGCCACAGGTGGAGCGAACGTCGATACCACTGCCACGGGCTGCTGAGCCGCCTCCAAGGGCTTCAGTGTGTGGAAGCCCAGGAGGTCAGGCAATGCCTGTGCCCCTGAGGGAGAGCGATCGAGGTTGGTGTGGAACGAGACGAGTGATACGCCAGCGGCGAGCGCATCGACCAGCACCGCCGTCTTGCCGTCAGCCAGAAGCGGCAGCGAGACGTCCAACGCTGCGGGATGATGCGTAAGCAAGACATCGTGCCCGCCCTCGATCGCCCTGCGGACAGCCGCACGATCGGCATCGAGCGTGACCAGCACCGAGTGTATCGGAGCGTCGGAATCGCCGGCCACCAGGCCCACGCGATCCCATTCTTCGGCCCACTCAAGCGGGAACTCGGCCGACAGCCCCGAAACGAGCTCCCGCACAGTGATGACTGCCGGTGTGGATGTCACAGCCCCACCTCCTGCAAGACGCGCGACCTGAAGTAGCAGACGCTGGAGTAACCTGCCTCCCTCAGCGCTTCTACGGCCAGGTCATACCCGTATCCGACCTCCTCGGGACTGTGTGCATCAGAGCCGATGGTAGCGGGCACTCCTGCATCGAAGAACGCTTTCAGAAGCGGCAGCGCCGGATACAGCTCGGCACATGGTTTTCTCAGTCCGGCCGTGTTGACCTCGATGGCCACGCCAGCCTCGGCAAGCGCGCCTGCAAGTGTGCGATAACGCTCGTCGTTTCCATCCTCCGGGATGTAGCCGAACTTCTTGACAAGATCCGTGTGCCCCATGACGTCGAACAAGCCAGAAGCGGCCGCTTGGGCGACTTGGGCGAAATACCTGTCCCACAGCTCACCGATGTCCCAGCGTGCATAGTCTTCCATGCGCTCGGGATCATCGAATGCCCAGCCGTCGATCATGTGCACTGACCCGAGAACGACGTCGAACGGGTACTGCTCAAGAAGCCGCGAGACGTGCGCCTCTTCACCAGGGATATGATCGGCCTCTATGCCGAGAAGGACCGTCGGGCCCCCGTCGAGCGCTGCGGCATCACGTGCCTTGAGGACGTCTTGTACGTAGTCCGCAAGCTCCTGCTCGGCCATCGCATATCCGGCGGCGCGGGGATTGACTGCGAGTAAAGACGGGGGCAGTGGCAGATGGTCTGTCATGGCCACCACATCCATGCCGATCCGGTCAGCATTGCGTATGTAGTCCGGCACATCGCCGTACGCGTGACCACATCTGGCAGTATGAACGTGTAGGTCTATCATCAAGCCTCCGTAGACTGAAGCGCTTCCGGTCCGCGAAACCGTGCACTCATAGTATGCCCGGGGATTCTGTCGACATCGTCTCGCCCGAACGGAGCAACGCGACCATATCTCCGGCATCGATGCCTTTGGCAGGAACGAGCACCGTCAAGACCTGCTCGTGGGTCAATCTTTCACGATGATACATGGTGCGCAGGTCTTCGAGGCTGTCGATCGATATGGTGCGCATATCAGCCGCGTGCCGTCCTTGACGAATGGCGACCGTGAACTCTTGGGCCGTCTGCTGACCCTCTACTATGAACAGGACGCTTGGTGGGGCTCCCTGTATGGACTGTATACCGCGAGACACCTCGGAAACGAAATGGGCGGCCGCAGCAAGCGAAGAAGGACGCTCAACGGTTCGCGACATGATGGATACCCCGGTCTTAGAGAGCCACATCCCGTTGGCACAGACCTCAAGACCAAGTCCACGAGCACCAGCTTCTGCGCGCTGCCGAAACTCCTTGCGAAGGCGCTTCACATCTTCTGAGTGCGGCGTCGGTGGCGACAACACCACATCGGGAAGCGCTTGATGGACATCCTCTTGCGTGGCCTGCCGTTGCGAACCCACGAGCTCCCTGACATCGGAAGTCAGTGCTTGTCTGGCATCCATCGTGAGCAGTTCGGCGAGCCTGGGGTTACTCACCTGCATCTTCAGACCGAACACGTTGAGAACCTGGTGCCGTTGTGGATCTTCGTTGTCGTCCTGTTGCATGAGATGCGCTCCTGATCCTCGTTAAACCGTCACATCTCCCCCTGTCAAGGGTAACGTAATGCGGGTATCGGGTGAAGCGCTCCTTCCATCCGGCGATGAGTGCCTTTTGCCATCACATTCAAACCGTCCAGCGAATCGAACATGCGGCCGCTTGTCCAAGACACGACTGCATGATAGGTTGTTCTCCCGCTCCTGGGAGCGCTATGTGATCGGACATCCATGGTTGATAGCCACAGGATGGCGAGAGCCCACTGGATTGCCTAGCAAGAAGCCCACGTCGTAGAGATACGGCGTGGGCTTCTTGGTGTTCAGCGGTAGGACATCAGCCCAAGGAACGCATCAGATTCGCCATCTCGATGCCGCTCGTTGCGGCATCCCATCCCTTGTTCCCGGCCTTCGTGCCGGCACGCTCGACCGCCTGCTCGATGGTATCGGCGGTGATCACACCGAACATCACGGGGACACCGGAGTCCAGAGCAACCTTGGCCACGCCCTTTGAGACCTCTGACGAGACGTACTCGAAGTGAGGTGTGCCTCCACGGATCACGACACCCAGGGCCAGGACCACATCATAGCGGCCTGAATCGGCCATCCGACGTGCCAGGAGCGGTATCTCGAACGCTCCGGGAACCCAGGCGATATCCACGTCGTCTGTGGCAACTCCATGGCGTCCAAGTGCATCCTGTGCGCCGCTGAGCAGTCGACCGGACAAAAGCTCGTTGAACCTGCTGATCACGATGCCGACCCTGAGGCCGGTACCGATCAGGTTCCCTTCGTAAACGCTCATTTCTTCTCCTCTCGTGAGACCTCGTCCGGAAGATCGAGACGATGGTTCATCTTCTCCTTCTTTGTACGTAGATACTCGATGTTGTCCACACAGCATCCCACCTGCAGCGTCACCTGTTCGGTGACTGTGAGCCCGTAGCCTTCAAGGCCGACGATCTTGGTAGGGTTGTTCGTGAGAAGCCGCATGGTGGTCAGTCCCAGGTCTACGAGGACCTGGGCCCCGACGCCGTAATCCCTGAGGTCAGCAGGGAAACCCAATGCAACATTCGCCTCGACGGTGTCCGCGCCCTGGTCCTGAAGCTCGTAGGCCCGCAGCTTGTTGGCAAGACCGATCCCCCGGCCTTCATGGCCTACGATATAGAGGATCACACCGAGCCCCTCTTCATCTATCAGTCTCATGGCTTCTTCAAGCTGGTCGCCGCAGTCGCACCGTAGCGAGTGGAACGTGTCGCCTGTCAGACACTCCGAGTGGACACGGACAAGCACGTCACTTGCGCCCGCCACATCTCCTTTGACAAGGGCGATATGAGTTGATCCGTCGATCTTGGACTGATACCCGTACGCTGTGAACTCTCCCTGTCGGGTAGGCATACGTACCGTCGCGATCCGCTCAACAAGGTGCTCCGTGCGCCGGCGGTACCGGATAAGGTCGGCCACGGTCACCATCAGGAGCCCGTGCTCGCGCGCAACCGCCTCAAGCTGCGGGCGTCGTGCCATCGTGCCGTCCGGATTCATGATCTCGCAGATAACGCCGCCGGGATATAGGCCGGCAAGAAGGGCAAAATCAACCGCCGCCTCCGTGTGTCCTGCGCGCTCAAGCACGCCGCCCGGACGGGCCCGCAACGGGAAGACGTGACCCGGCATGGATATACCTTCCGGTTTCGTCTCGGCATCGATGGCGGTGAGCACCGTGATGGCCCTGTCGGCAGCTGAGATACCCGTCGTGATCTTGCCTTTGGCACCGATGGAGACATGGAACGCGGTTCCCTGTTCCGAGGTGTTGTGACCCGTCATAGGAGGTATGTGCAGTTCATCGAGGCGTTCGCCCGTCAGAGGCATGCAGATGAGCCCGCGACCGTGCTGGGCCATGAAGTTGATGGCCTCAGGAGTCACCTTCTCCGCTGCCATGACGAAGTCGCCCTCGTTCTCGCGATCCTCATCGTCAACCACTATTACCATGCGTCCGGCTGCTATCTCAGCAACCGCGTCTTCGACACTAGCGAAGATATCACCCATCACGTTATCGTCCTTCCGAGAATTCACGTAGCATATCGCCCAGGCCGCGGTGCTGCGAGCGGGCAGAAGGTTCGTCAACGCCCATGTAACCGGCCACGAAGCGCTTCACGTACTTGGCGAACATATCCGCCTCAAGGTTGACCGCGGCACCTACAGCCTTCTCCTTCAAGGTCGTGCTGGATTCAGTCTGAGGGATGACTGCACAGGTGAATCCCTCGTCGCCCACCTTGGCAACCGTCAGCGAGATGCCGTCTATGGCGACAGAGCCCTTCTCGACGATGTACTCCATGATCGATGCAGGAGCACCGAACTGGTACACGGTGAACTTGCCTGCCGGCTGTCGGAGCTGAAGGGTACCGACCCCGTCGATGTGACCTGAGACGATATGACCGCCGAGACGGTCTGAGAGCCGCAAAGCGCGCTCCAGGTTGACCTTCCCGCCTTGGCGCAGTCCGCCCAGCGTGGAACGATCCAGCGTCTCCCCGCTCACATCCGCAAGAAAAGCCCCTCTGATGAACTTAGCGACCGTGAGGCAGACCCCGTCCACCGCGATCGAGTCTCCGATAGCCATGTCACGCCCGAACTCGGGCGCGTATACCTCCAGTCGCATTCCACCTGATACGCGTTCAGCCCGCGTGATCACGCCCTCGCACTCGATAAGACCAGTGAACATCCCTACTCCTTCCGGCTAACCAAGAGTCTTTGCGTCCAGCGGTCTCCACACGACGACCGCATCATTACCCGATATCCCGCTTTCGACAGCCCTCATGGGCGGGGCGAGGTCATATCCCGTAGCATCAGCGCTACCCAGGTACAACGGCGGCGCCGCGTTGCCTGCCATGCCCCCTGCTTGCACGACGACGAGCTCATCTATCAGCCTGTCCGTCCATAGTGCACTGAACAGGCCGGGGCCGGCCTCTACGAGGACATCATCGACGCCCGTGGATGCCAACGTGCGCAATGCGCCACGTATGCCGTCTCGGTACTCGTAGCGGAAGACATCCACGCCAAGCTGCTGCAGCTTGAGGACAGACTCGTTGTCCGTGAGGCTGCTCGTGAGCAGAACCGTAGAGGGCGGGTCTTGCGAGAAGACTGCCCGTTCCAGCGGCGGCACAGACGTGCGAGAGACGACAACCCGCAGCGGCTGACGGTTTGCCGGCACTCCCCGGTCGTCACGAACCGTGAGCTTAGGGTCGTCGACATCCACGGTTGCAGCGCCCACCGCGACCGCAGTCGATGCGGCCCGAAGTCGGCGAGTGATGGCCGAGCCGCCGGTTCCTGTGATCTTCGAACGACGACGCGACCGCATAGATGCCCGGGCGTCGACCGTGAGCGCGAGCTTGACGCGAACCCACGGCAGACCGCTGTCCTGACGCTTGAGCCAGGCCTCGTTCTGCTCGGCGAAAGGCGTGGCGTCGGTGGCAAACTCGACTTGAATACCCTGGCTGCGCAGATACTCCGCGCCCCAGCCGGAAACGTCGGCGTTGGGATCGGGCATGCCTATGACCACCCGCGCGATGCCAGCATCGAGCAGCGCTGACGTACACGGAGGGGTCTTGCCAAAGTGATTGCATGGCTCAAGCGTCACGTACGCAGTGGCACCAGAAGCAGATGGCCCGGCATCGGCCAGGGCAACGACCTCGGCGTGCGGGCCGCCGGCACGTTCGTGATATCCTTCGCCGACGATGACGCCGTCGGCGACGATGACGCAACCGACCATGGGATTGGGGCTGGTGGTACCGCGGCCCTGCTCGGCAAGCGCGTATGCGCGCCGCAACATCGGGTCGCTCACAGAGACTGTGGCGTCAGAGAACAAACGCAACCTGAACCTTCCTTCTACCATCCGGACTATACCGTCGGCCCCGGAATCTCACCGGGTCGGCCCCTTGCGGGGTTCGCGGGCTGTCACCGCCGGTGGGGAATCTCACCCCGCCCTGAAGAAAGCAATGCCTATTCTACACGACGCGGGTCTGCGCGCTACTCCGTATGGCGCCCACGGCGGCCGCGGGATCGTCTGCGCAGAACACCGCGCTTCCCGCGATCAACATGGTCGCACCGGCGGCCGTGACCAGTGGTGCGGTCACCGTATCGATACCACCGTCTACAGCGATCCGTGCAGCAGAACCGGTCTCATCGATCATACGTGAAATGGCGCGGATCCTGTCAGTCGATTCCGGAATGAACGCTTGCCCGCCAAAGCCGGGGTTCACCGACATCACAAGGACGAGGTCCAGATCGCGGATGATCGCGCGCAAGGACTCCACGGGGGTGCCGGGGTTGAGAGAGACGCCCGCCCTGGCTCCAGCCTGGTGGATCGTCTGGATGACACGGTGCAGATGATTGCAGGCCTCCACGTGTACGGTGACCATGTCGGCGCCCGCGTCAAGGTACCAGCCCACGCTCGCCTCGGCGTTCGATATCATCAGGTGCACATCCAAAGGCACTGCAGTGACGCGCTTGAGAGCCTTGATCACGGGCGGTCCGATGGTCAGGTTGGGCACGAAGTGACCGTCCATGACGTCCACATGTATGAAGTCCGCACCGGCGTCGGTGACAAGCCGGACGGCGTCGCCTAGCTGCATGAAGTCAGCCGAAAGGATCGATGGTGCGATGAGGACGTTTCTGGACATGCGTCGCTCCCCTTTCAGTCTTGGATGAGGTCCATGCCGTGTAGCTCGTCTCGGGCGCTACGGCCCATCAGCAGGACGCGCGCGTCGTCAGGGCTGGCGCCCTCGTAGAGTGCGGCCTTCACCTGATGGGTGATGGGGAGCTCGATCCCTACGCTACACGCGAGTTCGTACACGCTCACCGCGCTGCGGGCACCTTCGGCGACCATATGCGTCTTCTCGGCATAGCTGTCTACCGTGCCACCCTCGGCCACCCACTGACCCAGCGCACGGTTGCGGCTGTGTTGTGATGTGCAGGTGGCGATAAGGTCGCCCATCCCGGCCAGTCCCATATAGGTGAGAGGGTTTGCCCCGAGGTGGCGACCCAGACGGCTCATCTCGGCAAGTCCGCGAGTCATCAGGGTGGCTTTGGTGTTGTCACCGAAGCCGAGGCCATCAGACATCCCCGCCGCTACCGCGATGACGTTTTTCGACGCCCCGCCCAGTTCGACTCCGATGATATCGGTGTTGGTGTAGACGCGGAACGATGGTGCCATGAACAGCTCCTGGAACATCCGTGCGACGCTGTCTTCATAGGCGGCGATGACCGTGGCTGATGGTACGCCTTTGGAGACCTCCTCGGCGTGATTGGGACCGGAGAGCGCGGCCAGCCGCTCGCGACCGCCGATGACATCCTCGACCACCTGCGTCATGCGCATGAGGGTGCCGCCCTCGACGCCCTTGGCAAGGTTGATGACTGGAATGTCGCTTCCCAGGTGAGGCTTCATCGCCCCGGCGGTCTCTCGCACGCCATGGCTTGGTGTGACGATGACGACAGCCTCGGCGCCGCGCAGGACTTCTTCCATGTCATGCGATGCGCGCACGGACTGAGGGAGAACGACCTCGGGGAGATAGACGGGGTTATGGTGCTCCTCGTTGATGCCAAGCGCTATCTCAGGTTCCCGTGCCCACATGGAGACGTGGATGCCCTTGCCCGAGAGAAGCCAACTGATGGCGGTGCCCCATGATCCAGCACCGATGACCGCGACTTGCATGCTATTTCCCCCGCTCTCGGTTCTTGCGCCAGCCAGTCTCGTCAAGAAGCCGTCTTCTGAAGGTTATCTTCGTCTCTTCTTTACGCATGATACGTCCGATGTTGGCTCGATGCCTCCATACCACCAAGATCGCCGTGGCCACCGCGAAGGCGAGCAGTGTGTATCTACCCGGATAGAGCAGCGCTGTGGTGACCGGAAACAGGCACGCGATGGCCATCGAACCCAATGACACCATGCGGCTGAGCGCTGTGACCGCCAGAAACGCCAGGACCATGAACGGTATGACCCGTGGCGCCAGCACGATGATCGCACCGGCTGCCGTGGCTACGCCTTTGCCGCCTCGAAAACCGATGAAGGGCGAGAACGAATGCCCCGCGATAGCGCCAAGAGCGCCTATGACGCGGAACCAGTCCTGACCCTCCGGCCCGAACGCCAGAGGGACGAACAACGCGGCCAGATAGACCGCCGCAGACCCTTTTGCCATATCGAGCGCAAGAACGGTGAACCCCGGAGCAGGACCGAACACGCGCAACACATTGGTCGCGCCTGTGTTACCGGAGCCGTGCTCGCGGATGTCGACACCCCAAAAGAGCTTGCCCACTATCAGTGCGAACGGGATCGAACCGATCAGGTATGCGGTGAGTGCAGCTGAGGGTATGCGCCAGAGCAGCTCCACATCAGCCCTTACTCTTGAACTTCAAGATGACAGGCGTCCCCTCTAGATCGAAGCTCTCGCGCAGCCTGTTCTCCACATACCGTCTGTAATTGTCGTCGACCAACCGGGGATGATTGGCGAAGAACGTGAAGCCCGGTGGCTTCTGTCTGGTCTGTGTGGCGTACTGTAGACGGAGATGGACGCCATGCTTGGAGATGGTATGCCCTGTCGCCCGCAGCTCAGTGAGCAGCTTATTGAGCGCCGGCGTGGATATGCTGCACGTGTATGAGTCGTAGACGCGTTCCATGATGCCGAAGAGTTTATGCACGCCGGAACCGGTCAGCGCGCTGATACGGATGAGCGGTGCGTAGCCTACAAACCCGAGCTTCTCGCCCACCTGCTCCACGATCAGCGCCTTCGCCTCAGGTCCTTCGACCAGGTCCCACTTGTTCAGCACGACCACCAGAGCGCATCCACGCTCAGCAGCGAATCGAGCCACACGTTGGTCCTGGTCCGTGACACCCAACGGCGAGTCGATCACCAGCAGGGCGATATCGGCACGGTCGATCGCACGCATAGCGCGAACAAAGCTGTAGTACTCGACGGACTCGTCTATCTGAGACTTCCGCCTGAGACCGGCGGTGTCCACGAGGCGATAGTTTGTCTCCCCTACCTGGAGCATCGTGTCCAGCGCGTCGCGGGTGGTGCCCGCCACATCGGACACGATGGAGCGCTCCTGCCCAAGGATGCGGTTGAACAACGACGACTTGCCAGCGTTCGGGCGGCCTATGATGGCCACGTCGATGGCGTCCACGCTCTCTTCCCGTTCAGACTCCGGCAGAGCATCGACCAACGCATCCAGCAGATCGCCGGTGCCGTGACCGTGCAACGCCGAGACGGCCCAGGGCGTGCCTATGCCGAGGGCCCAGAAGTCGTGGATCTCACTGTCCCTGCCGGGAGTGTCCATCTTGTTGACCGTGAGGAATACAGGCTTGCTGACACGCTTGAGCAGCCGTGCGACCTCTTCATCTCCCGGCGTGATGCCGGTTTGGCCGTCTACCAGCAGTATGATGACGTCGGCTTCTTCGGCAGCCATCACCGCCTGTTTACGGATGGAGTCTCCAAAGGCGTCCTCCGAGGAGAACTCGATGCCTCCGGTGTCGATGAGCATGAACTCCACGCCGTTCCAGTCGGCCTTGTGGTAGCTCCTGTCACGCGTGACTCCGCTGGCCGCATGGACGATGGCGTCCTGGGTCTGCATCAGTCTGTTCACAAAGGTCGATTTGCCGACGTTCGGACGGCCAACGACCGCAATCACGGGAAGTGTCACCGTCTCACAGCCTCTCTAAAGGTATCAATCATCGTCCGCAGACGGCCTGCACGAGCGCGCTGGCATCGGAACCCATGATGCGCACGTCCTTGCCGGTGATCGCCGACAGAGCATCTGCCGGGGTGTCATCAAGCATCAGTCCGTCGGAGTTTACTACAACGTCGGGAACCAGGAACGGTCCATCGCCCGCATACTGCTGTATCGCCTCGCAGATGTCGGTTCCGCCGAGAAGCCCCGTGACCGTCACGCCGCCACCGAGCAGACCGTTGCTGACGGGCAGAACAGCCACCCACTCATTCATGCCCACATCACGGAGCGCCTGCTCAAGAAGCGGTGCGAACAGCGTCCCGGTCACGGCGGTCACGCTCGTTAGGGGTTCACACGCCGATGCAGCCTCGCCCAGTTCGTCGATGAAGGCACGCACCATGCCGATCCCGTTCTCGTAGTGCGGAAAGTCGCCGTAGGCGTCGGCTTCGGGTACCTGTGTTCGGGCGTTGAGATAGAACTCGTCGGCAAGTTGCAGCCAGGTACCGCGACGCTGAGTCACCGCCGCGCGAAGGGCGTGCACGTGGTCGATGACCGCTCCCGCAGCGTCCGGATCCTCAAACGACTGCGTGAAACGCGTCTGGTGACCCGTATAGCCCAGAGGCACGACACCTACCGAGAGGACACCCTGGCGCTTTGCCAGCCATGCGATCGTCTCGGCGAGGATAGCGCCGTCATTGACGCCCGGAACGAGCACTATCTGCGCGTGGACCTCGATACCTGCGTCCAGCAGCTCATCGAGACGCTCCAGCGCAAGGTCTTCCACAGTGGGACAGACCAGGCGCGCACGAACGGAGGGATCGACGGCGTGCAAAGAGACGTAGAGCGGAGAGAGCCTCTGCTCCACGATCCTGGTGACATCATCGTCCGTGAGGTTCGTGAGAGTGACGAAAGTACCGCTCAGAAACGAGAGCCGGAAATCATCGTCGCGCACATAGAGCGAGGAGCGCAGACCCGGTGGAAGCTGGCCTACAAAGCAGAAGACGCATGCGTTGTCGCACTCCCGCACGCCATCGAAGAGGATGTCAGCAAACAAGACCCCGAGTGGGCGACCGGCGTGACGCTCCACTTCCAGCTGTCGCTTGGCCCCGTCTCGCTCCAGGGTGACCACGAAGTCCGGCTCTTCAGTGAGCCACTGCCAGTCCAAGATGTCGCGAACGGGCTCACCATCCACGGCGAGAACTCGGTCTCCGGCGAGCATTCCTGCATGTGCGGCGTCGGAGTCGCTGGCGACCCGGGTCACCACCGCGCCGAGGTCCGGAGCTGCATGCGCGGTGCCGTACACCTCACGCGCCATGAGAGCTCATGGCCTCGATAGCAGCGATGACGCCGCGGATCTGGACGTCGGGCGTTGATGCTCCTGCAGTGACCCCGACCACGTCGGTGTCGTTGAACCAGTCGGCGGAAAGCTCTTCTGATGTCTCAACGTGATGGACGCGCTCGTTCACTTCCCGGCAGATCTCGGCTAGACGGGTGGTGTTGCCGGAGTTGTGACCTCCAACGACCACCATCACATCGACGGTACGCGCGAGTTCGTCTGCAGCGCGCTGACGCTTGGCCGTGGCACTGCATATCGTGTTGCACACGCGGAGTTCGGTGACACGCGGAAGCAGAGCCGTGACAACCTCTTCAAGCCTGGCGGCAGACTGCGTGGTCTGCACGACCACGCCCACACGACGCGACGGGAGCCTCTCGGGAAGTTCATCGGCGCGCTGCACGATCACCGCGTTGCCGCCCGCGTGCGCCTGGATGCCTTCGACCTCGGGATGGTCGGCCTCTCCTACGATGACGACGCTGTAGCCCGTCTCCGTGAGCTCCGCCGCGCACGTATGCGCGGCGCCAACGAACGGACATGTGGCGTCTACCACCTCGAGGCCCTTGTCTGCAGCCGCCCGGATGATGGAAGGATCGACCCCATGGGAGCGAATAACAACCGTCCCGCTCTCGATCTCGTCCAGTCCGGAAGCGACGTCCACGCCCCGGCCCTTGAGTTCGGCCACGGCTTGCGGGTTATGGATGAGCGGACCCAGAGTGTGCACGTTGTCACTGGTCGCCGCAGCCTCACCGGCGAGACGCAGCGCACGTTCGACGCCGTAACAGACACCGGCATGTTCCGCGATAACAACCTTCATCAGTGCAGCTCCCTTGCGCGTTCGATCTGGGCAGATATCCCGGACATGACCGCCTGCGTCATGTCTGCAACGCGTTGTTTTCGACCGCCCTCGGTGAAGGACCGGGGATAGATCGGTTCGCCGTACACGACGGTCACACGGCGCAGCCGTGGAAAACGCTTGCCCTTAGGCATGACATCCTGCGTGCCGAGAAACGCGGCCGGGACCACCGGAACGTCAGCACGCATCGCGATGAACGCCGCCCCACCGTGTGCCTCTCCAAGGGCTTCGGGATCCTCGCCGCGCGTGCCCTCCGGGAATATGCCCACCAGATCGCCGTCTTTCAAGTACTTCGTGGCGGTCTCTATGGCAGCGCGATCCGCGCCGCCGCGGTTGACCGGGAAGGCCCACAGCCTCGGAAGCAGCCATCCCAGAAAGGTGCTGTCCCATAGTTCTCGCTTCGCCATGAAGTGGATAGGTCGAGGAGCGCCGCACCACAGGAGGATCGGATCCATATGAGAGATGTGGTTGCCTGCGATGATCGCACCATCGGCCGGGACGTTATGCTCGTCGTGGATGCGCACTTTGAACGCCAGCAAGAAGAGCTGGCCCAAAGTGGGTCGCAAGATCTTGCCGAGCGTCTGGTTCATCGGACTCCCCTGACCAGCTCGACGACTCGCTGTGCGACCTCCTCGATGCTCATCCCGGTCGTGTCGAGCTTGATAGCATCGTCGGCTACGGCAAGGGGGCTCGCCTCACGCTGGGAGTCCACCGCATCGCGTCGATCCAGACCCTCCCGGACCGTGGAACTCTCCACGGCATGCCCGGCATCCGAGAGCTCATAATGCCTGCGACGAGCACGCTCTTCTGCGGAGGCCGTGAGATAGAGTTTCATCTCCGCGTCGGGGAACACCACGGTGCCGATATCACGGCCTTCAACGACCGCGTTGTCTCCGCCCGCAAGGCGTCGCTGCTGCGCGACCATGGCGGTGCGCACCTCCGGGACGCGCGCGACAAGGCTGACCGCAGCGTCCACCTCCGGCGTGCGTATAGCCACCGTGACGTCGAGTCCGGACACCCAGACCGCGCTTTGCACCGGGTCTCCCGCTTCGTAGCTGAAAGTCACCGGCTCGTTGGCTGCCAGTTCGGCAAGCGCGTCCGCGTCATGCAAGTCGACCTCACGCCGGATAGCGAGTGCCGCGATGGCGCGATACATCGCGCCGGTATCCAGGTAGTGGTATCCGAGTCTCCGGGCGACGGTCTTGGCGACCGTTGACTTGCCGGAGGCAGCGGGACCATCTATTGCCACGATCATGTGCTGCTCTCTTCTATCAGGCGTTAACGCAAAGGATTCTAGCACGGTCGTCTGTCGCGAGTGCCCGGTTCTTACTCGGATGCCGAGAGTAGCAGAGCTTGAAGATCGCCCAGAAAGCCGGGATAGGACACGTCGACCGACTCGAAGCGATCGATAGACACCGGGCCCTTGGCGACAAGAGCAGCTACCGTGTAGGCCATCGCAAGTCTGTGATCGCCCAGCGAATCCAGCTCCGCAGAGCCCAGCGCGCACGGACCATCCACCTCAAGCCAGTCTTCGCCGGTCCGAACCGTGCAGCCCAGGGCGGTCAGCGCACCTGCAACAGCGGTCAGCCTGTCGGACTCCTTGACGCGTAGTTCGGCGATATCCTCGAAGCGCGTCGTTCCCTCGGCTGCGCTGGCAATGACTGCAAGCACCGGGATCTCATCGATAAGAGACGGGATTTCCTCGGCGGATACGGTGGTGGAGTGAAGCGGAAGGCTTCCGCGGACATGCAGGGTGCCCACCCGCTCGCCGCCGCTCTCTTCGCCAAGGTCCACGCCCACGTGAGCGCCCATGCGCGCCAGGACCTTCAGAAAACCGGTCCTGGTGGGGTTCACGGCGACATCAGGCAACGCGATGTCGCTATGCGGGACCAGGACACCCGCAGCCACAAGGAAGGCTGCCGAGGAAGGGTCAGCCGGGACGGCCACGTCTGTGGCGGTGAGATACGCTGGGCCGTCGACCCAGGCGCTGTTGGCCGCCGCACCCGTCCCTACCGGGATGCCGAAGGCGGGAAGCATCCGTTCAGTGTGATCGCGGCTGGCGCCCGGCTCGATGACCAGCGTGCGGCCTTCGGTCCGGATCCCAGCAAGGAGTAGAGCTGTCTTGACCTGCGCGCTTGCGATGTTCAGGTGATGCTCGGTGCTCTTGAGCAGTCCGCCGCGGACGCTGATGGGCAGCAGCCCGCCGCGGGTCTCGAACTCGGCACCCATCTTCTCAAGCGGCTCGGTGACGCGCCCCATGGGACGGCGGGACAGCGACTCGTCTCCCTGCAAGACCACATGGCGGTCCCAGCCAGCCAACACCCCCAAGAGCAATCTGGCGGTGGTACCGCTGTTCCCGCAATCGATCGCCTCAAGCGGCTCCCGGGGACCGTCGCCACCCCAGCCTGTGACCTCCAGCTCAAGACCGGTCTCGCTGTGTCCGGTCTGTGTCACCTGTGCCCCAAGGGCGGTGACAGCATCGATCGTGCTACGCACATCGGCGCTGTCCAAGACGCCCTGGAGGTGCGAGGTACCCTGCGCCATCGCCGAGAAGAGCACCGCTCGGTGCGATACGGACTTGTCACCGGGGACGCGGACCTCGCCTGTGAGCGGAGCTGTGGCGGGCTTGGCGTGGTATTTCATCTCTCGACACCCTCCTCGAGTGGACGCAACTGGGGATGGAAGCCGCGCTGTTGCAGCCCCCGCATCAGACCTTCCACATCGCCCTCGTCTGTAAGCACGAGGCGCAGGACTGCTGCGTCTTCGGACTGATGGTCGATCTCGATATCCTCGATGTTGCAGCCTGCCCGACCAACCGCAGTGGTCACCGAGGAGATCACCCCGGGACGGTCGCTCACAGGCAATGAGAGCTCGGAGAGCCGACTTGTAGCAGGAACCCACTGTGCCGGGATCGCCCGACGAACATCAGCCGCTCCGGCAAGCCACTGCTGGATGCCACTGACATCTCGCGTGGAGACGAGCTGCTCGAATCGGGCGATGACCTCTCGCAAGCCGGCTAGACCGGAGGCCACGGCATCCGCGTTGTCCATGCAGATCCCGGTCCATAGCTCCGGGCTTCCCGCAGCGATCCGGGTCATGTCCTTGAAACCGCCGGCAGCCAGGCGAAGCAGATCTTCCCCGCCCTCAGCGGCGCGCTGACTCGCAAGCTCCACGAGTGCGGCTGCAGCCACATGCGGGACGTGGCTGATTATGGCCACGGCGTCATCATGGGCGGCGGGCTCCACAGAGACAACCCGGGCACCAAGAGAGGACACGAACGCGTGCAGAGCGGCGAACTCCTTGGCGCCAGCAGCGCTGCCGGGTGTGAGCATGTAGTATGCGCCGTCGAACAGGTCGCCGCGTGCGGCATCGATGCCGCTGCGCTCCGAACCTGCCATGGGGTGACCGCCGATGAAGGTGAACGCAGCTCCTTCGAGCTTCTCGGCAGTGTCTACCACCCGGGACTTCGTGGAAGCCACGTCGGTCACCACCCCGCGGTAACCGGCGCGGGCAAGCTCGGCCAGCCATTCCACCGTCCGGTCCACCGGGGTGGCAAGCACGATCAGGTCGACCTCATCTCCTGAGAGCCAGCCACTCTGAAGCGCTATGTCGGGCTGCGCCGCAGCATCGACCAGACCGTGCTCCACTGCGAACAACAGCGTGTCAGGATCGACGTCCACGCCGTAGATGACGGGCGTAGGATCGAGCCTGCGTGCAGCTGCCGCTATCGAACCGCCGATAAGACCGAGACCGACGACCAGCAACGAGTCGAAGCTCTCAACTCCGCGTATGGGTTCAGCGCTCATGAGGGCAGACCCCACCGGTTGCCATCAAGATGGACGAGCGGCTCGATATCGCTCATGAGCCGTGCGAATCCATCGGGGGTAAGCGACTGCGGCCCGTCACAGCGCGCGTGCTCCGGATCGATATGGACCTCCACCATCAGCCCATCGGCACCTGACGCCAGCGCCGCTCTGCACATGGGAGCGACGAGGTCGCGACGGCCGGTGGCATGAGACGGATCGGCGATGACAGGCAAGTGCGTCAACTGCTTGAGCGCAGCCACCGCCGCCAGGTCGAGCGTGTTCCGGGTGTAGGTCTCAAACGTCCGGATACCGCGCTCGCACAAGATCACGTCGCGATTACCACCCTTGAGGATGTATTCGGCTGCCGAGAGAAGCTCTTCTATGGTGGCCGAGAGTCCTCTCTTGAGCAGGATAGGACGCTGCATCTTTCCTAGCTCCTCGAGCATCATGAAGTTCTGCATGTTGCGGGCACCCACCTGCAAGACGTCCGCATAGCCGGCCACCTTCTCGGCATCTCGCACGTCAAGAACCTCGGTGACCACCGGGAGTCCAGTGACGCGACCCGCCTCGGCCAACAGACGAAGTCCCTCCTCGCCCATCCCCTGGAAGGCATACGGGCTCGTTCTGGGCTTGTAGGCGCCGCCGCGAAGCATCGTGGCGCCGGAGGCCTTCACAGCCTCAGCGGTGCGCATCAGTTGCTCTTCGGACTCGATGGAGCAGGGTCCGGCCATCACGGCGATGGCGCCGCCGCCTATAGAAGAGCCCTTCACGGTGACGACGGTGTCTTCGGGCTGGAAGTCCCGGGAAACGAGCTTGTAGGGCTTCAGCACCCGGATGACCTGCTCGACACCGGGCATCCCCTCCATGTCGAGGGAGTAGATGACCTCACGGTCACCGATGACGCCGATGATGGTCTTGACCTCGCCGTCGGACAGGTGTGCCTCGGCTCCGGCCTCATGCAACCTGGTGACTACGTGGTCGACCTCTTGCTTGGATGCGTGATCACGCATGATGACGAGCATGTTCCCTCACTCCTTCACAAGCGCGACTGCGCGCGCCGGTCAGCGGATGTCGATGGCCGCTGTGGAGCCGGGCTAGATAGAGCCAAGCCGTGCAGCGACCGCTTCAAGTGCCGCGATCGTCATGAACGTGTCCTCGGGAGTACCAATACCCACTCGCAGAGCGGGAGCGTCTCCGAAGTCACGCACGATCACGCCCTCCTCAAGAAGGGCCTCGAACACTTCGACCGGTCGGTCCGTCATGAAGTAGACGAAGTTGGTCTCGGAAGGCACATACGAGACGCCGAGCCGGTCGAAGCACGAATACAGATAGACCTTCTGTTCCTGGTTCTCCTGGCGGCGCCTGCGTACCTCTGCGTGGTCGTCGAGCGAGTAGTACGCGGCTATCTGACCGACCGTGTTCACGTTGAACGGCTCGCGCACCTTGTCGATGGCGCAAACAAGCGGCTCAGGCATGAACCCGTATCCGACCCGCAGTCCTGCAAGCGAGTAGATCTTGGAGAACGTCCTGGTCACAACCACAGGCCGCTCACCGTCGAACCAATCAAGCCCGTCAGGGTAATCCGCGCTTGTCGCGAACTCGAAGTAGGCTTCATCGATGACGACGACCACGTGTGGTGGCACGGCGTCCATGAACTGGGCGAACGCCTCGCGGCCGTAGATCGCGCCGGTGGGGTTATTGGGATTGCACAGGAACACGAGCCGGGTGCGCTCTGTGATCGCTGCGAGGATCGCATCAAGATCGTTAGCAAAAGCGCCGTCAAGCGGCACCTGTACGTGTGTGGCGGCGAACATGTCCGCGACCATCTTGTACACAACGAACGATGGCCACGGGTAGACGATCTCGTCTCCGGGCCGGATGAGCACTTGAGCGAGCAAACGCAGCAGCTCGTTGGAGCCATTGGAGACGACGACTTGCTCGAAGGGAACACCGTGGATGTCTGCGAGCTTGTGCCGGAGCGCGTTGACTCCACCGTCCGGGTATCGGTTCATCCTGGGAAGGACGGCTTTCATGGCCTCGACGGCCATGGGGACCGGTCCGCAGGGGTGCTCATTGCTTGAGAGCTTGAGAACCACGTCTTTGCCCGAGCGCTCACGCACCTGGCTCGCACGTAGCCCGGGGGCGTACGGTGCGAGCGGTGCTAGGTCGGGCCGGATGATGTCATCCCAAGACATAGTGCCTCCTCGGCGGCTCAGAGGTTGACGAGGATTGTCCCGCAGCAAGCACCGGGAAGCAAGCGGCTTAGAGGATCAGGTCCGGTCTGACACCGAATTGACGCAGTCCGACCCAGTCGTCATCGACCGTCAGCGACACCGCGGTGGCGTTCGCGATCGTGAAGCGCACAACGGCCTGCCGGGGCACACCAAGCCACAGATGCAACAACGCGCGCACGATTCCGCCGTGTGCCACAACGAGCGTGCGGCCCTGCTGACGTACGATCTCATCCGCTACGCCGCGCACGCGCGTCACGAACTGCTCCCAGGTCTCGCCGACGGGGACAGAACCCAGTTTAGGCTCCAGCCACAGGTGATCTGCCGAAAGGTTGAGCGCTGTCATCTCGGCGTAGGTCATCCCTTCGGCAAGTCCGAAGTCGACCTCTCTGAGCTCGTCTCGGACTATGAGGGGCACACCGCAGCCCGCCACAGGAGTAGCGACGTCGAGCGCCCGGTGCAACGGAGAGGAGTACACGCGGTCGGGGCGCCACTCCCCCAATCCGATGACGAGGTCTCTTGCCTGTTGAGTGCCCAGAGCAGTGTAAGGAGACTCGCCGCGCCCGACGAACCGCTGCGAGATGTTCGCCTCTGTCTGAGGATGACGGACCAGGAGAATGTGTGCGGTTTCCATCTACGCTCCAACCATCGCAGCGAAGACCAGGACGGCCGTCTCGACCAGCAGGATGCCGGCTCCAAGCGTGTCGCCGGTTATACCACCTACCGTGCGGGCCAGGAATCGCGGTACCAGCAATGCCAGAACCACCCCGAACACCACCACCGCCAGACGTGTGACCGAGAAGAACGTCAGGGTCCCAACCGCGCTGAGCGCCGCGATAATGACCTCACCGGGTCGCGGTGAGCCGGCAACCGACGCGCCGAGTCCGTCAGCACGCGCAGGCGTGAGGGTCCATGAGGCGATGGTGGCCGATAGCCGTCCAAAGACCGGTGCGGCGACAAACGTCCACCAGAGGTGTGATTCCAGCAACACAGCTACTGCGCTGACCTGCAGAAACGCGACTAGCACAACCCCGATGATCGCGAAGGCTCCACTTCGGGAGTCCCGCATGATCTCCAGCCGTCGTGATGGTGAAGAGCCGCCCCAGATGGCGTCAGCGGTATCCGCAAGGCCGTCCCAGTGCAGCAGACGGCTTGCCACGGCCCATGCCGCGACGATGAGCACTGCCACCACGAGCGTCTGCAGCATGGACGTATCGAACAGCGACACGACCCATGCCATGCCAGAAGCCGCCGCGCCCAAGATCCAGCCTACCCACGACAGCCAGGCGGTAGGACGGGCGTCTTCACGGACTGCACCGACCGGAAAGAGCGTCAACAGACCGATGGCACTGCGTATGTCGGCTATTGGATGCATCTACTCTTCTCGGTTGCTCACACCGGCATCGCCGAAGGTGGCCATACCGCTCATGACCTTGCACGAGGCTTCGATGACGCCCATCGCCAGCGCCGCGCCCGTACCCTCGCCCAATCGCATATCAAGCTCAAGAACGGGCTTGAGCGCGAGCGCTTCTAAGATCGCCGCGTGTCCGGGCTCGACCGAGCGGTGCGAGGGGAACGCGTACGGAGCGCATGCAGGACAGATGCGCGTGGCCGCGAGCAAAGCGGCTCCGGAGATGAATCCGTCCGAGACTGAAGCGATGCCGGCCGCGGCCGCGCCGATGAACACTCCGGCCATCGCAGCGATCTCCAGCCCGCCAACTGCGGCCAGCACGCCCAGCGCATCCAGGTCCGAGACCGCGTTGACATCGAGCGCGCGAGCGATGACCTCTGCCTTGTGAGCGACCCCCGCATCATCCAGTCCGGTCCCTCTGCCCACGACATCGGCTGGGTCCAGCCCGGCGTAGGCCGCAGCAAGGGCCGAAGCCGCAGTGGTGTTCCCGATGCCCATCTCTCCGGTGCCGATCGTGCGTACACCGGCCCCGGCAAGCTCCCGGGCAAGATCGACACCCACGAGCATGGCCTGCGAGACCTCCTCGCGCGTCATCGCGGGCTCCTGGGCCATGTTCCGGGTACCGGCACGTACCTTGGCGTGTCGCACGCCGGCAGTCCGCATCAAGTCACCTATCACGCCCACGTCCACCAGAATCAAACGGGCACCCACATGCTCTGCAAGCTGATTGATAGCCGCTCCGCCTGCCGAGAAGTTCGCGACCATCTGAGCGGTGACGTCTTGCGGGTACGGGCTGACACCCTCTGCCACAACGCCGTGGTCGCCGGCCATGAGCGCGATCGCCATGGGCCCGGCGACGGGTTTGGTGCAGTGTTGTATCACCGCCATGCGTGCGGCCAGCTCCTCAAGCTTGCCAAGGGACCGCGGCGGCTTCGTGAGACTATCCAAACGCGTCCACGCATCGGTAGCGTAGCTCGCATCCGGCGGGGTGATGGAGTCGACGACGGTTTGCAGGCGGATCTCGTGGGTCACTTGCTCTCCTCTATCAGGTTCTGCCACGCAAGAGTACGCGGCTTATCGGTCAGTTCGATGCACCTGCCGGCGACGATCAGCCAGGCGCTATCAGCGCTGTCCACAAGGCGAGCCGTGGCTCTTCCAAGCACATCACGAAACAATCGCCCTACCGGTGTAGCAGGGACCACGCCCCATGCGACCTCATTGGAGATGACGATAGTGTCGCCCTCACGCTCCCGGAGTCCGCGGACAAGCTCATCCACCTTCATGCCGAGAAGGGTCTCAGCCTGCAGTGAAGCGTGAGCCGAGTCGTCCCACACAAGCTCTTCCATCATCCTGGAGACGAGAGTGCCAAGGCACTCGACAACCGCACACTCGGAGTCTGTGACATCACCGAGCCACGTGATGGCGTCATCCACCTCAAGGGTGCGCCAGTCTGCCGGTCGATCCGCCCTGTGCTGGGCGATCCTTCGGGCCATCTCGGGATCGGTCTCACGACCTCCGACCACCACCACCACGGACTTGCCGCTTGATGACGCGAGTTCGCTGGCAACCCTGGACTTCCCGCTGCGTGCGGGTCCGGTGACCACGATGAGCATCTAGACCTCTCTTCCTACCGATGCCGCCTCAAGCAGCGCAGCCACCTCGGCGGGCTCCAGGGCACGGACGTCCCCTTCAGGCAGATCTCCCAGGCTCAGCGGACCGAACCGCTCACGGTGCAACTTGAGGACCTTGTGCCTGATGTGCGAGAACATCCTGCGCACCTGTCGCTTACGACCCTCCGAGATGGTCATCCGGACATCGGTCCAGCCGTCGCCACGGGTCACCCGCGCCACCTGCGCGGGCGCGGTCATGCCGTCGTCGAGCTCAATGCCCTTTCTCAGCCTCCGCAAGGCCGCGTCACTGGGATAGCCGATGACGCGTGCAAGATAGGTCTTGCTCACGTGATAGCGCGGGTGCATGAGGCGGTTTGCGAAATCCCCGTCGTCAGTCAGCAGAAGCAGTCCTGTGGTGTCCTTGTCGAGCCGTCCCACCGTGAACAGTCGCTTACCGTCCGGTGGGAAGAGATGTACCACCGTGGGACGTCCCTGCGGGTCATCCATAGTCGTCACGTACCCGGCAGGCTTGTGCAGCACGTAGTACGCGTGGGCCGCGGGCGGCAAGACCTCCTTGCCATCCAACGTCACTACATCGACGCCGGACAGGACACGGACTCCAAGCTCGACGCATACCGCGCCGTTGATAGAGACACGACCGGCCAAGATCAGTTCCTCGCTCGCTCGCCGGGAAGCGACGCCGCAGCGTGCAAGGTACTTCTGGAGCCGCTCCCCTTCGCGAGGGGCGTCATTCGTCATCGTCAACCGGGTCCTCCTGCAGACATTCCTCATCATCCGCATCGAGTTCATCTTCAAGAGTGGGGCCATCCAACGCGTTGAGGCGTTCACGGATGGCACGTTCGGTGTCCGGATCCGGAGCGAACTCCTCTAGTGGCGGCAGCTCTGTGAGGTCTTTCAAGCTGAACTTCTCAAGGAAAGCCTTGGTGGTGCCGTACAAGATCGCGTTGCCCGCGTTCTTGTCCCGACCGACCTCACGGACAAGCCCCTTCTCAACAAGCGACGCGATGACCGCTTCGCTGTTAACACCGCGGACGGCATTGACGCCCGCACGCATGACCGGCTGGTGATACGCGATGACGGCGAGCGCCTCGAGAGCCGCCTGCGACAGTCGGCGAGTGTCCCACGAGAGCACGAACTGCTCGATATACGGGTGGTGAGCAGGGTGCGTGTACATACGCCAGCCGCCGGCGACCTCGCGCAGCTGAAAGCCTCGTTCTTCATCGGCGTACTCATCCGAGAGCTCACGCAAGGCCTTCTCGACCTCGGACTGGCCCACCTCGAGTATCTTGGCGAGTCTCATGGCATTCACGGGCTCGTCCGAGACGAACAACAACGCCTCAAGCGGCCCGCGGAGTTCCTCGGTCCGATCGCTCATCGGTCCTCCTTCTCGATACTGGCGATCTCGATGTCGCCGAAGAGTGCGTCCTGTGTGATCTTGACCACGCCCCGTTTATACAGCTCGAGAATGGCCAGGAAGGTGACCACGAGCTCCTCGCGAGTGGCTCCAGCGCCCATGAGCTCCGAGAACATCGCGTGCCCACGGTTGCGCAAGGTTCGAGCGACGCCTTCGACGTGAGCCTCAAGGCTGATGGGCGCAGAGGCGATGTGCTCGGCCTCGAGCAAGAACACCTCGCGTCGGTAGACAAGGTCGGCGCATATCACGGCAAGCCCCCGCAACGTGACGCCTTCAAGATAGTCCGGCATGAGGCGCAAGAAACGCTCCTCGAGCCCCGCGGCCCGCGAGTGCATGCGCGAGGTGGACTCGAAGCGCGCAGCCAGCTCGGCAGACGCGTTCTTGAACTGCTTGTAAGCGAGCAGCCGGGTGACCAGCAGCTCACGCGCCTCCTCGGCCGGCACATCGTCGAACTCATCGAGCTCGGGCATGGTGTCCTGAGGCAGCAGCGAAGCAGCTTTGAGCTCAAGCAGGGTCGCCGCCACAAGCAGGAAGTCGCTAGCGACATCCAGATCGAGCTCACGCATGCCATCGACGTAGGCGAGGTACTGGTCGGCGATCTCCGAGATGGACAGCTCTGCGATGTCCACCTTCTGGCGTGCCACAAGGTGGAGGAGCAAGTCGAACGGCCCCTCGAAGATATCCGTCTTTACCGTGTAACCCATGTCGCGTCAGCCGGCGGTGATATGAAGGGCCCTGCGGACGTCCGACATCAGATCGTCGACGACCGGACTGACACGCTCAGCGCCATCGGCAAGCACTTCCCAGGCGTAGTCCGGGGAAGCTGCAAGCTCCAGCCGTCGCTGCCTGAACGAAGCGAGATAATCGTTGAGGTCCTCCACGAGCTTGCGCTTGTGCGCAACACAGCCACATTCCGCGACGCGACAACACCTGTCGAACTCGGCTACGTCTTCGGGCCGTCCCACAAGCTTGTGAATCTGATGGAGGGGGCAGATATCGGGGTCACCGGGGTCGGTCTTCAGCTTGCGGGCCGGATCGGTCACCATGCTCATGACCTTCTTGCTGGTCTCATCGGCGGTGTCCGAGAGGTATATCGCGTTGCCGTAGGACTTCGACATCTTCCTACCGTCGGTGCCGGGAACACGGGCGCCCTGTTTGGCGATGATGGCTGCGGGCTCGGTGAGAAGGTCTCCGTACGTGTTGTTGAAGCGGCGGGTTATCTCCCGGGTGAGCTCAAGATGCGGCAGCTGGTCCTCTCCTACCGGTACCACGTCTCCACGTACCAACAGGATGTCGGCCGCCATCATCAACGGGTACATGAAGAAGCCCGCGTTGCTGAGGTCCTTGTCGGTGATCTGCTCGCGCTGCTCTTTGTAGCTGGGAACGCGCTCAAGCCACGCCATGGGTGTGGCCATGGCCAGATACATCGTGAGCTCAGCCACTTCGGGGACGTCAGACTGGCGATAGACCGTCGCCTTGGCGGGGTCGATGCCCGCGGCCACCCAGTCAAGCACCATCTCTTCGGTGAACTTGCGGACCGAAGACGTGTCAGCCCAATCAGAAGTCAGCGCGTGCCAGTCGGCCACGAAGTAGAAGGCCTCATACGCTTCCTGAAGCTCCCGCATGTTCATGAGGTTGCCAAACCAATGGCCCAGTGTAAGACGGCCGGTGGGACGATACCCGGTAAGCACGCGCTTCTTAGTCATGTGCGGAACGATCTCCTCGGTCTGGAACGGGTCGGTCAGTATCATACCGCAGCAATCCTACGATGCATGCCGGTAACGCTAGCCGAACGATGCGCCCGTGAGCAGCTGCAAGATAGGGTCAACGGTCCAATCGAGATACGCGCCCACGACGTCGATATTGAAGAGCTGGGGCAAGATGAGCAGCGAGCCGAAGACGATCAGGATGCCGTACCGCTCGAAGCGGTGATAACGGTACAGCGCCTCATCGCTCAGGAACACGGGGAGCACCCGTGAGCCATCCAGAGGCGGGATCGGTATAAGGTTGAAGAACATGAGGACGAGATTGAAATAGGCCACCAGGAAGAACGCGATCCACAACCAATCCAGCACGCCGCCCGCGGCGGCTCCGGTCAGATCCATGTAGAGTCCAAGTGCCCTGGTGACCAGCCCGGCGAAGCTAGCCAGGATCAGGTTGGTGGCCGGGCCCGCAAGGCCCGTCATGAGCATCCCCTTCCGGTAGTCCTTGAAGTAGCCGGGGTTGATGGGCACGGGCTTGGCGTAACCGAACGGAGGCAGCCCTCCGACGAGGAGCAGAAGCGGCAGCAGGACGGTCCCGAACGGGTCCACGTGCTTTATGGGGTTGAGCGACAGGCGGCCCCGGGACTTGGCGGTAGGATCCCCGAGCCGAAACGCGACATAGCCGTGTGCGACCTCGTGGAAGACGATGGAGGGTATGGCGATGGCGAACATCAGGATACGTATCGCAAGGTCAGACATGGATGTGGTGCCTTTCGGGTCAGCCGTCAGAGTTCTTGCGCACAAGACGGCGTAGGTTCGTGAGTTCAGCCTGACGGCCGACGGCGCGTCCGTCCAACCTGTCAGAGAGAGCTTGGCCAAGGATACCAGAGAAGCGTGGTCCGGGCGTGAGCCCCAACTCGACCAGATCGTCACCCGACACCGCGGTCTGGATCTGCGACAGCACGTTCACATAGCGTTCCACGCGATCGCGTCCCGTTATGTCGCTCACAGCCCATATATAGATGAGCGTCTCGGCGGGCAGGTCCGAGAGCAGCGTATAAAGCCGGCTGTCACGCATTCCCCGCCGGTCACGCAGACGCGAGAGCAGGGCCTGGCGCTTCTCGGCGGCCAGCAGGATGGGTGTTCCGTACTCTCTGCCAAAACGCAGCCAGTGCGCCCAGTGCTCGGCGACGGGCCTTGTCGCGGAGGCTGCGAACGGAACCAGCAGCGCGATGCGGCGTCGAGGAGGCGTAGGGAAGGAGTCCGCAAGGGCGAGGTACGCGATCTCGGTGAGAGCCAGCTCGTCGAGGACCTGCTTCGCACTACTGCCATCCGGTAGCAGCAGTTCCAGTGCGCCAAGCGCATGGAGACGACGCATGATGGGAGCCACCGACTCCTCGTCGATGATGTCCAATATCTCCTCACGGATCCGCGCGCCGCTCACTTCATCGAGCATCTGCATGTCCACCGCCTGGCGCAGGAGCGCCTCAGTGGAAGGGTCGATGGAGAAGCCGTAGCGCCTTTCGAAGCGCGCGGCCCTGAGCACCCGTGTGGGGTCCTCGACGAACGAGAGCGAGTGAAGCGTGCGGATGACTCCTCGCTCAAGATCATGAAGACCGCCGAAAGGATCGGCGATGATGCCGAAGCAGTCGGGGTTCATGCAAGCGGCCATCGCGTTGACCGAGAAGTCCCTGCGGAACAGATCCTGTCGCAATGATGAACGTTCCACGGTGGGGAGTGCTCCCGGCCGGGTGTAGTACTCGGTCCTGGCGCTGGTGATGTCCACGTGGAGCGTCTTGCTCAACACCAGCACGGCGGTCCCGAACCGCCTGTGGATGCGCACGCGCGCACCCATGGCGCTGGCCACGCTCTGCGCGAACTCCAGTCCGTCACCCTCGATGACGACATCGATGTCGAGGTTGGGCCGGCCCAAGAGCATGTCCCGCACAAAACCCCCGACCACGTGAGCGCGCAACCCCTGCTCGTCAGCCAATCGTCCCAGTGTCTGCACCGCCGCACGGGCGGCCGCCGGCAGCAAGTGCCGCACAGAGGCCATGAAGCGTTGTGACGCTTCGTCACGCGCGTGGGTGATGCCGCGATCGAGATAGGCCTCGCCGTGCTCCGCTCTCAAGAAGTCCTTGCGTGTGACGATGCCGATAAGCTCTCCTTGCTCCACAACGGGCACACGTCCTATTCCCGAGCGGACCAGGAGTCGCTCAAGGTCGGACAGGCTGGCCCCGGAGGTGACGACACGCGGGTCCCGGGCCATGAACCCGGTCACGGGAGCATGCTCCAGGCCGTGTCGAACCGCCTTATCCACGTCTTTCCGGGTCACCAACCCGAGCAATCGGCCGCCTTCGACGACCGGCATCCCGCCGTGACCCCAGGTTGCCATCAAGTCGCCGGCCTGCGCCATGGTCGTATCGGGCCCGATGGTTCGAACAGGTGAACTCATGATGTCTATAGCGGACAGCGGCGCGGGCACCTCCAGCTCCAGTGCTTCACGCAGCCGGATCAGCACCTCTTCGGGAGTCCCCTCCTTGAGAGCAGCAGAAGCCGCCTGCGGGTGTCCTCCGCCTCCCAGGCGCTCAAGAACCGCTCCGATGTCTATCTCGGCGATCCTGGACCTGCCCACGATATGCAATCGCTCGGGCATCCGGACGACGGCCACCGCCACCCGATAGCCGAGGTCCTCGCAGATGTAGTGCGTGAGGACGCTGGCCGAGTCGACATACTCATCGGCTATCGCGGTCCCTACGGCGATCTCCTGGCCGTGGACGTCCCAGACCTGCAGTGAATCCAGCACCGCTTCGAGCAGATCCCGCTGGCCGGGGGTGAGCGCGCGAGCAAGAAAACGGCTGACGACCTCAAGGTCGGCACCCGCCGCCATCAAAAACACCACGGCCTCGGCATCGTATGCGGTCGTGTTGGGATATGTGAGCGAACCGGTGTCCTCATGGATACCCAGAAGCATCGCGCTGGCTTCAAGCGGCGTGATCTCGATACCGCGCTGGCGGATCTCATGGACGAGGATGGAGGTGGTGGCACCGACATCCATGGAGTGGTCATCTGCCACGACAAGGTCGCCTTCGGCCTTTGGATGATGGTCGTAGATCACCACATAAACGTCAGGATGCGTGCCGTTCCGGCCGATGGGTCCGATGCGCCCGGGGTCATGGGTGTCCACCACGATCACACGCTCGACGCTGTCAGGGTCGAGCGCCTTCACGTCGATGAAGTCCAAGAAGTCCTCATGAAGGTTGTGGAAGTCGCGCACGTTGGCGTTCTGGCTGCCCAGGTAGACCGCCTGCGCCCCGCTGTAGAGCTTCGTGGCGGCTATCATGGACCCGTAGGCGTCGAAGTCCGGGTTGGCATGCCCGACGACCAGCTGGGTCGCCTGCTGCGGTCGCATGTCCCCGCGGCGCCCCACCGGGTCACACCTCGTGGAACAATGCAAGTGCCTGCACTGGCTCGTCACTCAACCGGAATGCGCCCACGAAACGCTGCTCGGCCTCTTCTAGACGCCCGGCGTCGCTCGTGTACAGCGTAGCGATGGTGTCGCCCTTCATGACCCGGTCACCTACCCGATGAGCCATGACGAGGCCGGCGCCAAGATCGATGTCGTCTTCCTGACGTGCTCTGCCTGCACCAAGCGCCATCGCGGCCCTGCCCACGCTTTCAGCGTCGAACCCGGCCACGTATCCGTCGTTCTGCGCAAGCACGGCGTGAGTGACGGGAGCGACAGGCAGCAGGCTAGGATCATCTGTCACCAGGGCGTTCCCCCCCTGAGCAGACACCCAAGCACGAAAGGTCTCAATCGCCCGACCACTTGCGATCGAGGTCAGCAGCGCCGTCCGCGCCTCAACCTGATCGACAGCTACTCCGCCTAGCACCAGCATCTTGCTTCCCAGGCAGAGGCACAGCTCCGTGAGGTCGGCGGGGCCTTCACCACGTAGCGTATCGATGGCCTCTCGGACCTCCAAAGCGTTGCCGACAGCTCGACCCAGAGGCTGGTCCATATCGGTCATGACGCAGACCACGGTGCGGCCCATGAGCTCACCAACGCGGGTCAACTCCGCAGCGAGTTCCCGCGCATCGGACTCGGTCTTCATAAACGAGCCGGAGCCCACCTTCACGTCAAGAACCATGGCATCTGCTCCACCGGCGATCTTCTTGCTGATGATCGAGCTCACAATGAGAGGTATCGAAGGCACAGTACCGGTGACATCGCGCAACGCGTACATCTTCTTGTCGGCCGGGTCCACATCCGCGCTCTGGGCGATCACCGCCACACCGATCTCTTTGACCTGCTCCACGAAGCGGGCAGGATCGAGGCTGACCGAGAAACCCGGAATGGACTCTAGCTTGTCGAGCGTTCCGCCCGTGTGGCCCAGTCCCCGGCCACTCATCTTGGCAACCGGAACGCCGCAACTGGCCACCAGCGGAGCCAGGACCATAGTCGTTGTATCACCGACGCCGCCGGTGGAATGCTTGTCCACCTTGATACCGGGTACGTCCGAGAGATCCACAACCCGTCCCGATGCTGTCATCGCACTGGTGAGCGCCGCCGTCTCTTCACTTGAGAGACCGTTGAGGAAAGCCGCCATGAGCCAAGCGGACATCTGATAGTCGGGCATCTCGCCAGCGACGAAGGCGTCGACCAATCGCTTCAACTCGCCATCGGTGTGCGCTCCCCCATCGCGCTTGAGCTCGATCAGCTCGAGAAGGGTCCTCATGCTCCGGTCACCTCCGGGAGGAACGAGGCACCTCGTCCGCAGCTGTTGGGGAGTCTATAGAAGTCCAGGACCGTCTCACCGATATCGGCAAACGTCGCGCGTATGCCAAGATCCACGCCACGATCGACGCCTTTGACTTTCGCGATCAACGGCGTGTACTCCCGACTGTGATCGGTGGATGGCATCGTGGGATCACAGCCGTGATCCGCCGTGATTATCAGCAGGTCGCCATCGACCATGGCATCGAGCAGCTCAGGCATGCGAGCGTCCACCGCTTCAAGGCCACCCGCGTAGCCGGCTGCGTCGTTGCGATGTCCCCACAACATATCGAAATCCACAAGGTTGGCGAAGACGAAGCCTTGCTCGGGTCTGCGCACCTCATTCACCAGCTTGGTGAAACCATCCATGTTGTCCGTGACATGCGGCGAGGATGTCACCGCCTGCCAGTCGAAGATGTCGCCGATCTTACCCACTCCGAACACGTCCACACCTGAATCCTGAAGCAGGTCCAGGACCGTCGGTTCGAAGGGCTTGACGGCGTAGTCCTTACGGCGGTGGGTACGGGTGTACTGACCGTCCGCGTCGGGGCCTATGAACGGACGCGCGATCACCCGTCCTACGCAGTGGTCTCCCTGGAACACCTCGCGGGCTACGGCGCAGACCTCGTAAAGACGCTCAAGGCCGAACGCCTCTTCGTGACATGCGACCTGGAACACTGAATCAGCCGAGGTGTACACGATGGGCTTGCCGGTGGCGACATGTTCGTCGCCCAGATCCTGGATGATGACAGTACCGCTGGCAGCGTAGTTGCCCAGCACGCCGGGCACGCCGGTCTTTGAGATGAACTCGTCCAACACGTCTTCGGGGAACCCGTCGGGGTACGTAGGAAACGCTTGTTTGAGCACCAGGCCCATCATCTCCCAGTGTCCGGTGGTGGTGTCTTTGCCAGCGGATCGCTCGGCATTCCTGCCCCATGACGCCGTTGGAGCCTTGGAAGGAGCGACACCCGCTATCTCAGTGATGTTCCCCAGACCCATGGCGCCAAGATTGGGCATCTTAAGACCCCCAACGGCGCGCGCGGTGTTTCCGAGAGTATTAGCCCCGGTGTCGCCATACTCTGCGGCGTCAGGAAGCTCACCGGCGCCCACGCTGTCAAGGACCAACACGATTGCTCGGGGCTCACGTGTAGCGTCGAACATGCCCGGACTCCCTTCCAACAGCGAACAGATCAGAAGACGACGCGTTCGATCTCATCGATGCTCGTGACACCCTGTGCCACCTTGTCCAGCGCGTCGCGACGCATGGTCTGCATGCCATTGGCAAGCGCTGCATCGCGCAGCTGCTCCGAAGGTGCCTGTTTCAAGAAGAGGCGCCGCACATCATCGGTCATCTCCATGATCTCGAACAGACCGATGCGCCCCCGGTAGCCCGTGCCGAAGCACTCATCGCAGCCGACAGGCCCGTACGGTTTGACCGTAGCGGCCTCTTCGGCAGAAAAGCCGATCGCTTCGAGCTGAGCCTTGCTTGTGCGGACCTTCTTCTTGCAGGCCGGACACAGCCGCCGCGCAAGCCGTTGGGCAACAACTCCCACCAGCGCAGAGCTGGTCACATACGGAGCCACCTCCATATCGACCAGTCGGGTCAGCGTAGAGGGGGCATCGTTGGTGTGTATCGAGGAGAGCATCAGGTGCCCGGTCAAAGCCGCCCTGATGGCGATCTCCGCGGTCTCCGGATCTCTGATCTCACCCACGAGCACGATATCGGGATCCGAGCGCAGAACCGTACGCAGCAGACGCGAGAAGGACAACCCGATGCCGGGGTTCACCGCCATTTGCGTTATCCCGCCGATCTGATACTCGATGGGGTCCTCGATGGTGATGATCTTGCGCGACTCCTCGTTGAGCATCAGAAGGCCGGCGTAGAGCGAGGTCGTCTTGCCCGAACCAGTCGGTCCGGACACGAGGACGGCACCGTAGGGACGGGACAGGAAGCGCTGGACGATCTCTAAGTGGGTCGCCGACATGCCAAGGTCCTCAAGGCTGTGAACGCGGTCATCCTGATTGAGTATCCGGATGACGATGCTCTCACCTTGCGGTGTAGGAAGCGTTGCGACCCGGAAGTCGATCGCGCGCCCGTCGACCATGACCGCGATGCGACCATCCTGCGGCCTGCGCCGCTCAGCGATGTCCATGTCGGCCATGACCTTGATACGACTGATCAGGCCGGCTTTGGCGCTCAGCGGCAGCTGCATCACTTCATGCAAGACACCGTCGATCCTGTAGCGGATGCGGACGCCCTTATCGCTCGGTTCGATGTGGATGTCGCTAGCATCATCGGCGACACCTTCGCGAATGAGCTGGTTGACCAGCCGGACGATGGGCACGTCCTCGTCTCCGGTCAGGACCTCATCGGGAACCGGCTCGTCGTCAGCGAGCAAGATGTCTTGGACGGCATCGGCGGAAGCGATGTACTTGTCGATCGCGTACTGGATCTGCGTGGGGCTTGCAACGACAGGATTCACGCTCATGCCGGTCTGCAGCTTGACGTCGTCTATGGCTTCGATGTCCAAAGGATCGGCCATCGCGAGGACGATCGATGTGCCGTCAAAGCCCACGGGGAGCACGAGACGGCGACGCGCGATACGCTCAGGAATCATGGAGACGGCACTACGGTCCACTGCATACACCGTCAGACTGATGAACGGGTAGCCCTTCTGCTCTGCTAGCGTGCGACCGATGTCCTCCTCGGTGAGAACGAGCGTACGCACCAGGATCTGCCCCAGCTTGCCCCCCTCGGCGCGCTGACGGGCAAGAGCCTCATCGAGCTGCTCCGGGGTGATAAGACCACCCCTGATCAGTATCTCGCCGATCCGTTCACGCGAGTACGGCACTATTGCCCCCCGGTCTCGGTTCTACTGTATCTATGTTGCCCCAACAGCAGGCAGACAACCAGTGCTTACGCGCTGCGGCGTCTGATGTTGCTGAGGAGCCACTCCGCCACGAGAACGATCCCCACGGTAGATGCGCTGTCGGCTTGAATGACCCCCGCATAGGGCGTCTTCCATACCGGAAGCCCGAGTGGGAGCGTCACAGCAGACGTGATGGCGACCAGTCGGCCCCCGATTTCCGTGGACGAGAGCGCCCCGAAGAAGGTGACGACGATACCAACCGTCAGAACGAGCGCGACACCGACCAGCAGGTCCATTAGGACCGTCAGAGCGCGTCGTGGAAACGGACGTAACATGCGGTGTAACCGTCCCTTGATAGGCGATGTCCGAGGTACACGACTGTTGAATCGTAACAGAAGAGACGACGCTGCTGCGTCGTCTCCTGATGACGTGGCCACACGCCGATCAGCGGATAGAGTCCGAGAGGATCCTGCCTATGAGCTTGTCCGCTACAACCTGCGTTGACGGCATGGGCCCTGCAAGCAGTTCCCGCGCTTCAGCAACGCGATCAACCCGCACGTCCGGCAACTGGCACAGGGTGTCTACAACCCTACGCAAGATCAATGCGGTCGCCTCATCAGGTCGGCGGACTATCTCGGTAGCAGCATATACATCTTGGGTCTGCAGGTATTCCACAGCCAGGCGGACCTGCTCGTCTGAGATTATCATGGGTCATTTATCGGTTGAATGGACCCGCCACTTGAGGGTCAGTCCACACAAAGCCAATAAGGGAGCCCCAAGGCCGGCACCTTGAGGCTCAGGGGTAAGGAAATTGCCGAAGCAATCCTTACCGCATTCTAACACGAAGTGAACGCGAATCAAGGACTTTGTGAACGAAATCTCATGCATATGGAAGTTCATGAAACTAGGCCTGTCGATGCATGAACCGACCGTGGCAAGGTGTCAGGTATGTATCTTCTCTAGAGTGTGAACAGCCTGAGGACCTCACTGATGCCGGTGATCAACGGACCGACGCCACCTACTACTACGAGTAGCGCGGATATCACTGCAACAACCGAGGCCGACGATCCGCCTCTCCCAGAAGGCTCAGGAAGTCCTCCTGCCACCGTGGCGCCGGGCGCGTACATGGCGATCAGGACCTTGCCGTAGTACCCGAAGGAGATCACCGAGCCCAGCACGCCGGCCACCGCCAGCCACGTGAGCCCTGCCGATATGGCTGATGTGAACACCAGAAGCTTGCCCCAGAAGCCCAGGAAGAGCGGAATCCCCGTCAAAGACAGAACCGCGACCACCATCGATACAGCCAGGACCGGCACCTCGGCGGCCAGTCCGGCCAGCCCCGCGATGCTCCCGTCCCACTGAGGACGTCGCTCACGTATAGCTGCGACCGCGAAGAACGCAGCGGCTACACCCAGAGCATATGTGACCGCGAAGATGGCGGTCTCCTCGTACCCAATGACTCCCGACGCAAGCCCGATGAGTCCATAGCCTACCTGGGCAACGCCCGAATAGCCCAACATCCTGGTCAGCGAGCTCTGACGAAGGCCGCCCAGGTTGCCGATGACTATGGATGCAGCAGCCACCACAGCGATAGCCGTTGTCCCGGAGGGAAAACGCTGAGCGTTGAACAGGCCGGCCGGGAACACCATGAGCAGGGCCATAAGAGCGCCTATCTTGGGCGCAGACGCCAGGAAGGCGGCTGTGGCAGGCTCTGTGACCTCGTAGACATCCGGTGCCCAGGTATGGAACGGTGCGGCACCCAGTTTGAATGCGAACGCCGAGAGGATCAGCACCATACCAAGTGCCGCCACCCGGGACCCACCGTCGAGGGCGTTGCAGAGTCCGAGGTAGTTCGTGGAGCCGAAGATGCCGTAGAGGACCGCAAGTCCCAACAGCGTGAAGCCGGTTGCAACCCCGCCCTGGATGAAGTAGCGCAAAGCGGCCTCATCAGCGCGACGACCACCCGCACCACTGACCAGTGCGTATCCCGCAATTGCTATCGTCTCCAATACGAGGATCGTCGTGAGCAGATCGAGAGAAGATATCAACACGTGTATGCCAAGCGCGCTAAACGCGGTGATGGCCGCCATGGTGACACCGCGATGCGTGGAGGCCACCTGCCTCCATCCCGAAAGTACAGAGAGCGCCGCGATCAGATAGACAACTGATGCCGCGACGGAAAGGACCCCGCCGCTCACGAACGTCACATCCAACAGCGGTGTGGGAGTGAGCGTAAGGCCGGTCCAACCGCACACGCCGAAGGCAGCCACAAGCGACACGGCGATGATACCGGCTCCTGCAGCGCGATGCCTCAAGGCATCCGCAAGAAGACCGAATACCGCACCCGCGACGACGATCGCAGCAGGGATCCACAGCGATATCGGTGTCACGTTCTCCATCTACTGGCCACCTCCCATGGTCAACGCAAGCACTTTACTGACCGGGTCGGTGAGCGAAAGCACCGTCGCAGGCCATAGGCCAAGAAACACGATGGGCACTATGAAGGCCGCAGCTATGATGCGCTCGCGTGTTGAGAGATCGGCGATATCGGTCCACTCGGGCGCCAGAGTGCCGTGAGCAACAGCACGTACCGCGTACAGGTTGTAAGCGGCGGATAGAACGACCCCCACTCCCACCGGGGCTATCCACCAGCCGAAGCGACTGAAGCCCTCCAAGACGCTGAGGAGCTCACCCGGGAACCCCGAAAGCCCCGGCAGTCCCAGACTTGCGAGGGCGGCGAACACGAACGCGCCTCCAAAGACAGGAATCTTCGAACCAAGGCCGCCGAAGCGCGAGATCTCCCGCGTATGGGTTCGTTGGTACACCGCACCGACGAGGAAGAACGACAGACCGGAGACAAGACCATGACTCACCATGATGAGCATGGCGGCCCCTATCCCGGCGCTGGTTCCGGCGGAGATGGCCAGCAGCATGAATCCCATATGCGCTACAGACGAGTACGCCACCAATCGCTTGAGGTCGCTCTGACCGAGGGCGAGCACCGCACCGTACATGATGCCGATGCCACCAAGGACCGCAAGCACGGGGGCTGCTGCCGAGAATGCCTCGGGAGCCGCCGGGAGCGCCACGCGCAACAGGCCGTAGCCGCCCATCTTGAGCAACACTCCTGCAAGCATGATCGAGCCCGCCGTAGGCGCCTCGACATGTGCGTCAGGAAGCCACGTGTGCAGAGGTACCACCGGGACTTTGACCAGCAGACCTGCGGCAAGGAGCCAGAACACAAGACTCTGGCTCGCCGGATCCGCAGCGCCTACCCCTCCCACGATAGTGAGGGTCTGTACTGACCGTGCAAGGACGATGATGCCGATGAGCATCAAGGCTGAACCCAGGAACGTGTAGATGAAGAACTTCAACGCTGCCGCTCGACGGTTCTCATGACCCCACACCGAGATCAGGAAGAACATCGGAATCAGCACGGCCTCCCACGCCACATAGAACAAGATGAGGTTGTCGGCCAGGAAGACCGCCATCACAGCCGCCTCAAGGCCCAGCAGCAAGGCGTGATGAGCCGTCGGGCTCTCCCCCACCTCCCAGGAGCTCAAGATGGCAAGACAGGTCAGAAATCCGGTCAGTACGACCAACGGCAGCGACAGGCCGTCTATCGCCAGCATCACGAACCCGGTGCCAGGGATCGCGGCTTCGATACCCCATCTCAGGGCCTCCGAGCCACCGTCGTGCAAAGCAGCGGCCAGATACAGCGTCACGATGAACGTGGCCAGCGCGAAGATCGAAGCCAGCAACCTTGACCGGGAGCGGTCTCCCCCGCCGAAGAGAACCACCAAGATCACACCTACAAGAGGAAGAAGGACCGGGAGCAGTACGCCCATCTCTACCTCCCTCCCCATCCGATGACAAGTGCGGTGAGCACGACCACACCCGCGGCTACCAGGGCAGCGCCAAGATCGATCTGGCCGGTTTGGAGCGACGTCGACACGCGTCCGAGGCCCACCGTGAGCCTGGCGACACCGTTCACGATGCCATCGATCAGGCCGCGGTCTGCTCGGCGATAGATCTTCCCGGAAAGAGAGCGCGCGGGTGTCACGAAGATCGCCACCAGAAGCGCGTCGACGCCAAAAGCCGAAGCCATGGCCGGATATGCGCCGCCCAGACGTCCCTGAAGCGCTACATCGGAGGCAGGGCCTCGTTTGTAGACCATCCAGCCTGCCGCCACACCGGTCACAGCCACCAGTGCCGAGACGACCGCCACCGTAGGATCGAGTCCGGCATGCCCGCCCAACAGCTCCGCAAGCCACTCGCCGGCAAAACCCAATCCCACAGCGCCCGAGGCAAGCACCATCAGCGGAAGGGTCATGCTCAGCGGTGATTCGTGCGGATGACCCTGCCCGCGGAACTGCCCGCCGAACGCCAGAACGGTTGCGCGAGTGATGTAGAACGCGGTCATCAGACTTGCGAGCACCAGGAGTCCGCCCGCGACGGGCGATGCGACGGTCACCGCGTGGATGATGCCGTCTTTGGAGAAGAAGCCGGCCAAAGGCGGTATCCCGGCCAGCGCTCCGGCACCCAGCACCCATGTGATGGTGGTGACCGGCATATGGCTGCGCAGGCCGCCCATCTCGTGAAGGTCCTGCGTACCGGCGGCGTGGATGACGCTACCGGATCCCAGGAAGAGCAGCGCTTTGAAAGCCGCATGGGTCACAAGGTGGAACATCGCGATCTGCCACGACCCGGCTCCCAAAGCGGCGAACATGAAGCCCAGCTGACTGATGGTTGAGTAGGCCAAGACGCGCTTGATGTCACGCTGGGCGACTGCGGCTGCGGCCGCGCCAACCGCGGTCACGAGGCCAATCCAGAGCATGACGTACAAGGTGAGTTCCGAGGCGGCGAACACCGGCCACATGCGTGCCACCAGGAACACGCCCGCGGCGACCATGGTGGCCGCGTGGATGAGAGCCGACACCGGTGTGGGGCCTTCCATCGCCTCGGGAAGCCAGATGTGCAGCGGGAACTGCGCAGACTTGCCCGCCGCGCCCGCAAACAGCAGTAGGGCGGCAGCGGTGGCGACGCCGCCCGAAAGCGCCGTGACGCCGGCTCCGATGAGGGCGATATCAGCCGTCCCGGTGCTGGACCACAGCAATGCGATCCCCAGCAGAAATCCGACGTCGCCCACACGCGTGACGATGAACGCCTTCATCGCGGCGTTCGCGGCCGACGGCTTGTGATACCAGAACCCGATGAGCAGGTAGCTGCAGGCGCCGACGACCTCCCACGCCGCGAACAGGCCGACCAGCGTGGTGGAGACGACAAGTCCCGTCATCGCCGCACTGAACAGCGAGAGAAGCGCGAAGTACCTGGCCTGAGCGGGGTCCTCGGCCATATAGCCTATGGAGAACAGCACCACAGAGGCCGAGACAACACCGACGACCACCAGCATGATGGCAGCCAGCGCGTCGACTGAAGCACCCACCGCGATGGAGCTCGCTCCCTGAGAGAGCCAGGACACAGAGACGACCGGTGCGCTGGTGTGGGCAGACAGTCCGGCGACTCCGGTAGCCAGCACCAGTGCAGGGCCGATGAGCGCGAACCAACGTGTCACGGGCACCGCACGACGACCCGCAATGGCGATAGCAAGGGCAATAAGGGCCGGAGCGGCCACTGCGATCCAGGGCTGTTGCAGAAGCTGTGACATCAGCCGGTCACCTCCCCGAACTCATCGACTTGAGAGCGACCGGTACGCTTGAACGCCGCGATGAGCAGCGCAAGCCCTACTGCCGCCTCGGCAGCCGCCATGACCAGGACCATGAGTCCCAACGACTGGGTAGTGGAGGCGTCTTGGCCACTGACGGTAGCGAGGGCGACCAGCAAGACGTTCGCCCCGCCCAGCATGAGCTCCAGTCCTATGAGGACGCCGATGACGTCTCTTCGCGAGAGCACCACGAACAGACCGGCACCGAAGACGAAAGCACAGGCGACCAGGATGCTCATCGCTCATCCCCCCTGCCCACGATGACAAGCACCGCAAGGACCGCGACGAGCAGGAGCGCACCCGCGATCTCAAAGGCTGGAAGGTAATGTTCCAACAGGACAGAAGCCATGGCGCCGCTGTCTGCAGCGCCGGGCGCAGGGACCGTGGTTGTGAACTCGGGCGCCAGGACGGTGACGATGAGTACCGTGACCGCGGACGCGGTCACCGCGGCGGCCCAGTCCCAGCGGACCTCCATCAGCAGCTTGTCCCCATCGCCCCGGCGCACCATCATGAGCGCGAAGAGGACCAGGATGAGAACTCCTCCCACATAGACGAATAGCTGTGCCACAGCCAGGAATGCGAGGCCGAAGTAGAGGAAGCTGGCTGCGACGCCCAGCAAGAACACCCCAAATGACAGCGTCAGCCGCATGGCCTCGCGTGACAGCACGACGCCAAGTGCTCCCGACGTGAGCAGCACGATCACGGCCCAGAAGGCGATGGTCGAACTCATGGGCGCTCACCCGGCCCTGTGCGAGGTGCTGGACAGACAGGTGAGGTGATTCCATCCAGTCCCGTCGCGCGACTTCCTTGATCGCTGCGCAACATCTCCCCCTTGTCGAAGGTCATGAGGTCCCGGTGGTAGAACGACAACTCATACTGTCCCGTATGCTGCAGCGCTCCGGTGGGGCACTGCTCGGCACAGAGGCCGCAGAAGCAGCACTTCGTGAGGTCCAGCTCGTATGTGGTGAGGCAGCGCGCACCGGGTTGGTCGGTGCGCTCAACCTTGATGGCGAAGTCAGGGCAGGTGCGCGCGCAGAATGTGCAACCCACGCAGACCTCGGATTCGCAACGAAGACAGCGGGCCGCCTCGGCCATGGCCTGCTCTTTGGTGAGTCCGGACTCCACCGGACGGAAGTCTGTGGCCCGTTCATCGGGATCCGCCAGCGTCACGACAGCCCTTCTGCGATCAGGTTCCACGTACTCCATGTCCACGGGAGCGTACTTCTCGTATACAGGCACGGGACGGGCGATGCGACCCTCGGTAAGCGAGCGACCCTCGAGCTGGCGGTGTATGGACGTGGCGGCTTCGTGCCCTGTGGCAACGGAGTTGATGGCGCTACCGGGTCCGGTGACCACCTCGCCGCATGCGAACACACCCGGCACCGATGTGGTGCCGTCTGCGCCGTCCACGACAAGCTGACCCCTGCCTGAGACGAGCAGATCGGTGCCGCTTACCAGACTGTCCAGCCGTGCCGCCTGACCGATGGCGAAGACCACGACGTCGGTCTCGATGTCTTGGGTGTCCTCACCGTAGGTCGGCGAGAACCGACCGGTCTCATCGAACACCGACAAGCACGGCTTCATACGCATGCCGGTGACCTGGTTGTCCTCCGAGAGCACCTCAACAGGCCCCATCGAGCACATCGCGATGACGCCTTCGTCAACGGCTTCTTCGATCTCCCAGGGATGGCACGGCATCTCCTGGTCGGACTCCAGACATGAGAGCCGAACCTCGGTAGCGCCGACGCGCAAGGCACAGCGCGCGACGTCCACCGCGACGTTGCCGCCGCCGATGACCAGCAGGCGCCTGCCCTTCACGCCTGCGTCGCCCAGGTTGTTGGCCGCCCACAAGAACTCCAGAGCGCCGACGACACCATCGGCATGGGTTCCCGGCAACGGCAGGATACGGCTGTCTTGGAGGCCTACCGCCAGAAGCACCGCGTCGTTCTCGCGCATGATGCTGGAGAGCATGACGTCTTTGCCCACCTCGGTCTCGCAACGAAGGTCCAGACCGAGTGCGACAAGATCGGCGATCTCGCCATAGAGGACGTCGCGCGGGAGGCGGTAGGACGGCACGCCCGTGGATAGCGCGCCGCCTGGCTGCGCTTCTCGCTCGTACATAGTCACTGTGTAGCCCAGAGACATCAGGTCATACGCGGCGGCCAACCCTGAAGGACCGGAGCCGATGATGGCCACGCGCTGATCACGTGTCTTGGGCAGAGGCTTGATGCGTTCGGCCGCCACCTTGCGGTACTCCTCGTACGCGAAACGGTGCAGCAAACGGATCGAGATGGGCTCGTCGTAGCGGTTGCGTCGACAGGCCGACTCACACGGATGGTGGCAGATGCGGCCCAGCACGCCCGGCAAGATGTTGCGCTCCCGCACGAGCTCGTACGCCTCAGGGATGCGACCATCTGCGATCAGGAACGCCTGGCCGCGCGCATCGACATTCGCGGGGCAGCTGCCCGTGCACGGCGAGAGGCGATCGTTGCGGTACAGCCCGTCGATCTTCGCGTTGTACTCATGCGGAGGCGCCGAGACAAGATCGATCTCATCTCGGCCAAGTGCTCCTTTGAGTTGCAGCGCGCCGCGCCAGCGATCGCTGACCGTCACCTTCTCCTGTGGATAGCGCACGGTTATAGGCTTGCGCGTGGACGCGCTTGCGGTGATGCCCAGTCCCGTGAGCAGTGATCGAGCACCTTGCATGAAGCCTTTCACGCCGGGCGCGTACTCATCGGATACGGTCTCCGGGACCGGGAGCCGGTTCTCGTCTACAGCCATGCGGCGATCACCCCCGCAGCGAAGAGTTGGACGATGGCGATGGGCGTGAGGATGGTCCAGCAAAACGTCATGAGCTGGTCTTGCCGGAGACGCGGGAAGGTCCACTTCATCCACATGATGATGGTCATCAGAACCGCACCGACGGCGATGAAGGCCACCACGCCCCATGCCCCCGGCAACAGCCGGAAACCTCCGAGGAACATCGCGGCGCCGAACAGGCTGGCCGCGATCATGCCGCCGTACTCACCCATCATGAAGACCGCCCAGCGGATACCTGCGTAGTCGGCGAAGTAGCCCGCCACAAGCTCGGACTCCGCCTCAGGGATATCGAAAGGACCCCGGTTCATCTCGGCGATGGAGGAGATCAGATAGACAATGAAGCCCACAAACGTCGCGGGGATCCACCACCACTCCCATGCGTCCATCACGGCCACCGGGCGCAGCGTCCCGGCCAGCACCAGCACGGAGAGCACTGACAGTGACCGCGGCACTTCGTAGCTGACCATCTGCGCGGCTGCACGCACGCCGCCGATGGCAGAGAGCGTGTTATGCGACGCCCAGGCCGAGAACAGGATCCCCAGAACCGATATCGAGGGGACCGCCAGGAAGAACAGTGCGCCGGCGGTGGCGTCGAAGGGCGCCCAGCCCGTAGCGAACGGGATGACGGCCACAGACATCGCTATGGGCGCGAACACCGCTAGCGGCGCGTAGCGGAAGAACGGCTCGTCGGCTGCGGCAGGGATGATGTCCTCTTTGAAGAGCAGCTTCGGCACGTCCGCGACCATCTGCAAAGATCCGGCCGGGCCGATCTGTTGCGGTCCGAGTCGCAATTGGATGCGCGCGGAGACCTTGCGCTCCCACCACACACCGACTATCGCACCGCCGGCGATGACCATGACAGCGGCCACGCCCCACAGCATTCCCCACAAAAAGCTCATCGGTCCACCTCCCCGAACACCGGGTCCAGCGAGCCGAGGATGACGACGAGGTCGGAGAGCGTGTGCCCCTCGGCCAGCATCGGGACCAGCGCCAGGTTGCAGAAGGCTGGCGAGCGGACCTTCATGCGATACGGACGCGGCGTGCCGTCAGAGACCAGATACACGCCGAGAGAACCACGGGCACCTTCAATGTGGTCATAGGCTTCGCCGGGTCGCGGCGTGATCAGCCTGGGGACGGCCTCGGCCATCACCGGACCGGGCTCGATCTGGTCGAGGGCCTGCTCGATGATGCGGCAGCTCTCGATCGCCTCCCATAGCCGCACGCGTGCCCTGTCATAGCAGTCACCGTTGGAGCCAAGCGGGATGTCGAAGTCCAGGCGCGGGTAGACGCTGTAGCTGTCGTCCCGGCGCAGGTCCCAGCTCACGCCGCTTCCGCGAGCCACCGGCCCCGAAGCGCCCCACGCGACCGCGTCTTCGGGAGCCAAGACGCCGATGCCTTTCATGCGCTGGCGAGCGATGACGTTGCCGAACAAGAAGCGATCCACCTCGGCCATCGCCGAGGGGTGCGAGCGGCAGAACGCACGAACGTTGTCCACCCAGCCCTCAGGCACGTCCATAGAGACGCCACCGGGGCGGACATAGTTGTAGGTAAGGCGGGCGCCGCACAGCTGTTCGAACAGGTCCACGACCTGCTCGCGTTGGGCGAAGGTGTACATGAACGCCGTGGTGGCACCAACATCGGCACCTGCGGGGCCGACCGACATCATGTGGCTTGCGATGCGCTGCAGCTCACAGACGATGACACGCAGGTACTCGGCACGCTCCGGCACACGGATGCCGGCAAGCCGCTCCACCGCCCTGCAGTACGCCCAGTTGGCGTACATCGAGCCAACATAGTCCAGACGGTCAGTGAGCGGCACCACTTGCAGGTAGGTGCGGTTCTCGGCCATCTTCTCGATACCGCGGTGCAGATGACCGATGACCACCTCGACGTGGCGGACGATCTCGCCATCCAGAGTCGTGACCATGCGGCACACACCGTGAGTAGAGGGGTGCGACGGACCTATGTTCACAACGAGTTCTTCAGTCAACGCGCACACCTCCTAGATGTAGTCGGGACGGCGGATCATCCGCTCGTCTTCGTAGTCTTTACGGAGCGGATAGCCCACCCAGTCGTCGGTCAGCAGGATGCGCCGCAAATCGGGATGGCCGTCAAATACGATCCCGAACATGTCATAGACCTCGCGCTCGTGCCAGTTGGCCGCGGGCCACAGATCGCACAGCGACTTGATATGCGGGTCTTCTCTAGGCACCTCTGCTTTCAGAAATATGCCGGCGCGCATCTCTCGGGATGTAACGCGGTAGACAAGCTCAAAAGTCTCGCCACGATCGACCGCCGTAACCATGCCGAGCCGGTCGAATCCAAGGTCACGCATGTCTGATGCCGCCGAGTAGAGACGCTCAGCTGCAACCGTGAGAGAGCCGTCCCCGAACTCGACCGAGAACAAAGGACACAGGTCCGGATACTCGCTACACAGGTGCTCGCGGAGTTCGTTGATGTTCACTTGCGCCCACCGCCGTCTCTCAGAGCCTGGATACGGTCGCCCGCGCGCGGGTCTCCGGGAAGCGGCAGCACATATTCCACATCACGCACCCGACCCGGAGCGACGGACTCAGAGTCCACCTTCTTGCGCAACTGGAAGATCGCGTCTTGCAGCGCTTCGGGACGCGGAGGGCATCCGGCGATGTAGACATCCACGGGCAAGAACTCGTCCACGCCGCGAACGACCGAGTACGTGTCGTAGTAGAAGATGCCGCCTGAGACCGCGCAGTTGCCCATGGCGATGACCCACTTGGGGTCCGGCATCTGATCGTAGAGACGCTGGACAGCCGGCGCCATCTTGTACGTGATGGTCCCAGCCACCACCATCACGTCGGTGTGGCGAGGATCGGCGCGCGGGATGGTGCCGTGCCTGTCGAAGTCGAACTTCGAGAAAGAAGCGGCGATGAGCTCCATCGCACAGCACGCAGTACCCATCGGCATAGTCCACAAAGACTTGCCTCGAGACCAATCCATGATGGCGTCCACACTTGTGAGGATGACACTCCCGCCGGGAGAACTATCCAGAGCTTTTCCGAGGTCGTCTATGAGGGCCAACGCAGTGCTCCCTTCTGCCAGGCGTAGTACAGACCGAAGCCGAGGAACACCGCAAAGGAGCCGACCTCTATGGCGCCGATGACGGAGCCACGTACGGCGGGAGCGACGGCAAACAGCAGGACCGTCTCGGCATCGAAGATCACGAATAGAAGCGCGATGGTGGAGAACCTGAGGTTGACCGGGACCCATGGCGAGCCGCCCTGGGGGATCCCGCACTCGAAGGCTTCATGCTTGGCCTCACCGGGTGAACGAGGCGCCAGAACGCGGTTCACCACCAACAAGATGAGCAGGAAGACGACCGGGCCTGCTGCCAGGCCCATGACAAACAGTACGCTGTCCGAAGAAGCAAACTGCACCGAGTCCCCCAATCCCCTCGTTCGGGTTTTCGGCTATATTGCACGAAACTCAGGAGATTGTAAACTTTGTTACAAAGTCAGGTTTCGTCAGACTCATCGCTTACTCGTTGGCTACCCTCTCCAGCTCCTCCATCGCATGCAACCACGCCTCTTCAAGCTTTGGCAGGTTCCTCTTCACATCGTTGTAGGCGCCCATGGTCTGGGTGAATACCTTCTTGTCAGCGTACACCTCGGGCTCTGCAAGCTCCGCGAGCAGCTTCTCATGCAGAGCTTGCGCATCGTTGAGCGCCTTCTCGGCGTCTTTGGCGGCCTTCTTGACGTCTTTACCTGCACGGTACAGCCTGTTGCGCGCATCGGCCTCTGCGCGTTTCTGCTCCTTGGTCTTGGGTCCAGAGGACAGCTTGGCCACGGGTGCGGACGCTGTGGCCGTTGCGGCAGGCACACGCGATGACGTCGGAGGCGATGAGGCCTCCTCGGCGGCACGGTTCATCTGTTCGCGTTTGAACAGGTAGTAGTCGTAATCACCGTCGTAGACAGTCACGCTGCCGTTGCTCACTTCCACGATCTTGTTGGCGACGGCGCGGATCAGGTGTCTGTCATGCGTGATGAGCGCGATGGTGCCGGTGTAGCCCACCAAAGCTTGCTCCAAGACGTCGTTGGACGCGATGTCGAGGTGGTTGGTGGGCTCGTCAAGACACAGCAGTGACGCAGGATGCACCAGCATCTTGGCCAGCGCCAGACGGCCACGCTCCCCTCCCGAGAGCACCCGCACCTTCTTCATGACATCGTTTCCGTGGAACAGGAAAGCGCCTAGAAGCCGACGGGCCTCCTGTTGCGTCCAACCGGGAGCCGCCTTGTCCAGCTCGTCCAGCACCGTGTTGCGCCCATCAAGCGCCTCCAGCTGATGCTGCGCGAAGTACGAGACGGTGACCTTGTGGCCCAGACGCCGTGTACCTGAATCGGGCGAAAGCTCGCCTGCAAGCATGCGCAGCAGCGTGGACTTGCCGGCGCCATTAGGGCCCACCAACGCCACTTTGTCTCCGCGGTACAAGGCAAAGTCGAGATGGTCGTAGACTACGAGGTCGTCATAGGCCTTCCGAACGCCCTCCAGCCTCACTACCTCATCGCCGGTACGCTGGGGCTGCGGGAATGCGAAGTTGACCGTCTTGCGCTCCTCGGGAAGCTCGATAATCTCAAGCTTCTCAAGCATCTTCACGCGACTCTGCACCTGCTTGGCTTTGGTGTCTTTGTAGCGGAAGCGATCGATGAACTTCTGGGTGTCCGCGATCTTGCGTTGCTGCTGAGCGTAAGCCGCTTTGAGCTGCTCGAGCGCAAGCTCCTTCGCGTCGAGATACTGCTGATAGTTACCCTTGTAGACCACGAGTTTGCGCTGGTCTATCTCAGCAACGTGGTCCACGAACCCGTCCATGAATGCGCGATCGTGACTGACCAGGACTATGCCGCCATCATAACCGCGCAAGAATCCCTCAAGCCACGTCACAGACTCCAGATCGAGGTGGTTGGTGGGCTCGTCAAGGAGCAGCAGATCGGGCTGCTGCAAGAGCAGCTTGGCCATTGCGATGCGCATGAGCCAACCGCCGGAGAACTCGCCTGTATCGCGCACAAGGTCTGACTCTTTGAAGCCGAGGCCCATGAGGACCGTTCGAGCGTCGGACTCAAGGGTGTAACCGCCCAGGTGCTCGAAGCGGTCGCGGATCCTGCCGTACTCATTGAGCAGATGATCCAGGTCCTCGCCCTCGGGGGTGATGGCGATGTCCTCTTCCAGCACGTGGATCCGGTGTTCAAGCGAGGTGACATGCGAAGCCACGCTCATGACCTCAGCAAGCACCGCAGAGCCAGTCATCTCGATGGCCTCCTGGCGCAGATAGCCGATGACGACGTCTTTAGGAGTGGTGACCCTGCCCTCGTCACAATCCTGGCCACCAGACATGATCTCAAGCAGCGTCGTCTTGCCGGCGCCATTGGGGCCCACAAGCGCCACGCGGTCCCTGCCACCAACGCGAAGAAACGCGTCCTTGAACAGGACACGCTCGCCGAAGGTTTTCGTGACGTTGTTGATGGTGATAATCACGTCGAACAGTCTACCACCCCCGGGAGTCTCAGATGACCGTACCCATGGATGCTCTCGTCATCGGCGGAGGGACCGCTGGAAACGCCGCCTCACGTGCCCTTGCAGCAAAAGGCCTGACCGTTGCGGTGGCCGAACCGGGCAAGGTTGGCGGCACCTGCCTATGGAACGGCTGCATGCCCAAAAAGGCGCTCTATAACTCGGCTATGGCGTATCAAGACGTCAAACGCGCCGAGGAGTTCGGTGTGCTCGCCCGCGGAGTGGAGCTGGATTGGCCAAGCGTGCTTGCCTGGAAGTGGCACTCGCAGGAGACCTACGCGGGAGACCAGGAAGGCGTCATGGCGTCGCGCGGTATCAAGCACCTCAGTGCAGCGGCGCGATTCATCTCCCCTACCGAGCTCCAGGTTGGAACCGAGGTGTTCTCTCCGGGCGCCGTGATCGTGGCCACGGGGTCACGCGCGGTGATTCCATCCATTCCCGGTGTGGAGCTTGCTGACACCAGTGACGAAGCATTGAGATTTCCGGAGCTTCCGGCCTCCCTCATCATCATCGGCGCCGGCTACATCGGGATGGAGTTTGCCGGAATCTATGCATCTTTCGGCACGGAAGTGACCATGCTGGTGCGTGATTCAGTGCTGGCATCGTTTGATGCGGAATGCGTCGCCATCGCCGTATCCGAACTTCAGGCCCTGGGGGTGAGGTTTGTATATGACGCATCCGTCACGCAGATAGAAGGGGTGCGCGGAGACCTTATCGTGCGATTCACCACGAGCGGTGACAGCCAGGACAGGGTGTCTGCTGAGAGAGTACTGGTGGCCACCGGTCGACTCCCGGCGCTTGATGAGCTGAACCTGGACGCTGCGGACGTCCACCGAGACGAACTCGGGCTCCCGGTCCTGGACGCGTCACTGCGCTCCACCAACCCAAGAGTCTGGTTCGCCGGCGACGCAACCGGTCAGAAGATGCTGACTCCTGTCGCCCACACGCAGGGAGTCCACGTTGCGCAGTCGATCATCACCGGACAACCCACCGCGCCGGACACATCGGCGATACCCACGGCATGCTTCACCGTCCCTGCGCTGGCGCAGGTAGGCATCAATGAGGCAGAAGCGACAGCCCGTGGCATCAGCCATCGGGTGATCCGGGGCACCCCGGAGTACGTGGGTGCAGCGATCATCACGGACCGTCGGGCTGGACTCGTGAAAGTCCTCGTGACGCAAGACGGCATCGTGCTAGGGGCGCATATCGCCGGACACGATGCCGCTGACCTGGTGTATCCCTACGCGCTGGCCATCAGGGCAGGCCTGTCGATCGCTCAGTTGGCCGGAACATCGGCGATCCATCCCGCGTTGACCGAGCTGATCAACTGGACAGTCACCTAGTTCTGATTGCTGCGAACCCTGAGCAACACACGCTCCATCTCAGAGAAGTGAGTGGCTGTCACGTGTGCCGGTGTCCCCCATGTCACGGACTTCTCCCGCAGGTACTCAGCGACCTCGTACAACGAGTCGCGATCAGGCTTCTCGAAGTCGCCCTTCGCCTGCCTGAACGCGATTCTGAGGATACCTTTGATGCTCCGCCGTACGTCGGCTTCTTCGGCACTCACGCCAAGAAGTCTCTTGGTGTGCGCATAATGCGGACCGTGTACAGTTGCAAAGCAATCCACCATGATGTCTCGTGCGCGTTCGGGTGATATCTCACTCGGAAGGCGCTCTTCAAGAGCCCACTCCCGATAGAGCCGTTCCCGCGCCATAGTCAAACGCCTCCGTTAGCTGATGCCCGTCTATGGGCTGTCCTCAGTCGACCTCAGTAGTTGTGATCAGCTGCCTTCCCCATATACATCGGTATCAGATGAACGATTCTAAAGGACAGACTCCAATGAAGGCCCGGAATCCTCCACTCCTTCATCCGGGTCGACGGTTTCGTCGGGCGCAGGCGCTTCCGGAGTGAGACCCAACCAGGTCATGAACTTCGAGTAAGCATGCACGAGGCCCGGTGGAAGCGCCCTCTTGGTACCGTTGAGCACCTTCTGCTGTGCGCGCGCCAGATTGGCCTCGATCCGCGTCAGCGCATTGCTCACGCCGGTCTTCTTGGGCTCAACGGCGCCAGAACCATCCTCGGAGGCCATGACCTGCTCGCGATGCTTGTTCTTGTACGCCTTGTTCTGGGACCGCTCATCTTGGGTGGCGTCTTCAGCTGGATCAGCGACGTCATCGCCGTCCTCGGAGTCAATCGCATCCACGCCCTTGTCAGGCTTTTGCGACTTGGCACCCGGCTCGACCGGCGCCTCTTTCTTAGCCTGCCCCGGCGGAATGCTCTTGACCTTGCCGTTGCCGCCCTTGAACGCGAACGCGGTACTTGGGAATGCAAGCACCGCCATCAACACGGCCGCTGTCAGTACTGCGACGAGCTTCCTCATACGGACTACCCCCCATGCCACACAGCGACATCACCCTGAATCGGGCAACATGAAAGTCCATCGTGTTATGGGTACCCGCATCTGAGTGACCGCGGTCACCACTCATCGCATAGTCAGACAAGCGGCATAGAGTGCCCTATGGCGATACCAGCGTTCCCGCCTTCCACTGATACATCACGTCCGAGGAAACCAGGTGTCCGCCTGAGACGCTGGAAGCCAGCCCGGACGCGAAGTTGCTGTCGCCCCCCAAGATGGCCGAGAAGTAACCAGTTGCGATGTTGTCGCTGCCGCCCACCACGCGCGAGTAGTCTTGCAATGCGGAGTTACCCTCGCCACCGGAGATACTCGAGTTCCAGCCCAATGTCGCGTTGCTCTTCCCGCCAGTTATGCTGTTGGAGCGTCCCGATGCGGTGTTGTTGCTTCCGCCGCTCACGCTGGCGTTGGTCCCCGATGCGGTGTTGCTATTTCCGCCGGTAACGCTGGAGTAGTCTGCCGATGCGGTGTTGCCACTTCCGCCGGTAACGCTGGCACAGGCTGCCGAAGCGGTGCTGTAGCCGCCGCCGGTGACGCTGGAGATGGCCCCGCTCGCGGTATTGCGGTACCCGCCGGAGACGACAGCGCAGGCTCCGGAGATCACGTTGGCCCTTCCTGCGACAAGCCCGCCGTAGCTCGCCCACCCGTTGTCGAGGCCAGTGACGAGGTTGTGGCTGCCCGTCCGGGCGTACGAGAAGTTGTTCTCCGCGTAGCCGATGATCAGGTTACCGAGTCCGTTCACGGTTGCATTGGTAGAACCCGAGCCGCTTCTCACATGCAGGTTCGCACCGCTGAACACGACATTGGGACCTGCGATGCCGTTGATGGCGCTTGTGCTGACGTCCACATAGTCGCCCAACTTGAGGGCCTTGTTGGACTGCACAGCGGCAAGATCACTCGCGACCGCCCCGATGGACGTCTCGGCAGCGGCAAGTCCAGCTTCGAGCGCCGCCAGCGATGTATCTGCAGACATCAGTTGCGCCTGGAGCGCGGTGACCGTGGATTCACTCGATGCCAGCTGCACGTGTAGCGCAGCTATGGAGGACTCGCTCGACGCCAGCTGCGCCTGGAGCGCAGCTATGGTGTCATCCTGCGCGTCAAGACGGGCCGCCAGCTCCGCGATGGCCGCGGTGGCATCCGCATCACTTCCCGGCTCACCCTTCTCACCGGTCTCTCCGGTTGCGCCGGTCTGACCCGTGGCGCCGGTCTCACCGGTCTGACCCGTGGCGCCGGTCTCACCGGTCTGACCCGTGGCGCCGGTCTCACCGGTCTGACCCATAGGGCCGGTCTTGCCGGTAGTACCCGCTACAGTGGCGATCGCTCCGGAAGCATCAGGCCGCGCCCCCGCAATCTGAGAGCCGGCATACGCTCCTGCGACTATAGCAAGACACGCTGTGACAAGACTTGCCGCGATCGCCACGGCGACTTGCGACTGGAACAGCCGGTTTACCATTGCGCTACCCCCCGAGCCAGTTGATAGATTGCATAAGTGTAGACCACAAAACCCCAGGTTGTGTACGCCATAGCGACGACATTTCCGTGGCGTCTGCGCACATGAAACGAGGCCCCGGCATCAGCCGGAGCCTCGATCGTCACTGGTGGGCGATACAGGATTTGAACCTGTGACTTCTTCCGTGTGAAGGAAGCGCTCTCCCACTGAGCTAATCGCCCGTTCTTGGTGGCCGCCCAAAGAGCGGCGACGACCATTCTAGCGTGTTCACGCTGCGAGGGGTACCCCGATTTCAGCCTAAGGCAGAAGCTTGTCCAGCGACGTCACGACTGCGGGGGTGACGGCGTCCTCTCCGCCGTACACCTCGACCCTGATCAAATCGTCGGTGTGGCTCTTTACGAATGTGGACACGGAGCCGGACAGCGCATCCGGACGCGTCAAGAGCAGCGCACCCGTACGGCATCCGCACACCACACCACCACCCAGACCGTCCGGGAAGTTGACACCTGTGGCTACACCCAGGTACACAGCTGACGTCAACGAGTGCTTGATGCCCCAGTCTGCGATCGCTTTGGACGTGGCGTACCGGTCACTGCCGCTCAGACGCTCAACGCACAGTATGGAGGGCAGCTTCTTGATCGCTGCCTCTACACCGGTGCTGACCGCAGTGGCTCCACCGGCGATGACAACATCGGAGACGTTGTACTTGTCCATGAATGCGCGGGTCTCACTGGACAGGGTGCCGGAATCGGTCAGCAAGACGGGATACTGCTTATTGAACGCGATGGGGCCTATTGAGAGCGCGTCTGCGAACGCGTCACCGCGTGTGACGAAAGCAGTGCCGGTCCAACTCTGCCCGGACTTCTGGACGACACGGCGAGCTATCGCCACAGCTGTAGCGTAGCGGTTCTCTCCCTTGAGCCTTTCCACGGTCCGGCCGGACGCCTTGATCGCCGTATCCACCGAAGACGATACAGCACTGGTGCCGCCCACGATGATGACCTTTGTCGCGCCGAGACGACCGAGTTCGGTCAGCACTCCACTGCTCAAAGAGGCTTTCGCTGTCAGCAGCAAAGGACATTCATAGGCGCCAGCCAGCGGTGAAGCGGCCAGAGCATCAGGAAAGTCCTCGCCGGTGGCCAGAATGACCGTCTTTGCGCTACCTGCGGCAAAAGTCGCCTCGGACAGGGCGATGGCCGTTGCGTATCGATTGCCGCCTTGCAGCCGGACGACGTCGCCGACGGTAGGCGTCAAGGAGCGCTCCCATTGGAGCGTGTACGCGCCCGAACCGGCAGCAGTCCTGGTCTCGAAGTAGTACGCGCCGGCGGTCTTCACATCCAGCACGAGGCTCTCTGAAGACGTCGGGCCGTTGGAGTACGCGATGGGGACGTTGACGGCAAGGTCAGCAGGATCAGGCCCATAGACATAGAGATCTAAGTCGGTGCCCGCGTCTCCTGACAACGACAACGTCACGCGCTCGCCCGCAGCCAGCATCATGAACACCGCATCGTTGACGTCAGTGGAGATGTTCAGCGTGTCCGCGATCGGTCCTGTCAGCCATTGTGTGGCGCCGGCGATCGTATCGTCGCTGCCGAGCGTGGGTATATCGAACGTCTCCAAGACCAGCGTATAGGCCGCCGCGCCTTGTGTCGCGACGATGGCGAGACTGTACGTCGCCGCGGAAGCAGACGTGTTGTCGAACGTGAACGTCTCAACGGCATCGTCCGTCATCGTCCCGCGAAGCGGAGGATCCACATCGATGGAGGTGGCATACGGGTAGAAGAGATACGCGTCGGCAAGCAGCAACGTGGGATCAGCGCTCAGCGTGACACGGATCCTCTTGCCCGCACCTATGCTCACCGCATAGACGTCGGCTCGATCGGTGGCAAAGCTCAGCGAATCGGTGTACGTCCCGTCACTCAGCGGCACGGCTCCCGAGATGTCGTTTCCAGGGTCCGCCTGCGCCGACACGTCCTGTGCGGAGACTCCCGTCGATGATATGAGCCCAGCCGACGACTTCCAGTCGGCAGGTCAGGGCACATAGGATTCGGGAACCGCAACTGCCGTGACCACAGGCATCTGAACACACACCAACGCCACGAGAACGACCATCGGAATCAGACGTCTTGACGCATGCCGAATGAAGCGCATTGATACTCCCCCGGTACTCCCCCACTTGCGCAAGAACAACCGCGCGAAATCTCCCCCTTGAAGACCTCGCTTCGCATTATTCCGCAACGCAGCGACACAGACTCCGGAGCTAGCGCACGGCATCCATCTCGTCGCGATGCGGGATCGACCCCATTGCGCCACGGCGCAACGTAGCCAGTGCCGCTGCACGCACAGCCCACTCGGTTGCCTCCACGTAGTTCTTGCCGTCAAGCAGCCCGTCCACAAGGGCAGCACAGAAGGTGTCACCTGCAGCCGTAGCATCGATGGCATCCACCGCCACAGCAGGCACGTGGACCGTCTGCCCGCTCTCGACCACAAGAGCGCCACCCTCGCCCATCGTGATGACAATCGCTGCCGGTCCCGCCAGTCCGCGGGCCAGCGCACCGAGCACATGCGGATCGTCGGTGCGAGGCGCGCCGCAGAGCGAAGTCAGCTCATGGCGGTTAGGCACCAAGACATCCACCCGGGACAGCACTTCGGACGATATGGGACGCGAAGGAGCGGGGTTCAGCACGAACAGGCCAGTCGCAAGCTCTGCAGCACGCGCCACGACCTCCTCGGCGATCTCTTGTTGCACCAGTACGCATCTGGCCGAGGAGACCACGTCGCGCACGGCCTCCAGATCCTCGGTGGAGTACACCCAGTTGGCCCCGGGAGCCACCACGATGGTGCTCTCGCCGTCGGGCTCTACGCAGATGACTGCCTGGCCCGTCGCCTCATCAAGACGGCGTACAGCGGCGATGTCGACGCCCTCGGCGGTCAGCAGATCAAGCATATAGGTGCCATCAGCGTCATCTCCCACAGCACCCACCATGGCCACCGAGCGCCCAAGGCGCGCGCAGCCAACCGCCTGATTGGCGCCCTTGCCGCCACCGGCGCGCTGCAGCGAAGCGCCCAGAAGCGTCTCCCCCCTGCGCGGCTCGTGCGGCACCTGCAAAGAAAGGTCGACGTTGATGCTTCCCACTACCGCGACATCACACATAGCTTGCCACCGCTTCGATCATGGCATCCCAGAAGCGTTCGCGATCCAGTGTCATGGCCACAAGCGCGTTATCGCGCTCGCCGGAGAGATGATGCAGGTCCACGACCGTGGCACCACGCGTATAGCGACCTTCAGTCTCGATGGCGACCGGCTCGGGCAAGCATTCCACGACGGACGGGTCGATCACACGCATGAGTGCGACCGGATCGTGCAACGGCGGCGAAGTGAAGCCCCACGTCCGCAGATACGATGCCGAGAAGAACGTCAGCAGCTCCACGCACAAGTCTCCCATGCGTGTGTCGAGCGCCTTGAGCCTCTCGATGACGTCCGGTGTGGCAAGCGCCTGGTGCGTGATGTTGAGTCCGCACATGGTGACCGGCAGGGCTGCCGCGAACACGATGGCGGCAGCTTCCGGATCGACTTTAATGTTGAATTCGGCATACGGCGTGTCGTTACCGCGCTCCGTAGAGCCTCCCATGATGACGATCTCGCGGATGTTGTCCACGACATCGGGATGATCACGTATGACCAGCGCGATGTTGGTGAGCGGGCCCACCGCAACGATCGTGACAGGCTCGGGATGCTCCCGGAGCAACCGCACGATGAGGTCCACAGCGGACTCGTCAGACGCCTGGACTGAAGGCTCACCCCAGTCGGGGCCGTCAAGGCCCGAGACACCGTGCACGTATTCGCCGATATGCAAGTCACCGATCAGCGGCTCGGCTGCACCGGTTGCGATAGGCACGTCCGTGATACCCGCCACTGAGCAGATACGCCGGGCGTTGATGGTGCACTTCTCAACCGTCTGATTGCCGCCAACGGTGGTGATAGCGAGCAGATCGACCGCGGGGTTGGCGTTGGCAAGCAAGATAGCCAACGCGTCATCATGCCCCGGGTCGCAGTCCAGGATGATAGGAGTGGTCACACTACTCACCTTTCGACAGCCAGCGCATCGCTTGCGAGAACAAACGCGTATATCCCGGCCACTCCACGAACGGATCCGGGCACCAGTGCGGTCCGATGTCAGACGCCCATACCAGCGTGCGCCCTTTACCCACCGCACGAACCGCCAGCAGCGGGTCAACGCCTACAGTGGCCAGCAGTGTGGCGTCGTCTTTGAGCGCAAAGCGGTTATAGCCAAGCAGCGCCGGCCACTCGCCGGTCACGCCCTCGAGGATGGAGTGTGCAGCGTCCACCACAGCAGGGACCACGCCCTCAGGAGTCTCGATGCGGTCATCCCACGGGTCGATGATCGAGGGCAACACCTCGTCCACCGCCGTACCGCGAAACATCGCCTTGCCCTCGAAACCCTGGAAGCTCAGGTAGCCGCCAGCCATCATCAGGCCGCCGCCCGCGCGGACCCACTCGGCAAGTGCCTTGAGACGGTTAGGAGTCGTCTTACCCTGCAGCCATGTGTCGGGGTGGATCAGTATGCTGTTGGCGCCGATGTCCGAAAGGACCACGACGTCGTAGGCAGACAACGCCTCCACGTCCATGGGGAAGTTCTCGGGCACCTCGTGTGCCGGCATGTAGACGACTTCGATGCCCTCAGATTCCAGCGCATCTCGCAGGGGGCCTACACCCGTGTGGAACGTCACTGATGTGAACGAGTCGAAGCCTTTGTAATGCGTGGATTCGCTCACCCATGACTCGCCGGCGATGAGTACTCGCGTCATTTGCGTTCTCCTTTCGCTGCGGACTCGAAGACGGCCCGCGGATTGTCCGTCAGGATGCCCAAAGCGACCTGCGTGGCTACGCCGTGTCGCTCCAGTCTAGGGACGAAGCTGGTCAAGACGTAGCTATAGCCATAGCCGCCGTATCGGCGGAGCAGCATCTTGATGAACACATCGTGCGAGAACAGAAGGCTCCCGGCGTAGCCGTCGGCGATAAGCGCGACAACCGCAGCCGCGTTCTCCTCCTCGCTTGGGCTCTGTCCCTCGCCGGGATAGAAGTAGTCCATCCCCAGCATGTCGTACTCAAGCCACGCTCCCCTGTCAGCCAGCGTACGCTGATAGGAGCCGTCCATCCAACTTGGGTTCATGTGCGAAAGGATGGTGGCGCACAGGTTGGCGCCTTCCTCGGCCACTATGTCCAAGACTCGATGGCCAACGCGTTCCCACGCAGGAAGATGTACCGAGAGGGGCACGCCCGTGGCTGCTTGCGCACGTGAGGCAGCGCGCAGTACACGCTCCTCGGCAGCCGTGAAGTTTGGCCCGACGCCGATCTCACCGATGATGCCAGCGTGGATACCATCCACACCAGTGGTGATGTCTTGAACGATCGCATCAGCGATCTGATCGATAGTCATCGAGGCGAGCTCCGCGGGATGCGCGCGCTCAAAGTAGTAGCCGGTGCCCATGATGACGTTCAGGCCCGTACTCTGGGCGATCTTGACCAACCCGTGCGGGTCCCGGCCGATTCCTTCAAGCGTGACGTCCACGATGGTCTTGCCACCTGCCGAGGCGAAATAGCCGGCCTCTGTGATGGCATCATCCACGCTGTCTAGCCGGGTGTTGTCCAGTGAGAGATACGGGTTGTCACGCAGCCTGCCCACGAACTCCGTGCGCAGTGGCTCTCGCGCTATCACCCAAAGGTCGTCCGCCGCATCTCCTGCAGGCTTTCGCCACGCAGCCGAACCATCGTTGAGCAGATGCTCGTGACACAGTGTGATCCCCAGGTCAGCTGAGCTGATCTCGCCCGTGACGGTGCGGACGCGGGTCATTAGTGACCACCCATCCCAAACCTGGAGAAGATGCGGGTGTTCAGGAAGATAGCCAGCAGCAGAATCGCGCCCTGCACGATCTGCACATAAAACGGCGAGACGTGCAGCAGCACGAGCCCGTTGGCGATGACGCCCAACACAAGAGCGCCGATAGCGGTACCGACCACGCTACCGCGTCCGCCGAGCAGAGACGTTCCGCCTAAGACGACGGCGGTGATGACTTCAAGCTCGAAACCCACGCCGGCGTTCGAGGAGCCCGACGCAAGACGGCTGGCGATGAGGATGCCGGCTGTGGATGCAGCTAGGCCGGACAAGATGTAGACCACCAAGCCCACGAAACGTGTGTTGACACCGGTACGACGCAGCGACTCCGAGTTGGAGCCCAGTCCGATGACGTAGCGGCCGAAGGGAGTCTGGGTGAACAAGAACCACCCGATGGCCACAACGATCAGCGCGATAATGGCCGGAATAGGCACACCGCCCACGCGGCCCTGGCCCAGTACGGTGATCCAGGCATCACTGGGAATGGGCGTGGAGTAACCGCCCGTCACAAGCAGCGCTGCACCGCGAACGATAGAGAGCGTGGCAAGTGTGACGATAAACGGCGGCAGTCCTTGATACGAGGAGAACCAGCCGTTGACAGCACCGACCAGCACGCCCAGAAGCAGCACAAGCATCAAAGCGAGAGTGGGATTCATGCCGCCTTGGACCCATATGGCGAGAAGGGATCCCGAAAGCGCCACGATAGAACCAACGGAAAGGTCGATGCCGGAAGTGGTGATGACTAGTGTCATCGTCACCGCCACAACGAGAGTCGGAGCGATCTGGCGCAGCATGTTCAGGAGGTTTCTGACAGTCAGGAAGCTGTCAGCTGTGAAGCTGAATACGCCCAGCAGCACAAGCAACACAACGCCCACAGCAAGGGTAAGGATGTTGCTGAGCAGCCAACCGCGCAGATGCGATCCGCGGGGTCGCTCGGCAGGTACTTCTTCGATCTGAGTCTGGGTGGTAGGTGTCGCCGAACTCATCGATGCCCACCTCCCACTATCTCGTTGACAAGCGTTTCAAGCGAGGTCTCCTGGGCCACAAGGTCTGCGCGTAGCGTGCCTTCGTACATGACACAGAGTCGGTGACAGACCTCAAACAGGTCTTGCATACGGTGCGTGATCAAGATGACACCGACGCCGCTGGCGGCCACGGTACGGATAAGCTGCAGCACCGTTTCCACTTCCGCTACGGCAAGCGCGGCGGTGGGCTCGTCCAAGATCAGCAGGCGCGGATTGAAGTTGACCGCTCGCGCGATGGCGACAGCCTGCCTCTGCCCGCCGGATAGATTGCGTACCGGCAGGTCCGTGTACGGAATGCGAATGTTGAGTGAATCGAGAAGCTCCCGCGCATCGGCATGCATCTTCTTCTTGTCCAACGCGATGCCGCCCGTGCGCCTTGGTTCACGGCCGAGGAAGATGTTGCCTGCCACGTCGATATCGTCGCATAGGGCGAGGTCTTGGTAGACCATCTCGATCCCCATCTCCTGCGCCTCGCGCGGCGTGGTGTAGCCCATCTTCTTGCCATCGACCCATATCTCACCGCTGTCGGGGACATATGCCCCCGACAGCACCTTCATGAGTGTCGACTTACCCGCTGCGTTGTCGCCCACAAGGCCGACGACTTCACCGGGAGCGACGCGGAGGGTGACTCCCCGCAACGCTTCAACCATTCCGAATCGCTTACGAATGTCCTTGAGCAGGATGCGATCCGGCTGTGTCTCGTTTGCGGTCATACCACCCTCCACGACGCTATCGGTATCAGTGTCTACTTGAAGATCTCGCGGTACGGATCAACGTTCGCCTTGGTGACGATGGTGATCGGGATATTCAGGAGCTTATCTACGCTTCCGCCCTCGACGAGGGTCTTGCAGGCCTTGACGGCCTCGTAGCCCTCGGTCTTGGGGTCTTGCTGCACGACACCAAGCACAAACCCGTCATCGATACCGGTGATGACCTCAGCGGTGAGGTCCCAACCGAACAGTACCACCGAGTCGCCCTTGTCCTGCGAACGAACAGCCGCAACGGCGCCGACCATGGCAGGCTCGCCAGTGGCGTACATGATGCCCGTGTCCTGCTGAGCCGTGAACAGGTTCTCTGAGGCGGTCATGGCTGCTTCCTGACGGTTCTGGCCGTCAACGGTCTGCGTGATGGTAGCGCCGGCGGCCTCTACGACCCCCACGAAGCTATCCTTGCGGATGTTCTGGATAAAGGAGTTCAACGCGCCGATGACACCGATGTTCTTGTTGGCGACGGCGTTCTCTTCTATGTAGTCCGCAACGAACTGTCCGATCTCTGCACCGGCAGCTGCGTTGTCAACGCCCACCTGCACGTCTACCGCCGGATCTTCAACGACAGCGTCAACGCACACGATCACGATGCCGGCGTCCTTGGCTTCCTGGATGGCGGGCTTGATGCCCTCAACGTCGATAGCGACGACGACGATCGCGTCGAAGCCCTGGGTGATGAAGTTGGTGATGCCTTCATTCTGCTTGGCGGCATCGTCATTCGCGTTGAAGATGGTGAGATCCACGCCAAGCTCGTCGGCAGCTTCCTGCGCGCCCTCGTTCATCTGGTTGAAGAAGATAGCCTGCTGGTTGATCTGGACCAGGCCTACCTTGAGCTTCTCCTCGCTTGCTGCGTCATCGCCGTCGTCCTCGGTCGAGGCGCAGCCAGCCATACTGCCCAGAAGCAGGGTCAGGATCGCGAGCAGCGCAACGAGCCTCAATCCCTTTCGCCTTGCCATTGCAGACTCCCTCCGTAACGCACCATTTGGGTAAACGTTTACCCCTTCTCTGCCATCTTACGGACGCATGAGATTCCGTCAAGGACACAAACTGGCGGCAGAATCTGACGTCAGACATGTAAACGTTGTCGCGGACTATACCCAGTGTCGTACACTGTTGACGTGTCCAGCGAATGAGTTGGGGGGCTTCATGGCTGTCACTATTCGAGATGTTGCGGAACAGGCTGGCGTGTCTATCGCCACGGCGTCGCGCGTTCTAACGGGGAGCAAGAACGTCTCGGCGGATCTTGTCGCACGCGTCGATGAGAGTGCGCGAGAACTGGGCTACCGGCACAACGCGGTCGCCCGAGCGCTCAGGCGCGGCTGCACGAACACGGTAGGGATGATCGTTCCCGAGATAGGCAACCCGTTCTTCCCTGCCATCGTGGAAGCGGTAGAACGTCGTCTCCAAACGACAGGGCGAGACCTCTTGTTGTGCGATTCGCAGCAGGACCCGGCAATCGAACATAGTCGCGTCATGGCGCTGGTCGACAGGCAGGTCGACGGCCTGATCATCGTGCCCGTCTCGGCAACAGAAAGTCACACCGCAATGGAGAAGGCCGTAGGGCACACTCCTATAGTCCAGATCGACCGCTACGTGGAAGAGTTCGCCGCTGACTGGGTGGGTGTGGACGATGAGCTAGGCATCTCCCAGACGGTAGAACACGTCGCCTCTTTGGGCGCACGGACGATGGCGATGGTCAGCGCCACACTGGACAGCTCAGCTGCGCTGCGTCGTCACGCCGGCTTCGAGAAGGCCCTCACCCGACTGGGGCTACCCTTGGACGGGCCGCGACTGTTGGGAACGTTTCGCGCCGAATGGGGCCGCGTAGCTGCGTGCCAACTCCTTGAGAGCGGCTCGCTACCCGATGCCATCATCTGCGGCAACGACGAGATCGCCGTGGGGCTTCTGGGTGAGCTCAGACGCAACCAGATACGTGTTCCCCAAGACGTCCTGGTCACCGGCTTTGACGACATCCGCTTCGCCGAGATGACCGACCCGCCGCTCACGACAGTGCGCCAACCGCATGAACAACTCGCCTCGGAGGCGCTGCGCTTGTTAGACGCCCGGATCGCTCAGCATGACCTGCCGGTACAACGCATATCGGTCGCGCCATCACTCGTTGTGCGCCAGTCCACGGAAGGACACGCGTGATAGACCCGCTTGAACTCACAAAGACGCTTGTCAAGCTCAATACCGCGGGCAGTGGAGAAGGGGTTGCCGCACACCTGTTGGGTGGCATCCTTCGGGTCGCCGGCGCGCGGGTGGAATACGACCTGCTCTCCCCCGGTCGCGCCACGCTGGTTGCGCACGCCGGTGACACGCGTGAGAGTCCCCTGATCTTGAGCGGACACCTGGACACGGTCCCCGCTGAGCCATCCGCATGGTCCAGTGACCCGTTTGCCGGCAAGATCGCCGGCGATCATCTCGTGGGCCGAGGCGCTGCAGACATGAAGTCCGGTGTGGCCGCACTGGTGGTAGCGCTTGAGCGCTGTCTGGTCCGCGGCACGCTCAAGCGAGGCATCGTGCTGGTGCTCTCTGCTGCCGAGGAGACAGGGTGCCAAGGTACGCAACACCTTGTAGAGCATGTGGATCTGCCAACAGGCGGCCCTATGCTCATAGCGGAGCCTACCGGCAACCGCGTGGCCACAGGCCATAAGGGAGCGCTCTGGCTGCGCCTCAGCTCTCAAGGGGTCGCAGCGCACGGATCACGTCCGGACCTTGGGGTGAATGCGATTACGCCTCTGGCTCGAGTAGCCGTAGCGCTTGCCCAAGAAGGCCTCCCCGGCTCGCATCCCGAGATGGGCCAGGTCACCGTCAACGTTGGCACGCTCAACGGCGGCATCCGCACCAACCTGGTTGCAGACAGCGCCGAGATGACTCTGGACATCCGTCTGGTACCCGGAGTTGCGGCCGATGACATGATCGAGCGCGTGAGGCAGCTTGCCGGGGATGACGTGCACATCGAGACTCTCCTGAACCGTGCCGCGGTCTACTCGCCAGCTAGCGCTCCACTGGCGTCTTTGGTGTCAGAGGTAGCTCACACCGGAGCGCACGAAGCGCTCACCTACTTCACAGACGCGTCAGTCCTGGCGCATGCGCTGGATTGCAGTGAGACCGTGTTCTTGGGACCGGGCGAGGCTGCGCAGGCACACACCGTTGACGAGAGTTGCGCTGTGAGCCGCATCTACGCGGCCAGTGACATCTACGAAGAGGTACTTACTCGCTTCTGCGCACAGTGAATTAGGGCAGGACCTCATCATCGTCGTTGTCTACCGAGAAGGCAGGCACCTCCAAAGGCAACTTCACCGTGAACGTCGAACCGCACCCTATCTCACTGGAAACGGTGATACCCCCGCCAAGCAGGTGCGAAAGCCTGCGCGCGATGGCAAGGCCCAGCCCCGCACCTTCCGGTCTCGCGCAATCAATGGCCTTTTGCTGCCAGAAGACCGCGAACACCCTCGAGATATCCTCAGCGGGGATGCCGGGGCCTGTGTCCGCCACGGAGACCGACACCATCGCGTCGTCGACGCGGCACTCCACGCGCACTCCACCCTCCCGGATGAATTTCACGGCGTTGGAGACGACATTGACTAGTATCTGGCGCACTTTGGTGACGTCGCTTCTGATGAGGATCGGCTCCTGCGGACGGTCGAAGTCCAAAGATAGACCACGCGCGTCCGCGGCCGGGCGTAGCGAATCGAGCACGTGCGTGATCATCTCGGTGACATCGAACTCCGTGATGTCCACGGAGGCCGCACCGTTCTCAACGCGAGTGAGATCCAGGATATCGTTGACCAGAATCAGCAGATGCCTGCCGGAATCGTTGGCCATGAGCAGCTGCTTCCTCTGCTCATCGGTGATGGGCCCTGCAAGTTCTTTGAGCAGGATGTCCGTGAACCCGATGATGGAGTTCAGCGGCGTACGCAGCTCGTGGCTCATGTTGGCCAGGAAGTCGCTCTTCGCCTCGGTTGCGCGCCGGAGCCGATCGTTGGACTCCTCAAGCTGGCGCGTCCGCTCCTCCACGAGAGTCTCCAGGCCCACCCTGTAGCGCGCGAGCTCGCGCTGCTGCTGGTCCGACTCTGTGATGTCCACGCCGAAGCATATTGATCCGGCAACGGCTCCATCCACCACCACAGAACTGCCTCGCCACGAGACAAGCCGTTGCAGTCCGTCTTTGGTCCGTATACGAGTGGAGCACTCCAGACCGTCAACCGGCTCTGCACCCGGCGCCGAGGCCTCTAACAAGATGGCCCATTCACGTGCGCCGTCGCCGAGAAGGTCACGGGGACACAACGTGTCGAACACCGAATGTCCCACGATATCGGCATACAGATGGCCGCTGATGCGCTCGGCTTGTGCATTGAATACGGTGATGCAGCCGCCTGTATCCAGCCCCACGACCATGACGTTGGCGGTGGCGATAAGATTCTCGGCATAGCGCATCTGCGCGGCCAGCTGACGCTCTATGGACTCACGCTCTGATATCTCCGCCATCAACTCCTGGTTCATTGCGTCCAGCGTATGTGTGCGCTGCGCGACGCGATCTTCGAGGCTGTCGATGGTCTGCGCCACACGCGTGGACATCGTAGAGAACGCATCCGCCAGGTCCATGACCTCCCTGGCGCTGTCCACCACCACCGGTGTCCCCGGGGGCACGACGTCGTTGGCGATGGCCATGGCAAGATCGCCGACCTCGCGTAGTGGGCGCAAGATGTAGCGTCTGTTCATGAAGTAGATGCCGAGGAAGGTCAGCAACATGAAGAACAGAAGCTCGGCGCTGATCGCGCGTACTGTCAGATCGGCTGAGGCGTATGCGCTCGCTAGAGGGATGCGCACCGAGACGACCGACGCCAGGTCGCCCACGCTCTTGCCAAACCCGGCTGTGTCGCCATACGTGCCCACGAGCCCTGCAGGTGCCACCTCCGGGGAGCTATGACATCCCATGCAATCGCCGGTGAACCTCTCGCCGGGATACATCACCACGTAGTAGGGCTCGCCATCGATCTCTCGCGTCTCTCGGATCTGAGACACTTCAGCGCCGCCCTGGATCTGCTGGAAGTAGGCGGCCTCAAACGCATCCGCTTCATTCGCGGGATTACGCGCCCCAACGGCTGCCTCGCGGTAGTGGTACGGCGTTCCTTTGGTGGTGTCCACGTGGTAGTCCTGGATGGTGTTGATGGCGTAGCTGGAAGACATCCAGCGAGCATCGAAGTAGTCGTCCCCTTCGGCGGCGTCGCTGAGCGGGAACACGGACGGCTTGAGCTCATCGTTAAAGTAGCGATGGATCGCAAGGTAGCGGCGGATGATGTTCTGAGCGCTGTCAGCAGCATCATCAACGGCTTCCTGACGCAGAGTGATGCTCACGACGACTACCGTGATGATGACGAGGACGACATACGCTACGCCGATAACAGCGAGCATTCGTGTGTTCAGTCCCAGTGCCCGCTTCTTTGACAATCTGCCCCCACCGGTTGCGTCCCTCGAATCATAGCATCGGATAGACGCAAAGAGGCTAGTCCTTCCAGCTAGAATCAGCGGTCATCGGGGTCAAGGGAAGCTCGTCGCGGGGACACACCGGCATGCACCCCCGCGACGATATACCCTATGCAGGCATGCTGAAGCCGTAGTCAGCAAGGACTGACTTGGGGAACTCGAAGCGAACGGTCAGCAGCGGGTCCACGACCTGACAGAACTTGAGGTCGCCCACCAGGCTCATGAGCATCGCAGCGTCGTTGACCGGCAGCCCGGCCACCTTGGTGAGGAACTCGTGCATCATGTCCAGCGCCAGCTTGTAGGCGTCATCCAGGCTCTCTGCCGAGGCGATCACGGCCACCAGCTCGTCGTTCTCGATGAATGGCGTAGGCAGTCCGGCAAGATCGACCACCTGCGGAGTCAGACGGACCTCACCAGGGGTCTCGGCGCCGCAGACGACGACCTCACCATCGCCCATTGCCGCGTGCATGTCGCCGCAGCCGAAGAGCGCACCTTCAACAGCCACGCTCAGGTACAGACGCGAACCGCTGGTGATGAGCGTGCAGTCCATGTTGCCGCCGTGGGTGCCCGGCGTGCTGTTGTGCACCTCCCCTGCCGCGGGAGCCACGCCGATGACGCCCAGCATGGCGTTCTGCTTGACGACCACCTTGTCTTTGAAGACCACCATGTCGCCACGGTTCTCCAAGATGGCGGTCTCCTCGGAGGTTATGAGGTGACCCAGCGCGCCGACGTTGGGGACGGCGATCATGACCGAGGAACCCGTGGCCTTAACCTCGTGGAGGTCGATGCGCAGCAGGTCGCCGGGCTTGGTGCCTTCGATATAGATGGGGCCCGTGGCCGGGTTGGTGATAGACCAGTCCAGCGTCTCCAGGGTGTCCGCGGTGGTCTTGAGCTGGCCGCTGAAGCAGTCGTGCGTGGTCAGCTTGACCTCTTCGCCCTGCTTGACGTGCAGAACGGGCTCCACGTCAGGAGAGAAGGCGAAAAACGCTGTGTCGCGGGTGATCTCGTTAGACATTGGAGACCTCCTCCTTCTTCTTGAACTTGAAACGGGAGAGCTTGAGCTCCTGGCCGCCAATGATGCCCTGCGGCCGCCAGATCAGCACAGCCACCATCAGGATGGCCATGACAAGCTCGGTGAGTCCGAATACCTCAAAAGAGAGGACGTGCGCGTTGTTGATGGATGCCTCCACCTGCCTCAGGACCTCGCGGGCGATGGTGACCACCGTGGTACCGATTACAGCGCCGGAGATAGAGCCCGCGCCGCCGATGACGACCATGCTCAGCAGCACGAACATCTCGGACATGTAGAAGGCCTTAGGTGAGAACGAGGTGATGAAGTGGGCCCACACACCACCGGCCAGGCCGGCCATGAGAGCGCTGAGGACGAACGCGGCATAGCGGGCGCGCACGACATTGATGCCGGTAGCAGCCGCCGCGTGACGGTCGTCTCGCGAGGCACGCACACGCAGGCCCATGGAGGACTCGCGGAACCAATACGCCAGCACGATCATGAGCAGTGCGCCCACAAGCGCCACGGTAAGCGTGGTGTACTCGGGCACGCCAAAGAACGTACGCGGGCCGTTGGTCACGTTGTCCCACTGGGTCATGATCACATGGAAGACGATCAGTGTGGCAAACAGCGTGATGACACCCACGGCGTCGGACAGACGCATCATGGGATAGGAGATCACAGCCGCGATGATGGCAGCCACGATGCCGCCCAGCAAGATGGCCGGCAGCACAGGGATCTGGAGGTCCACCAGCGTCTGGAACATGTTGGGGACGCCCATCGCCTTCACGGCAGGCGGCGTGGACAGGATGCCCGAGGCATACGCGCCCACTCCCACAAAGCCCACGTGGAGGAAGGACAGGATGCCCGAGTTACCCATGAACACCTGGACGCCCAGGACCATCATCAGGCTGACGCAGAAGAACGTGTATACGTTGACCAGCAGCGACGAGCCGAACATCTGAACGAGAACGCCCACGAGAATCAGCGGAACAATCAGCTGTACAGCGGTTGAGTGCTTGCGGGCCCACTCCAAGGAACGCTGAATAATACTCATCCCACACGCTCCTCGGTATAGCCGCGCCGAATGATGCCTTCGGGGCGGAACAGCAAGAACAGAACAACGATGGCGAACATGAACGCGTCACGATAACTGATCATGCTGGCCGGCAGGGTGATGCTCAAGATGTTGAAGAGCAGGCCGTAGACAAATCCACCCACAACCGCGCCAATGGGGCTGTTCATGCCGCCCATGACGGTAGCGATGAACGCGATCAGCAGCGGCGCGGCGCCGGTGAGCGGATCCACGGATCCGGAGCGACCCACCCAGAAGATGCCCGCGACGCCGGCAAGGAAGCCGGAGATCAGAAAGGCCGCCGAGATGACAAAGTTGGCCGGCACGCCCATAAGGCGCGTGGTGGTGAACTTGTCGGCAGCGGCACGCATGGCCATGCCCAGCACCGTCTTCTTCATCAGGAACGAGAGAAGCGCGAGCACAACGGCCGTGGTGGCGATGATGAGCAGGTTACGCAGCGGCAATACAGCGCCGCCGATGACCACCGTCTTGGAGAAGAAGTCCGGTAGTGGCACGGCACGCGCTCGCGGCGAGACGGCCAGCAAGACGACGTTTTGCAGGAAGATGCTCACCGCAAACGATGTGACCAGCAGCGCGTCCATGGACTTGGTACGCACGGGGCGGAACGCAGCGATCTCAGTGAGGAAGCTCACCAGCATGGACGCGGCCACCGCGATGATCAACGTCGCCCACCACGGGGCGCCCACGATGGCCGAGAGGTAAATGGCATAACCGGCCACCATCAGATACTCGCCATACGCGAAGTTGACGAGCTTCAAGATTCCGTACACCAAGACGAGTCCTACCGCGAGAAGCGCGTACAGGCTGCCCAGGCTGAGCGTGTTGATCACGAACTCGAGGTTGATCACAGCTGCACTTCACCGCCTTCCGCATCTTCTCCGCCAAGGTAGACCGAGGCGATATCGACCTTCTTCTTGATGTCGTCAGCAGTGCCGGATACCTCGACCAAGCCGTTTGCCAGCAGGTACGCCTTGTCGACGACTTCAAGGGCGCGCTCGGCGTTCTGCTCCACCAGCAAGATCGTCAGGCCGCGCTCGCGAAGCGAGGTGATGAGTGCGAACACGTCGTCGGTGATGGCGGGAGACAGGCCCAGCGAGGGCTCGTCGAGCATCAGCAGCTTGGGGTGCGCCATGAGCGCACGCGCGATGGCGAGCATCTGCTGCTCGCCGCCGGAAAGCAGGCCGCCGGGCTGGTGAAAGCGCTCCTCCAAGATGGGGAACAGCTCGAACATCTCTTTGAGGTCGGCCTTGTAGCGGTCGCGATGATAGCTGGCGAACGCGCCAAGGCGCAGATTCTCCTCGACCGTGAGCGCGCCGAATATCTCGCGGCCCTCGGGCACAAGCGAGATGCCGCGCTTCACGATCTTCTCGGGAGAACGAGACGTGATGTCCTCGCCAAGGAAGGTAACAGAACCACTGGTGGGCCTGAGCACACCGGTGATCGATTTCAAGGTTGTGGACTTACCCGCGCCGTTGATGCCGAGAAGCGCTACCACTTCCCCCTCGTTGACCTCAAGGGAGATGCCGTGGAGAGCGCGCACCGCACCGTACGACGCATGGATATCGTCGACTTTGAGCATCGGTGTCGTCACGCGGTACTCCCTAGGTAGGCGGTAACCACTTCATGGTTGGAGCGGACCTGTGCAGGCGTGCCCTCGGCGATGGTCTTGCCGTAGTTGAGCACATGGAGACGGGGGCACAGATTCATCATCAGTCGCATGTCGTGCTCCACAACAACTAGTCCCACGCTGTAGCGCGAGGGGATCTCTTTCAGGAGCGCGAGGAGCGAATCGGACTCCTCCTCATTGAGGCCGGCGGCCGGCTCGTCTAAGAAGAGGAACTTGGGGTTCATGGCCAGCGCCCGGGCGATCTCAAGTCTGCGCTGATGGCCAAAGGGGATGTCGGCGCCGAGTGTCTGGCTGAGCTCGCTTAGGGCCAGCTCGTCCAGCAATCTTGCCGCAATCTTAACCGCATCTTTCCGAGAACTGCCCATGCTGACTGCGGCGACCTCTACGTTCTCAAGGACCGTGAGGTTCCCAAAGAGGCGGATCGTCTGGAACGTACGGGCGATCCCGGCGTGCGCCACCTTGTGGGCCGGCTTGCCGGTGGTCTCATGACCGTCCACGGTGATCTTGCCGCTGGTAGCGGGGAGAAGTCCCGTGATCAGGTTGATGAGGGTGGTCTTGCCGGACCCGTTAGGGCCGATAAGACCCAAGATCTCGCCTGTTCGCACGGTGAAGCTGACGTCATCGACAGCCTTGAGCCCAGCGAACGACTTACAGATGTGCGAGACCTCCAGAACACTGATGGAATTCTGTTCGCTTGGTTGCATCTACAACTCCAGAGCGTGAGTAGGTGTCTCTTGTACGGGTGTGGCTCAGGGAGAGCCCGAAGACGGGCCCTCCCTGCCAGAAACAGACCAAAAGATGGTGCGGTGAACTACGGAGCAGGGATCTTCTCCGGGATGACCCAACCCATGAACTGGGGCTGAGCATCGATCAGCTCGACCATGGCCGCGGCCTTGTTGGGCTCGTGACCGGAAGCTGCGTCTGACCACTCAAGCGCACCGGTGAACAGCTCGAAGGTGTTCTCCTCCATGGCCTTGGCCACAGCGGCGCCTTCGGTGGTTCCGGCGATCTCCATAGCCTGAGCAATGGTCATGACGGCGTCGTAGCCAGGCATGATCCATACAGCGTCGGGCTCAGAACCGAACTTGGCCTCGTATGCTGCCGCGAAGTCACTGTAGCCAGGGTTGGCCTCATCAGAGAGGAAACCGTGGGTGTCATAGTAGACATCGTTGCCGTACTGCGTGCCCAAAGCCTCGAACAGCGACGGATCGTCATAGGCGTCGCCACCAACGACCGGCTGGTTCACGCCAGACTCGCGCAGTGTGCGGATCATGAGCGCAAGGTCAGGCTGGTACGAGGAGATGTAGATGAAGTCAGGCTGCTCGTCGAGCGCCTTGATGCGTGCAAGCTGAGCCGAGACGTCGCCCTGGCCCTGCGTGTAGGTGTCCTCGAAGATGACCTCTCCACCCAGCTCCTCAAAACGCGCGATGAAATAGCGCGAGAGAGACTTCGTGTAGTCGATGAAGTCGTCGGTGATGACATAAACGGTATCCCAGCCACGCTCGTTGTAAGCATACTCAGCGGTCACGGCGCCCATGGTGGTGTTCCACATGGAGAGCGTGAACTGCAGATCGCCCAGAGCGGTGGAGCTGTAGAGCGGCGAAGACGCACACGGCGAGAGGCCGACGATACCGGCGCTCTGGGCCTCACGGGAAGCAGGGCCACCGAAGTCGAAGTCGCTGGGGGCGATGATGGCGGCTGCGCCTTCATCTACAAGCTGCTTGGCCACGTTACCAACGGTGACCGGATCTGACTTGCCGTCCATGGCACGCAGTTCTACCTGCTTGCCCAGGATGCCGCCATTCTCATTGAGAACGTCGACTGCCAGCTGCGCACCGCGCAGAGCCGGCTCGTCCAGCGGGGCCTGAATACCCGTCTGGCAAAGTGCCGTACCGATGATGATGGTGTCACCTTCGGCAGCATCGCTACCGCTGTTGGACGAGCAGCCAGGGAGCACCAAGGCTACGACCATCACGAGTGAGAGAACCGCGGCAAACCGTTTCATCGCATTCCACCTTCCGTTGTCTATGCACACGTTCGATGAGGATAGCGCATACGCCATCCTCATGCCAGCATAAGGAAACGGTTTCACCCCTTGTGAAATGCATCACCAGCGCAACTTCGGGCATTGTGTATGCACTAAGTTGGATAGAAACGCGGCAAAAATCTATGCGCCTAGTTGGGAGGCAGCGCTGCCTGCGCAGGTACTTCAGCGGTCTGCCACAGCAGTGCGCAGCCGGACTGCGCCCAGTGAAAGAACATACCTACATGCACCGCGAGCATCGCAAGCGCGATGAAGAAAGCGGCCTTGATGGTGCCGGCCATCCGTCCCCCTATTTACACATCAAGATAAGCAAGAATCCCTGCGGCGATGCCGTCGGCTAGCTTGTCTTGGTACTCCCTCGATGCCAAAAGCTTATCTTCAACCGGACTGGAGAGAAAGCCCGTCTCGATGAGCGCCGACGGAACCGTGCTCCAGTTGAACCCGGCGATGTCTCCGCGAGGGGTAAGGCCGCGGTCGGTGGCACCCGTGGCTTTGACCGTGGCGTCCTGGATGAGCCTTGCCGCTCGCATGCTCCGTGCCTCGATGGGAGATACCCAGGAGTTATTGGCCGGATACAGCGTGGAGATTCCCTGGATGTCCGCGTTTACCGAGCCATCGGCGTGTATCCGCACGAACAACTGAGCGTTGACCTTGTTGGCCACCTCGGCACGTTGACGGTTAGAGATGTCCACCGCATCGGTCACACGCGTCATGACCACGGTCACGCCCTGTGCCTCAAGGCGTTCTTTTACCTTGTTGGAGATGATGAGCGCAAGCGCGTGCTCCGTTTGCTTGGTGACGGCGCCGGTGGCACCGCCGGTCACTTTGGGTTTGAGGTCGCTGGAGCCGGGACCGACGGGCTCTGTGTCCAGGTTGGCTTTGAGCTGATGGCCCGGGTCTATGCACACCACAAGCTCACCGTGGGCACTCCCGGTAGACGTAGCGGTGCTGGTTTGGTCCGCCACGGCGTCCGCGTCCGCGTAGACCAGCGACACGTCCGAACCGGCACTGATCCTGCTGCCCTGCACGGGGTCTTGCGTGAGGACGACTCCGGGCTGGGACTCGCCCACCGGAGTGGGTACACGGATGACGCTGAAGCCTGCCACCGCCAGGAGCGTCTCGGCCTCCTCCAGCTGCATGCCGCACACGTCCGGGACCTCGATGAGCGCGGTTGCGGCGTCAGGAGCCACCTGCGCGGTGAGTTCTTGCTGGGAGCTGGTATCCAACATCTCCGCCGAGAGCTCCACATCGCCGGAGTCCACCACAGCGGGCATGCTGGCCGAGACTCCAAGTACGAAGGCTACTCCGAGGGCGAGAACGGCGACCCCGGCAATGGATACCGAAAGCCACGTCACGTTCTTCTTGGTGCGCTCGCGCTTGTTGCCACGACGCGCGACTCTGCTCCTGGGCATGTATCGCCTCATACTTTGCGTGTAGTGCGCATTGGTGGGCCCGGTAGGATTCGAACCTACAACCAAGGGATTATGAGTCCCCTGCTCCACCATTGAGCTACGGGCCCACACCAGTGCATCTGGGAACGACGGACGATGCCGCCATCCCGCGTTCAGTGCTGCGGAAAGACACTATACCGTAGAAGCGCGCCTCGGGCGACGGGTTGGCGGCGAACAGGCCCCGCAGCCGCACCGCCCCGCCGCATCTCCGCCCCATCAACGACCCCAAGTTGCAGGACATTGATAGCGGCCGATGAACACATGCGCCCATCGATGACCATCAATGGACCTCAACGCTAACCTCCCAGTCACAGCCGGCGCGAACTCCTTGCCAAGACAGCCAGAACTCCCTCCAAAGCCCATCTACGCGCTTGCGCCCGACAGGCACGTTGCATATAATCGCGTGGCGCGCCAAGCACATCTGATTCCTCGGTAGCTCAATTGGCAGAGCATTCGGCTGTTAACCGAAGGGTTGTAGGTTCGAGTCCTACCCGAGGAGCCAACAGACACAAACGCCGCCCCATTCGGGCGGCGTTTCTTATTGCTGGAAGATACGGCACCTAGTCCAGATACTCCTTGAGGCGGCTGCTCCGCGAAGGATGGCGCAGTTTTGCCAGCGTCTTGCTCTCTATCTGGCGGATGCGCTCGCGCGTGACGCCGAACTCACGGCCCACTTCCTCCAACGTGCGCGCACGCCCGTCGATGAGGCCGAAGCGCAGCTCGATCACCTGACGCTCGCGATCCGTGAGCGAATCGAGCACCTCGGCAAGCTGCAGGCGCATCATGGTGAAGCTGGCGGCATCCGGCGGTGCGATGGCGTCTGAGTCCTCGATGAAGTCTCCCAGCTGTGAGTCCTCCTCGGCGCCTACCGGTGTATGGATGGAGACAGGCTCCTGGCCTATCTTCATGATCTCTTCCACGCGCTCAGGGGCGAGCTCCATGACCTCGCCGATCTCCTCAGGGGTGGGATCGCGGCCAAGGTCTTGCAGCAAGTCTCGCTGCACGCGGCTCATCTTGTTGAGCGTCTCCACCATGTGTACGGGCACGCGGATGGTGCGCGCCTGGTCGGCGATGGCGCGGGTGATGGCCTGACGGATCCACCATGTGGCGTAGGTCGAGAACTTGAAGCCCATGGTGTAGTCGAACTTCTCCACCGCGCGTATGAGGCCCAGGTTGCCCTCCTGGATGAGGTCCAGAAGACTCAGCCCGCGGCCCACGTAGCGGCGAGCGATGGACACCACAAGACGCAAGTTGGCGGCCGTAAGGGCCTTCTTGGCCTCGAGGCCTTCGGCCTCCGTCCGCTCGAGGCGACGCTCATCCACACGCTCGAGCTTGACGCCGTTCTCATCGGCCTCCGCAAGCTGGTCGCCGGCAGCCAGGCCCGCCTCGATCTTCTTGGCAAGCTCGACCTCGCGACGTGCCGTGAGTAGCGGCACCTTGCCTATCTCGCGCAGATACACCCGTACCGAGTCTGTGCTCATGGGTACGAGGGTATGTGCCTCCGGCTTTCGCGAGGAGCTCTTCTTGGGACCAGCAGCGGGCATATGGTTCAACACCTTTCGAACAGTAGAGCCTCCGCGCACGCGGAGGCCCTGAGATTGCCTCTGGGTCTGCGAGTGGGAACGTCTTACTCCAGGTAGTCTTTGAGCTTGCTGCTGCGCGAGGGATGCCGCAGTTTGCACAGCGTCTTGCTCTCTATCTGACGGATACGTTCCCGAGTAACACCAAATTCACGCCCGACTTCTTCAAGTGTCCGGGGATGACCGTCTTCCAGGCCAAAACGGAGCTCTATGACCTTGCGCTCGCGCTCGGACAGCGAGTCCAGCACTTTGGAGAGCTGTTCTTGCAGCATGGAGAAGCTTGCGGCCTCCGGAGGGACCACTGCTTCGCCGTCCTCGATGAAGTCTCCCAGCTGGGAGTCCTCCTCTTCGCCGATAGGCGTCTCAAGCGAGACGGGCTCCTGGCTGATCTTGAGGATCTCGCGCACGCGCTCCGCGGTCATCTCCATCTTCTCGCCGATCTCCTCGGCGGTAGGCTCCCGGCCCAGGTCCTGGAGCATGCTGCGCTGCACGCGGATGAGCTTGTTGATGGTCTCCACCATGTGCACCGGGATACGGATGGTGCGTGCCTGGTCGGCGATGGCGCGGGTGATGGCCTGACGGATCCACCACGTGGCGTAGGTGGAGAACTTGAAGCCCTTTGTGTAGTCGAACTTCTCGACCGCGCGTATGAGGCCCAGGTTACCTTCCTGGATGAGGTCCAAAAACAGCATCCCCCGGCCCACGTAGCGTTTGGCGATGGAGACGACCAGGCGCAGGTTCGCTTCTACGAGCTGCTGCTTGGCGGCAAGGCCGATGGCCTCGGTACGCTGCAGACGACGCTCCTCCACACGGGTGAGCTTGACGCCGTTCTCCTCGGCGCTCTCAAGCGCCTCGGTGGCTACGAGCCCGGCTTCGATCTTCTGCGCCAGGTCCACTTCCTGCGGTCCGGTGAGCAGCGCCACTTTGCCGATCTCTTTGAGGTACATGCGCACCGGGTCAGCGGTGAGCGGAGCAAGCGAGGTGTCCACGCGGCGCTTCGGCTTCTTGCGTGGCTTGGCGGCGGCCTTCTTGGCAGGCTCGGGCTTGTCCACGACCACGTCAGGACCGGAGTCGTCGGCATCGTCGTCATGCACGTCGTCGTCTTCGGGATCTTTGACCATGTCCACCGTGGAAAGGTCCACGTCAGTCACGCTATCGTCGAGAATATCGATGCCGTTGTGCTGGAAGTGCGAGTAGACGTTCTCGAACTGGTCGTCAGACAGGTCGATGTCGCTCAGCGCACCCTGGATCTCCTCTTCGGTGAGGTTACCCTTGGACTTGCCGATCTTCACGAGTGTCTTGACGGCCGAGAGTTCGAGTTCAGGTGCAGTCTTCGTTTCGGAGCCGGTCTTCTTGGTGGAGCCGGTCTTCTTGTCTGCGGTCACGCCGTGTCTCCGCCTCCAGATCGTTCCATGTCGCCCAGTCCGCGCCGCACTTCTGCCTGCAGCCGCTGCAACTCCGCGATCTCTTTGAACAAGCCATCGAATGCCGTCTTATCTTTCTCGGCATCCAGGCTCAATAATTGAGCCCTCTTCGCTAAGATTTGACGCGTAAGGTCGAAATCCTTGAGTCTGATAGCAATCTCACGGACTGCGTATTCTACTTCTTCCACCTCGGGAGCGTCCACCAACCACGGACTGATCATCTCTGCGGCCGCCCGATCGCTTCTTGCGACCGCTTCATACAGCTGCTTCTTCCGCGCTTCACCCGCCTGCAAGACGAGCAGAAGCACGCTGCTGATCTCCTCCCCGGTCACAAGTCCATCTGCAAGCAATTCTTGTGCCTTACCACGTGCGATGGGCGAGATGACAGCCAGACGCAGCAGCTCATACTCAGCTTTGGCTTGCGGTCCGTCAGGACGTTGATGCGCGGCGGCAGGCTTCTTGGACGCCTCGCCGGATGAGCCGGACGGGGTCTGAGCAGGGCTTTCTCCCCTTCTGGGCTCCGGCTTAGCCGCCGAGACCGCACGCTGCACCGTTGCAAAATCGGTGAGCAGGCGGTTGGCCAGATAGTTGGTGTAGTCCTGCTCCAGGATGGACCCGCGCACGCGCGTGAGCACCACTGAAGCGGCCTCCAGTGCGCGCGCCCTACCCTCCGGCGAGTTAAGGTCATGGTCCGCCAGCCGCTGGTCGATGACGAAGCGCAGCAGCGGCTGCGCCTCCCCGATAAGTTCGCGCATCTTCTGGACCCCGTTTGCCGAGACGTAATCGGCCGGGTCCGCGCCCTCGGGGATGATCGCCACCAGCAGGTCGGTCTTGGAGCTTCCGGCCTCCGGCGTGGCGTGCCAGTCTATGAACTCCGCGGCGCGGTCCGCAGCGCGGATGCCCGCGGCGTCACCGTCGAAGAGGTAGACGACACGGCTGGAGAAACGGCCTAGCAGGCGCACGTGGCGCTCTGTGAGCGCGGTGCCCAGGGTTGCCACCGCATAGGCGATGCCCGCCTCGTGCAGCGCGATGACGTCCGTGTAGCCTTCAACCACCACCGCAGTGCCCGAGGAGACGATCTCGTTGCGGGCGCGGTCGATCGCGTAGAGGTTGGACGACTTGGAGAAGATGGGCGTCTCGGCGGTATTGAGGTACTTGGGCTCGCCGGTGCCTACCACGCGCCCGCCGAAGGCGATCACGCGGCCGGAGAGGTCGCTTATGGGGAACATGATGCGGTTGTAGAAGCGGTCTTTGAGGCTGGCGCCGTCTGTGAGGGAGAGGTTGGCTTCCACCAGCTCCTCGCGAGTGAACCCGTCACGCAAAAGCGCGCGCGTCATGTTGTCCCGGCCATGCGGGGCATAGCCCAGGTTGAAGTGCTTTGCCACCTCGATACCAAAACCGCGCTTCTTGAGGTACTCCCTCGCCGACTCAGCGCCCGCCGTGCGCGCGTGCGTGAGCTGGCCGTGGAAGTAGGCTGCAGCGGCCTCACACGCCGCTATGAGGCGCTCCTTACGACCTGCGGGCAGGCCGCCGCCCTCCTCGACGATGTCGATGTGGGCGCGCTCTGCAAGCCGACGAACGGCTTCAGGGAACTCGAGGTTCTCGGTGCGCATCACGAAACCGAAAGCGTCTCCGCCCTCGCTGCAGCCGAAGCAGTGCCACAGCTGCGTGCCGGGATCCACCTTGAAGCTGGGGGTCTTCTCGCCATGGAAGGGGCAAAGGCCCCAAAACAGCCGCCCTTTCTTCTTCAGGACGACCGTCTCGGATATAAGCGATATGAGGTCGGTGGCGTCGCGGACGCGCTGGATGTCCTCGTCGGAGATGCGGCCCACCTGACCTCCCTTCATATGGCGTGACGCCAGTATAGCGGCTCCGGGTGACAAGATGGCCCCGGTGGCTATGAATAGGAATGCTCCCGGGCGCAAGGGTCGCACCCGGGAGCATTGTACTACGCCGCACGCCCATGAAGGACGCGTGACGCAGGAGAACTATCCGCCGTGTACCTTGAGGAACAGCGGCACGAACACGAGCGAGACAACGGTCATGAGCTTGATGAGGATGTTCATGGCCGGGCCCGAGGTGTCCTTGAAGGGGTCACCGACGGTGTCACCCACGACAGCGGCCTTGTGAGCCTCGCTGCCCTTGCCACCGTGCTCGCCACCTTCGATGTACTTCTTGGCGTTGTCCCACGCGCCACCGGCGTTGGCCATGAAGACGGCCATCAGGAAGCCGGTGACAAGCGCGCCGGCGAGAAGACCGGCGAGCATGGAGAGGTTGATCACGCCGACGACGATAGGCACTGCAACGGCGATGGCACCGGGAACGACCATCTCGCGCAGAGCGCCCTTGGTGGAGATGTCGACACAGGCGGCGTAGTCCGGCTTGCCGGTACCCTCCATGATGCCGGGGATCTCACGGAACTGGCGACGGACCTCGCCGATCATGGCGAAGGCCGCACGACCCACGGCGCCCATGGTGAGCGCGCCAAAGAGGAACGGAAGCATACCGCCCAGGAACAGACCCACGATGACGTAGGGATTCTCCAGGCTCATGTCGATGGACAGACCACCAACGGAGAGGCTCTGGCGGAAGGCTACGAACAGCGCGAGGGCGGTCAGACCGGCCGAGCCGATGGCAAAGCCCTTGGCGATGGCAGCGGTGGTGTTGCCCACGCTGTCCAGGCTGTCCGTGATCTTACGGATGTCTTTGCCCATACCGGCCATCTCGGCGATACCGCCGGCGTTGTCGGCGACGGGACCATACGCGTCAACACCCACCGTGATGGCGGTGATGGAGAGCATGCCCAGTGCGGCAAGCGCGATACCGTAGATGCCCGAGAGGTCGTTGTTGGGAACCGCGGCGTTACCCATGAGGTAGGACGCGATGATACCGGCACAGACGACGAGGATGGGCAGCGCGGTGGACATCATACCGGTGCCGAGGCCCTGGATGATGTTGGTGGCGGCGCCGGTCTCGGATGCCTCGGCGATCTTCTTGACGGGCTTGTAGTGATCCGAGCAGTAGTACTCGGTGATCTTGCCGATAGCCATACCGGCCACAAGGCCGGCGACTACCGCGCCGAAGTACCACAGACGCTCCGGCTCTGCGCCGGTGCGAGTGGACCAGTGATAGAAGAGCCAGAACATGGCGACAATCTCAAGACCGGCGGCCACGTAGGTGCCCTTGTTGAGCGCAGCGTGCAGGTCGTCGCCCTCTTTGGCGTTGACCGCGAACAGGCCGATGATGCTCATGATGATGCCGAAGGCAGCGATGAGCAGCGGCACGGCCAGACCGTACTGCAGGTCGATGCTGGCCTCGCCGCCGGCGGTGTACCACAGGCTGATGGCCAGGACCATCGGAGCGAGGATGGAGCCGACGTAGCTCTCGAAGAGGTCCGCGCCCATGCCTGCGACGTCGCCGACGTTGTCGCCGACGTTGTCAGCGATCGTGGCGGGGTTGCGGGGATCGTCCTCAGGGATACCGGCCTCGACCTTACCGACGAGGTCAGCGCCTACGTCAGCAGCCTTGGTGTAGATACCGCCACCCACACGGGCGAACAGAGCGATGGAGCTGGCGCCCATGGCGAAGCCGTTGACGATCTCGGCGTTGCCCACGGGGTCAGAACCCATGACAAGCATGGTGATGGCCCACAGAGACAGACCGCCAAGGCCGAAGCTGGCGACGGTGAGACCCATGGTGAGGCCCGAACGGAAGGCCACATTGAGCGCTTTGGCGATGCCGGTGGTGGCGGCCTGCGCGGTGCGCGAATTGGCACGCGTGGCGATATGCATACCGAAGAAGCCCGCAGCCGCGCTGAGGACGGCACCCGTCAGGAATGCGACCGCGGTGAGCGGCGTGACGGCGAATGCCAGGACCACTGCAACTACAAGCGAGAACACGATCAAAACGCGGTACTCGCGGAGGAGGAATGCCAGGGCGCCCTCCTGGGTCGCCTTAGAAATCTCCTGCATCTTCTCGTTACCGGGATCCTGCTTGAGGACCCAGGATGCGAGGTAGACCGCGGTGCTGAAGCCGATAACTGCGGCTACAGGCGCTAGCCAGACTATCCAGTCAGCCATTTACCTGCCTCTCCTTCCTGCAAACCTTCCGGGGCCGTTGTGGCATTGAGGCGTGTGTCGCGCACAACGTGACATCGCCGCTCCCTCCGCGGCGCTCTGGTGGATTCTATTCGATGGAGGCGAATGGGGCAACAATCGAGAAACGTAGAGAACGACTCACCAGGTGGTACTCAAGAACGCCCTATCCATATAGTGGGTCAGTTCAGCTATCCCGGTTGTGTCCACGCATAGTCCCCGCCCCGACGTACCGAGCAGTCGCGCCTCCCGCAAGATGGCGCAGTGATACGATACCGTGCCCTGCGAGACGCCGGCGTATTCACAGAGAGACATGAGGCTCATGTGCTGCATGCCCAGTGTCTCCATGATGCGTCGCCGAGTGGGCTGTGCCAACGCTTTGAACATCTGATCCGCCTCTTGCGGCGTGATACGGCTGTTCATGGAATCCTCCCTTTCACCCCGTGCACCATTTCACCCC
>JAFGVD010000031.1 GCA_016938135.1 Coriobacteriia bacterium
CGGGTGAAAGGAGTTGAACCTTCACGGGGTTGCCCCCACATGGACCTGAACCATGCGCGTCTGCCATTCCGCCACACCCGCGTAGCGAAAGTGAATACTAACACACGGTGACCAGCAGGGGGAATAGGAGTTCACGCCCGTATGAAGACACTCCCCTGGAACAAGCCTCCAGACATCGGTCAGCAGTTGCTCCACTGAGTCCGCTGACTCTCATTCGGACTGACCTGGCTGGCGGGGCCACTCCTAAAACCGTAGCACCCCCATGATTGCGAATGCACCAATCGTCGACACCGCCGCTGAAGCTGCCCCTGCGCAAAGCTGCCCCAGGGTATGTTCTTTGACGCCGATCTTCGCAAGCGCCACGAAGATGAGCAGAAGAAAAGCTGGGAGTCCCAACCATCCGTACATGATGGCAAATGCAATCGCAGGCCCTGCAGCTCCAGCGGCATGCCCAGAAGCCTTGTAGTGCAGGAGGTTCACAAGAGTAAGGCTGACTACAGTGAACATGTAGGAGAGCATGAGCGCCATGTTGAGGCGATACTGACGAAAGAACACGACCATGATCACAGTCCCAGCAACGTAGCCTCCAATGCTCAGGGCGAAGCCGAACCTGCGCTCACCGCGAAAATCCCCCGGGTGCCAGATCATGTAGAGCCATGCGGCAAGCGGTATCAATCCGAGACAGACAACCCCGACCATGCAGGCGCCGAGACTCCTCTCCACCGGCTCGCTGATATAGAAGGCGATGAAAGTCAATATGGCGAGAACCGGAGGATCGAACAGGTATGTCCACAGGCGCATGCGTTTGGCGTGCGTGAGCATCTCGGCACCTCATAGTCCATGTGATCGTAACCGTGGATGAGTTGCGCCCGAATCTCGCATTGCCCTGACACAAGTCTCGGCTTCTACGGGGCTCAGCCGCACCGTATCAAGTGTGCGGGGGTAGGTCGCCATAGGACCCGTTACCTTGAGCGAGGGACTGCCAACGCTATAACAGATGAAGGCGGCGTTTCGGCGCGCTCCAAATATCTGCTACTATTTGACTCATGTCAAACAAAAAGAACGTGCCACGCTTGGATCCTGACGAGCGGAGAGAGCAGATACTGAGCGTAGCCTCCGCCCATTTTGCGCGTGAGGGCTATGAAGATGTCTCTGTACGTGCAATCGCCTCTGATGCTGGGGTCACCCGTGCATTGGTGTATCACTACTTCCCGGGCAAGGAGTCACTGCTCACGACGGTACTGCGCCGCGAGACGCAGATGTTGCTCGACGTCACAGAGCCTGATCCTCTGCTTTCGCGTCAGGACAATTTGCAGCGCGCAGTAAGCGTGTACCTTGAACACTTCTCACAAAGCAGCGGCGCGTTGCGTGATCTGATAGCCCCTCGCGCAATGGCGCCATTACTGGTCCATGAACTTGCAGCCTACAACCATGCTGTCCAAGTAGAGCGGGTTCTTAGCTACTTGGGCCAAGAAGACACTCCGGTAACGCGGCTCGCCATCGGAGCCTGGCTGGGGTTCGTTGTTGAAGCAGCGCGTGAGTCAGCGCGCAACCCTGCCGTACCTGCAGACGAGATCACACGCCTGTGCATCAACTCACTGCATGCCATCACAGGCTCAGTGCTGGATCTTGACTGAGTGACGTCTGGCGCACGCCGGGCATGAAGGGACAAACTACCCCGCCGCGACCTGCCTCACGTACGCCGCGTGCACGGTCGACTGCATCTCGGCTTCAGCGGGAGCGTGGTAGTCCTCATAGAAACGAGCCACATCGTCGGTGTCGGGCGTGGTCTGCAGGGCGATAATCTGGCCGAAGTGCCTCTCGGCCTCCGCCATCGCGCCGGTGCTGATCACGGGCGTCGCCAGGATGACATGTTCCGCCCCAAGCCTGCGCATGTAGCTGGCCGCCGCTCTGACAAGCAGCACCGAGAGCACCGCCTCGTCGATGATGATGACTGTGGCGCCTTCGAACTCGGGTTCGGTCGCGCCGCTGCGGCATTTCTCCAAGTCGTTATGCATCCGCGCAAGCGTGCCTGCACCCAGCTTCCCGACTTCATGCCGGGTCAGCTCACTACGGGGATCCAGCGTCACGTGCCCATCAGCGTCGATGACAGCAAGCGTTGTGTCCGGCAGTGTCGCCATCGGCACCTTGTAAACCCCTGCGCACGCAAACGGCAGGTCGAGCATGAGCGCCACCCGCGCCGCAACAACAGCGCCTCCGGGCGGGACCCCCGCGATGACGACCTTCTTATCGGTAGCGAGCGACTCGAGCCGCTCGGCAAGGGCCTGGGCTGCCTGTTCACGGTTTGCATACATGCGGCATCGCCTCCTTGGAGGAGTTGATACCCGCAACGGGACCGACTGACGACGCAATGCGACCGGCTCGCGCTACAATCTGCACGTAGACGACGAAGGGCCGCGCGTGGAAGAGCCGCTCATCTTGGAGAGATACCGTCCGCTGGCCGATCTTGGCACGGGCGCTCACGGCACGGTGGTCCTCGCCTTCGACACCCGCATGGCGCGCCGGGTGGCCATCAAGCGACTCCCCCTCGGACATGAGGCCCGCAAGACAGGGCTTACCGAGGCACGAACCGCCGCGATGCTCAACCACCCTGAGATCGTCACCGTCTACGAATGGGACACCAACGAAGACGAGGCGTTCCTCGTGATGGAGCACGTGGAGGGTGCCTCGCTTGCAGACATCCTGGACCAGACCGGAACGCCGCTGGACGCCGACGAGGCGGCTGCGGTGATCGGCGGTGTGGCCCGGGCGCTCTCGTTCGCGCACGACAACGGCGTGCTGCACTTGGACATCAAGCCCGCAAACATCCTCATCACGCGCGACGGCCGTGTGAAGGTCGCCGACTTCGGTGTCTCCGTGCTCACAGGTCTCTCCGGTCGCGCGCAGGGAGTCGCCGGCACCATCGGCTACATGCCGCCGGAGCAGATGCGCGCCGAGGAACTCGATGCGCGCACGGACGAGTGGGCGCTGGCATCGCTTGCATTCGAACTGCTCACCAACGCCAACCCGTTCGACTCAGACACCTTCGAAGGCTCCCTGTTCAAGATCGAGCACGCCGACACCCCGCTGCCAAGCGACTTCGAACCTGGTCTTCTCCCGGGCGTGGACACCGTTCTCCTCGCGGCGCTCGCACCCGAGGCCGAGGAGCGCTATCCGTCCGTTGACGCATTCGCACTTGCACTGCTCGATCACCTTGGAGATGCCGAGGCAGGCCGCGATTCTTTGGTAGAGCTCGTCTCCGGCTTTGTGGAGGACGAAGAGGACACGGTCGCCGAGAGATACGCCGGTCTCGGCCTGTGGGATCGCCTCGCGTCGAAGGCGCACTGGTTCCGCCGGCTGTGGGCCGCCGTGCTGTGCGGCTGGCTCGTGTGGGCCGGACTCTCCGTGTTCGCGCTGACCGACACCGCGCTCTGGGGAGCCGCAGGACTCACGGCGCTTGCAAGCCTGCTTGCACCCGGGCTCGGACTCGCGCTGGGAATCATCGCCTTCGGAGCCGCGCTTGTTCGCAATGATGTCCTGGGCGGCATCCTGTTCTTTGTGCCGGCGGTGGCATTCTGGGCATATCTCGGCCGTCGTGGCCGGGGCGACGCGCTCGCTCCCATCATGGCGCCTACCCTCGGGGTCGTGCGCGCTGCACCCTCCATGCCCCTGTTGCTCGGATTCACCTTCAGCCCGCTTGCCGCGGCGCTCTCCTCGGCAGCTGCGGCACTGGCGACCATGGCGGTCTCGGCTGCAAGCGGCGCAACCGCCCCGTTCCTCACGGTGGACTACCGCTTTTTCATCGATCCCTGGAGCGCTACCGTCATGGCGACCAACATGCGCACGCTTCTGGTCCCCGGAGCGCTTCTGGGCGTCGTCGGGTGGGCTCTTGCGGCAGCGGTGTGCTCGCTCGCCTGCTCACGCGGCACCCGCGGGTGGGCAAGCATCGGCACCGGTCTTGGCGCGGTGGTGCTGGGCGGTGCGTACTTCGCCTGGAGCGTGCTCGATCCGGCCGTCGCGCTTGAGTCCTGGGCTGCCAGCGGCGGCATCGCGCTGATGGTCATGGTGGTGGTCATCGCGCTGGGCGCGCCCACGCGCGGTTCCGAGTAGCCGTTACGGCACGTCTACACTGACGGGCGATTCGTCCGCCAAGTTGGTATGATTGGCAGTCTAGACAGAGACCCTCCGGCAGCAGGCGGAACGATGGGCATTCTCTCGGATTTCGAAGACAGGATCGCGGGTGGCATCGAAGGTCTGTTCGCAGGCGCCTTCCGCTCCCCCGTGCAGCCCGTCGAGCTGGCTAAAGCACTTGGCAAGGCCATGGACAACGGCCGCGCCGTGGGCGTTGGCAAAGTCTACGCGCCGGTCTCCTACACCATCGCGCTTTCTGCCGAGGACGAGGCCAAGCTCCGTTCGTTCGAAGCGACGCTGGGTGGAGAACTCGCGACCTACCTGGTCGACCACGCGAATGAGCGACGCTACGAGCTTGCTTCTCGGCCGGTCGTGGACTTCGTGACCCACAGAGACCTCAAGCTTGGGCGTTTCCGTGTGAGCGCCGCGCTTGCCGAGACGGGCCCGGACCAGGCCGCCGAGGCGGACACCCCTCACCGGCGTCAGACCTCGGTGACCGAGATCGCAACCGTCACCGTCAACGACATGAACCACGACGTCGCGCTCCGTGGCGAGCAGATCGTCATCGGCCGTCTGTCCGACGCCCAGATCCAGATCACCGACGCCAACGTCTCACGTCGGCACGCCGCATTCATCAAGATCGACGACGGCTGGGCCATCCAAGACCTCGACTCCACCAATGGGACGCGACTGAACGGACAGCCCGTGAAACAGGCGCGACTGCACGACGGCGACATCGTTGAGATCGGGCTCACCCGGCTCACCTACCACGAAGCGCGGAGGTAGCCGGATGATCGACATCGTCCTGCTTTTCGGCAAGATCCTGTTCCTGGCGCTGCTCTATCTCTTCTTGTTCGCCGCGATCAAGGCAGGCATCGGAATGGTCAGGACCGGCGGCGCAAAGAAGCAGCCGCGCGGGCTGGGCCTTTCAGTGGTACGCGGACCCAAGGAGATCTCCGGCATCACGCTTCCGCTCACCGGCCCCATCGTGGTGGGCCGCTCGCCCGACGCCGACCTTGTTATCGCCGATGACTTCGTTTCCTCGCTCCACATGAAGATGACCCCGTCCGGCAACGGCGCGGTCGTCGAAGACCTCGGCTCCACCAACGGCACGCTGGTCAACGGGCAACCCGCCACCCGTCCGTTGAACGTCGAAGCCGGCGACCTCATCGAGATAGGCGCCAACCAGCTCAAGGTGGTGCGCTCATGAACGCCCGCCGAGACGATCTTCCCTACGCAGGCGGCAGCGATGTGGGCCTGGTGCGCTCAGGCAACGAGGACGCATACCTCATCAGCCCGCCGCTGTACGCGGTAGCAGACGGCCTGGGCGGCCACTCGGCAGGCGAGATTGCAAGCAGCATCGCTGTTGAGACGCTCCAGGACACCGCGCCGCGCCGCGCCGACGCCAAAGCCCTTGGCCGAGCGGTCCGCCAGGCGAACACGGCGGTCATCACCGCTGCCGAGGACGGCAGGGGTCGCTCGGGAATGGGCACCACCATCACCGCCGCTATGATTGAAGGCACACGCATAGCCGTGGCGCATGTGGGCGATTCGCGTGCCTACCTTCTGCACCTGGGCGAACTGCAACAGATCACCGATGACCACTCCATGGTCGCCGACATGGTACGTCGCGGCACGCTCACCCTGGAGGAGTCGCGCCACCACCCCAACAGGAGCGTGATAACGCGCGCACTGGGCTCGGATCCCAACCTGCTCGTGGACACGCTGGAGGTGGACGCCGCTCCCGGTGACCGCCTGCTGCTATGCTCCGACGGACTGACCAGCATGGTGGAAGACCAGCTCATCGAGCAGGTCCTTGGAGCCTCTCATACCCCGCAACAGACCGTGGACCGGCTCATCGGCTACGCGTTGGATGCCGGTGGTCAGGACAACGTCACCGTCGTGGTGGTGGACATCGAACGCGGGACTGACGCAGGCACCGCCCAGGACACCGGCTCACGGTCGCAGCAGCGCTCCGGTAGCAGATGGGCCCTGGGCCTGCTATGGGTGCTCCTGGCCGCTGCCCTCATCGGCGGAGCGATCTGGGGAACCTATGCCTACGCGCGCAGCCAGGCGTACCTCATCGAAGAGAACGACGTCGTGGTGGTCTACGAGGGCGTTCCGGGCGACTTCGCCGGGATAGAGCTGCACTGGCGTTCCACGAGCACGACCATCACCACGGCCGCCCTCGATCCCATCACAGCATCCAGGCTGAAGGCCGGTGTCCGCACCGAAGACCTTGAGTCCGCATACGCGCTCCTCGATCAATACCGCGCCCAGGCCAACGAATCGCTGTCCGCAACACCCACGCCGGCCCCATAGGAGGCTGCACGTGCGCTCCCGCCGCGACATCGAACTGCTCCTGCTACTGGCTGCCGCTCCGGCCGTCTTGCTGCTCTTCGCTCTGGTGCAGGGCAATGCCCGAGAGACCCTCGCGCTGGCCGACCTCGCGGTCCCGGCAGGGCTGCTGCTGGCCTTTGGCGTGGCGCACGCCGCCAATCGCTTCCTCGCGCCCGGGGCCGACCCCGTGCTGCTCCCCCTGACGTTCCTGCTCTCGGGCGTGGGCCTGGCGTTCGTCACCCGGCTGGATCCTGAACTGGGCGCCAGCCAGACGATGTGGGTCTTTGGCGGCGTGGTGGCCATGATCGCCATTCTCGCGCTCGTGCCGTCGCTCGAACGGATCGGGCGCTACAAGTACACCATCATGTTGGCAGGCATCGGGCTGCTGCTTTTGCCCGCGCTGATCGGCGTGGAGGTCAACGGCGCCAAGCTGTGGCTGCGCTTCGCCGGCTTCTCCTTCCAGCCCGCCGAGGTCGCCAAGATCCTCATCGTCCTTTTCCTCGCCGCTTACCTCGCCGACAACCGCGAGGTCCTCTCGGTGTCCACCAAACGCGTGCTGGGCGTGTGGCTGCCGCCGCTCAAACACCTCGGCCCGCTGCTTGTCATGTGGGCCATCTCCCTGGTCGTCCTTATCGCCGAGAAGGACCTGGGCTCCTCGCTGCTCTTCTTCGGCGTGTTCCTTGTGATGATCTATGTGGCCACCGGGCGCTCCGGCTATGTGATCGTGGGTGCCGGGCTGTTCGCTGCCGGAGCAACGGCGGCGTACTTCATGTTCACGCACGTCCAGACCCGAGTAGCCATCTGGCTGGACCCCTTCGCCGACGCCACGGGCCGCGGCTACCAGTTGGTGCAGTCGCTGTTCTCCATCGGCGCCGGACGAATGATAGGCGTGGGCGTGGGCAAAGGACTGCCCACACGCATCCCCTTCGTTGAGACCGACTTCATCTTCGCCGCTATCGGCGAGGAGCTGGGGCTTCTGGGCGGCGCCGCGCTCATCATCGCCTACCTGGTGTTCTGCCTGCGAGGGCTGTCCACCGCCACGCGCGCCCGCTCGGACATGGCCGCGTTCACGGCAGCCGGGCTGGTAGCCACATTCGCCCTGCAGACGTTCGTCATCATCGGCGGCGTGACCCGGCTGATCCCGCTCACCGGCATCACGCTTCCCTTCGTGAGCTACGGCGGCTCCTCCATACTCTCCAACTTCATGCTGCTGGCGCTGCTGTTGCGCGCGGGTGACGCCGGCACCGGGCAACAAACCGAGATCATCCGCACCGGCTCCACCGGCATCCTGGGCCGCTTCGCCCTGGCACGACGGATGACCGGTGTGGGTTGGACCGTTGTGATCCTTCTTGTCGCGCTCATCGGCAATCTGACGTATCTGCAGGTCTTTACGGCCGACGCTCTTGCCGCCAACCCATACAACACACGGCAGCTTGCCGAGGAGCTCCGCCAGGAGCGCGGCGCGATCATCACCAGCGACGGGGTCACGCTGGCCGAGTCGGTGCCGGACGGCGCCGTCTTCTCTCGCAGCTACCCCGAAGGCACGCTAGGAGCGCACGTCGCGGGCTACTACAGCCCCCGCTACGGACGCTCCGGCATCGAAGCCGCTATGAACGACGCGCTTGCCGGCAAGCAGTCGTTCGCCACACTGCAGGACATGATCGATGCGGCGGCGGGTATCCCGGTCGCCGGCAACGACGTGCGCCTCACGCTGGATGCCGACGTGCAGAAGGCTGCAGAAGCGGCGCTAGGCGACTACCGTGGCGCGTGCGTTGCCATCGACCCCAGCACGGGAGCCGTCCTTGCGATGGCGTCCTCCCCCACCTACGATCCGTCAGTGGTGGACGCCCAGTGGGATACGCTCGCCTCAGAAGACGGGTCCGCTCCGCTTCTCAACCGCGCCACGCAGTCGCTCTACCCGCCGGGGTCCACCTTCAAGATAGTCACGCTCACCGCGGCGTTAGGTGCCGGAGTCGCCACTCCCGACACCACCTATTCCGGACCGGCCACGCTTGAGATAGGCGGCGCGGACGTCACCAACTACGCGGGTAGCAGCTACGGCACCGTGGATCTGGGCAAAGCAACCAGCAGCTCCATCAACACCGTTTACGCGCAGCTGGCGGTAGATCTCGGGGCCGAGAGACTCGTCGCCCAGACCGATCGCTTCGGCTTCGGAAAGTCCACGCCGCTGGAGATCCCGTCGGTAGCCTCGCTCATGCCCGATCCCGCCGAGATGACCACCTGGGAGACCGCGTGGGCCGGCGTCGGCCAGCCCGTGGGCGAGCACGAGAGCCCAGCCGGTCCCCAGGTCACCACGTTGCAGATGGCGATGGTCGCCGCCGGTATCGCGAACGACGGCGTCGTCATGCGGCCGTATGTGGTGGACGCGATCACCGACCGCGCCGGTCGCATCATCACCGAGACGACCCCCCGCTCCTACATGACCGCCACCGATTCAACCACCGCCAACCAGGTGACCGCGATGATGGTGGAGGTCGTCAACAGCGGTTCGGGCGGGCGCGCAGCCATCAGCGGCGTGCAGGTGGCGGGCAAGACCGGAACCGCCGAGGCGGGCAAGAGCGTACAGACACACGCATGGTTCATCGCCTTCGCCCCTGCCGATAACCCGACGGTGGCTGTTGCCATCGTGCTGGAGAACGCCAGCACCGGAGGCAGCGTCGCGGCACCCGCGGCAAAATCCGTGCTCCAGGCGGCGTTGGCACGATGAGCGGCGATACAACGCGCAAGGGCGGCATCACGCAGGTGTTCAAGCAGCGCCTGGAGCCGATGTTCGCGGGGCTTGCCTGGTCCGTCCCCGCAGCGATGTGGACCGGGTTCGTGGCGGGTGAGATGCCCGCCGACACGCCGGGTCTTGGACTCTCGCTGCTCCTGCCTACGCTGGCCTGTGTCATCTTGATGCTGCTCCTGGAGCAACGGCTGACGTGGCCGGGCAGGATCGCGGCGACTACCATCGGCGTAGCGCCTGTGGCGTCCATGGTCCTCTTCGGTGCGCTGGGCGGCTCTGCCACCGACATGGTCCTGGCTTTTGCTGTCCCGCTGAGCTGGGTTGTGGTCGCCATCTCACTGGCCACCGGCCATACCCCCGTCATCCGGGCACTGGCGCACCGGCCTCTTGCTGTCAGACTCACACCCCTCGCCATATGGACTGTCGCGGTGACCGTGTGGGTGATAGTGCAGGCATCACCGGATTCAGTGCTGGCAGTGGACGGCGGTGTGCTCGAAGTCCAGATGCTCACCATCGCCGGACTTTCGGCACTCACCGTGGTGCTTGTCTCGGCAGTTGCAGACCGCATCGCTCCGCTTCGGTATCGCACGACGGGAGCACGACGTTTACGATAGAATGTCAAAGGTCATGAGCAGGTCATGACCACCAGATCGACAACGGGAGTTGCAACGTGGAAGACATGATGTTCGGCCGCAGGTACAGAGTGACCGAGCGTATCGGTTCCGGCGGCATGGCTGAGGTCTACAAGGCCCAGGATGAAGTACTCGGTCGCACCGTGGCCGTGAAGGTGCTGCACGAGCGTTACGCTGCAGAACCCAACTTCGTGGCCCGCTTCCGTCAAGAGGCACAGGCGGCTGCCAACCTGCAGCACCCCAACATCGTGAACATCTACGATTGGGGCCGTGAGGGCGAGACGTACTACATCGTCATGGAGTACGTGAAGGGTACCGACCTCAAGGCCATGGTCGAGCGACAGGGTCCTTTGGACCCCACCAAGGTCGCCGCATACGCCGTCCAGATCTGCTCGGCGCTGGCCGAAGCGCATGGCTACGACGTGATCCACCGAGACATCAAGCCGCACAACATCGTCATCACCCCGGACGACACCGTGAAGGTCATGGACTTCGGCATCGCTCGCGCCGGTAACACCACCATGACGCAAACGGGTTCGGTCCTTGGCACCGCCCAGTACATCAGCCCCGAGCAGGCACAGGGTCGCCCGCTTGGGCCGTCGTCGGACCTCTACTCGCTGGGCATCACGCTCTACGAGCTGGTGACCGGACGCCTTCCCTTTGACGCAGACACACCGGTGGCCGTTGCGCTCAAGCAGGTCAACGAACAGCCGGTGCCCGTGCGCCAGGTGCGCCCGGCAGTACCCGCATCGCTTGAAGCCGTCATCATGCGCGCGTTGCGCAAAGATCCAAGCGAGCGCTATATCTCGGCCAAAGAGATGCGCGCCGACCTCAAGCGCGTGGTGAGCGGCGAGTCTTTGGGTGCCCCGGCTGGCTTTGAGCCGCAGCGCCGCATGGACGAGACTTCGGTGATGCCCGCCGTTGAGCGTGCCGACCGTGTCCGTACCGCCAGCAACATCCGTCCTGTGCCCGATAGGCGAATGAGCCCCTGGGCGTGGGTGGGTATCGTGGCCCTCGTGCTGATAGTGGGCATCGGCGCTGCACTCGCGCTTGGCGCCTTTGGCAACGACAAGATCGTCACGCCGTCTTTGGTGGGTCTCACCGAGGAAGAGGCCGTCACGGAACTTGAGGCGGCGGAGCTCGTCCTGGGTGAAGTCACCACAGAGAACGACCCGGACGTGGAACTGGGCAAGATTATCAGCCAGACCCCCGATTCAGGCACCAAGGTCGAGGCGGGCACCGCTGTGGACATCGTCGTCAGCGCGGGTATCGAGCAGGTTGAGATGCCCGACCTCACGGGTCTCCCCGAGGCCGACGCGATAGACGCGCTCACCGGCGCGGAGCTGGACTATGACCGCTCGGTGGACGAGTTCAACACAGAGGTCGCCGAAGGCATGGTCATCCGCACTGAGCCTGCCGCGCTTGCCATGGTCCCCAAGGGCCAGAGCGTGGTCCTGTACGTCTCCAAAGGCACCGAGAAAGTCCAGGTCCCTGACGTAGTGGGTAGCACCCTCGCGGACGCAACCAAAGACCTGCAGGCTGCAGACCTGAAAGTGACCTCCACCGAAGAGTTCAGTGATACCGTGGCGAAGGGACAGGTCATCAGCCAATCTCCCAGCGGCGACGTATACGTTGATGCCGGCTCCACGGTGAAGCTCGTGGTGTCCAAGGGCGTGGAGGTCATCATCGTTCCTGATGTCAGGGATGCCTCGGAAGCCGACGCGACCGCAGCGCTAAAAGCAGTCGGTCTCAAGGTGAACGTCGTCTACACAGACAGCCTAGATGACGACGTCGTACTCACACAAAGCCCCTTGCCCAACGCCTCCGCAAGCCGCGGAGATACGGTCACCATCACGGTGGGCAAGACTCCGGCCCCATAGTCGCATCGAGCAACGCCAGCACTTCCGCGTCGCTCGTCTGGTCGAACTCGCGATAGAACTGACCGACCGCCGAGAAGTGGGCGGGCTCTTTCATAACCACCAGGTCGAGTCCTTCGTCGCGCATCTGCCTGGCGGTCGCGGCAGATGCTACCGGCACTGCAACGATGACGTGCGCTGCATGGTGCCTCCGCAGGTACTCCACAGCCTTGCGGATCGTAAGTCCGGTCGCTATGCCATCGTCCACCACGACCACGACCCGATCGCGGACTCCCGGTGCCGGACGGCCCTGTCGGTACATCTCCTGACGTCGATGCACCTCAGCAAGGCGCGCCTCGGCCTCTTGTTCTATGTAGCCTGGTGGGAGACGCATGCCTGAGACGATGCTCACGTCGCCGTCCGCATCCACCGCACCCACTGCATATTCCGGCTGTCCCGGCGCTCCCAGCTTGCTGGCGATCACGACATCCAGTTCCAAGCCCAGCGCCCGCGCTACTTCGGCCGCCACCACAACTCCCCCGCGGGGAACACCAAGCACCAGCGCGTCACGGCCCTTCAGCCCAGCGCGCAGCAGATCCGCCAACTGGCGGCCTGCGTCCTCTCTATCGGTGAACATCACCATCGCCTCCATCGGAGACTCTACCCACGGGAGGCGACCTGAGATAGCATCAAACTCCTCGATTGTGGCGATTAGACCTCACGAAGAAGCAGCCGTTACCCCTGGTAGTGCGCTCATTGAGCATCTGGATGGATTATCCTACGATGTGTACGTTGAAACGTCGCGGCTTGTCTGCGACACGCCCGTAGGCAAGTCGATTACGAGGGGGTTCGACTCATGAGCGTGTTCAAGGCCGCCTCTGTGCGGCAGCGGATCGTTGTGATGCTGACGCTTATCGTGCTCATGGCGTCGATGATTCCCGTGCAACCTGTCGTGGCCGTTCCAAGCCCGATGACGTACTACGTCGACGTGGCTACCGGCGATGACGTGGCGGCCGGGACCGAAGCCGAGCCGTTGTTGAGCATCACTCATGCGCTCGAGCTCGCGTACCCGGGCGATACGGTGGTCGTTGCTCCCGGTACCTACTCGTCTTCAGAGTCAACGTCCTCCGGCGAAACGTTCCCGTTGGTCCTGCGTGATGGCGTCACGCTCATCTCGGCGGGCGACGCCGATGACACGACGATCGACCCGGAGTTGAACTCCAACGCTATAAGTCACGCAGACTTATCCGTCCTCACTATCTCCGCCGAGTCCGCATCTGATCCTGCGGTCATCGAGGGCTTCACGATCGCCCGCGGTTCGGCTCCAAGAGGCGGCGGCATCTACTGGCACGACTCCGACCTGACCGTGAACGACTGCGTCATCCGGGACTGTGCCGGTCTGTTCGGTGCGGGCGTCGACTTCAAGGGAGGAACGCTCGAGGTCAACGGGACCGTGTTCTCGAACAACGGCTGGTATTCCGAAGACTGGGCCACCAGGTCTCTGGCCACGCCTTCGTGGGCGACGCCCTCGGAAGCTCCCGCGTCCATCGCCGCTGTGACAGAACCCCCGGGTGACCCTGTCGCGATCGATGGCGGCGGGCTTCTGGCAGACGATGCACAGGTGAGCATCTCGGACTGCTTGTTCGAGCAAAACGCCTCGATAAACCTCGGCGGTGGCCTCTGCTCTATCGAATGCACCCTTGCGGTCGAGTCCACCGAGTTCGATCAGAACTACTGTTTCAGCGAGGACGACACCGATGCGTGTCTTGGAGGCGGAGCCGCCGTGCTCGGCAGCTACCAGACCGCGCCTGTTGGGTACTCGGTTGCCAGCCCTCGACCTGCCACACTTCAAGACTGCTCGTTCGCCGACAACCTTGCGATGTACGCTGGCGGACTGTTCGCCGACGCTGCGCTCGAAGTCGACGTCACGAGCTGCGATTTCAGCGGCAATGTGGGCTTTATCGGCGACGCGATCTGCCACGCTTCGCCCGAAGAGTTTCTGGCTGAACTGGAGTCGGTCTCGCCTAGTCTCGAGGTCGGTGGCAAGCTGACGGTCGATTCGTCGACATTCGAAGACAACGGCTATGTGGAGATAGACGGCGAGCATATGCCCATTGGCTTGTTCGGCACGTTGGTCACCATCACTGGACAAGTCGAACTCACCAACAACGTGCTTGCTCGCAACGCAGGAATGGGCACCGTTCTTGTGATGGGTTCCTCGGTAGACATGTACAATTGCACGCTCGCCGAAAACCTCGCAAACTATCCTTACTTCAGCTTCTTCGGAGCAGAAGACGGCCGCATCCATAACAGCATCTTCTGGGGCAACGAGTACTACAGCGAGTCATTATTCAGCAGCGCCTCGCTCCCTTCGTTGCCGCCAGCGGCTGCCGAGCTCACGGCTGTCCTGCCCAGCGATTTCGAGGAGCCCCCGGCCGAGTTCTACGATGTTCTCGGCGCCACGGTCGACTACAGCGATCTCGAGTACGGCATCGAGCCTCCCTCTATTCTCGAGGTCACGCCGATTGACACCAACATATCGGCCGACCCGATGTTCACGGTACCGGGCGAGGACTACTCGCTCCAGGCGGATTCTCCGTGCATCGACACCGGCTGGGGATTCGAAGGCGACGCACCGACGTGGGACATCCTCGGCACGACACGCCCGATCGACAGCAACGATGACGGCACTGCCGAGTGGGAGATGGGCGCGTACGAGTACGCTTCTGAGGCGCCTTTCGAGGCCGCAGAGCGAATTGCCGGGTCGGACCGCTACGCCACAGCAGTCGCTATATGCAAGGCTCACTTCGATACAGCGGATACCGTCGTTGTGGTCCGTGGCAACGTATTCGCCGATGGTCTGACTTCCTCTGGTTTGGCTGGCGTGTACGACTCTCCGCTCCTGCTCACTCCAAGCAATGTCATGCCCGACTTCGTCGCATCAGAGATAGAACGTCTGGGTGCAAGCCGGGCTTTCATCGTGGGCGGCATGAGCGCCGTATCCGACGGCGTTGAGAGCCAGCTCGCCAACATGGGCCTCGACGTCACCCGCATCGGTGGGTCCAACCGCTACGAGACCGCTGCGCTTGTCGCGCAGCAAATCACGTCCGAGACCGGCACGCCCGAGGTGACGTTCATCGCGCGTGGCGACCTGTTCGCCGACGCGCTCACTGTCTCTCCGGTCGCCTACGGCATCAACGCACCCATACTGCTTGTCGGCCCGAACGAACTGCCCGCAGCAACCGTCGGCGTGCTTGAGGATATGGGCACGACGTCCGTTGTGATCGCGGGCGGCACGGCCGCGGTCTCGCATGGCGTGGAAGCGGGCATCGCGGATGCCATGAGTTCGGTCGACCGCATGCAGGGCTCCGATCGCTACGGCACGTCGGCTGCGTTCAGCGAGTACGCCTACGATGCCGGCTGGGCCAGCTTCGGTAACGTGGGTATCGCGACCGGCGAGACCTTCCCGGATGCGCTTGCCGGCGGGTGTACTGTCGGGGCAATGGGTGGCGTACTCATGCTCACGCCCTCCACGAGCCTGCATGCGACCGTCAGATCCGCACTCGTGAACCACAAGTCGCAGGTCAGCACAGTAGAAGTGTTCGGTGGTCCGCTCGCGCTGTCCAACTCTGTCTCAGAAGCGATCAACACGGCGCTCGCCCCGTAGGAGAATTCGACCACATACGCACGACTTAGGAGGGAGGCTGCCAGCGGCGGCCTTCCTCTGTTCGCGGGCTCCCTCATCACGAGTGCGGAATGGATGTACCTCGTTGGAACCCACGCGTATGTCACAGAAGACCGCCCACTCGGCGAGGTCGATATGCTCGACTTGAACCATTGGAGTGAGAGCTCCGAATCAAGTACCATGTACGGGCGCAGATGGGCATGATCGATGCTTCGAGATCACAGTGACGATCGCTATTCTTCACCTGCGAGTTTGTACCGAGCGCCCTCGTAGCTCAGGGGATAGAGCACAGGTTTCCTAA
>JAFGVD010000032.1 GCA_016938135.1 Coriobacteriia bacterium
GTGGTCGAGTCCCTCTCGGCATGGGTCGAGAGCGGCGAGATGCCTGCAGAGTTTGTGACCGTTGAGAGCGAGCACTCAGCGCTGACGGTGTGCATAACGGCATCGACGGTGGGCGCGCGCGTGTTCACGGCCACCAGCGCCAACGGGCTCGCGTACATGAACGAGCAGGTGTGGTGGGCGGCCGGTGCCCGGCTCCCCATCGTCATGTGCATCGCCAACCGGGCCATGGCTGCCCCGTGGAACGTGCTCAACGATCAGCAGGATTCCATGTCCGAGCGTGACGCCGGCTGGATCCAGCTCTACTGTCGCAACAACCAGGAGATCTTGGACACAACCGTGCAGGCGTATCGCATCGCCGAGCGTGTCAACGTCCCGGTGATGGTCTGTTACGACGGCTTCTTGCTCTCGCACACGCTCATGCCCGTAGACATCCCATCTGCCGAGCAGATCGATGCGTTCCTTCCGCCAAGGACCGATCCGCTGCAGGTCGTTGACGTGAACGACCCCCGCAACATCGGACCGGTCACTATCGCTGACCCGCGTGCAGATGCGGATGGCGTGGTGCGCCCGGGCTATATGGAGTTCCGCGCCATGCATCAGGAAGCTCTGCTTGAGGCGCTTGAGGTCATCCCCGAAGTCGACGCTGAGTACGCCTCGGCGATCGGCCGTGCGTGGGGCGGCCTCACCTGGGAGTACATGCTGGAAGATGCTGATGTCGCGGTCGTGGCGGCCGGCAGCCTCACCACCCAGCTCACGCTGGCCGTGGAGGCCCTGCGTGCCGAAGGCGTGCGCGTAGGCGTGCTGGGCATCCGCGCGTACCGCCCGTTCCCGGCTGCGGAGCTGCGTGCGCGACTTACGGGCAAAAAGCTCGCCGTCGTCTTCGACAAGGCCCTCAGCTACGGCTACGAAGGTCCCATCGCCGCCGATCTCAAGGCCGCTCTCTACACCGCCGAGAACCGTCCGGCCGTCTTCGGCTGTGTTTGCGGCCTGGGTGGTCGTGACGTGTCGCCTGAAGACCTCGCCGGGGCCACGCGTCGCGCTGTCACCGACTTTGAGGCAGGGGTCGTCGAGCGTACGCCTGACTGGATCAACCTGCGGCCTGAAGGGAGCGCGTCATGACGCGTATCGCCGAGCTTCCCTCCAACGAGTACGTGCTGCCCGGGAACCGCGCATGCGCGGGCTGCGGTATCGGTATCGGCCTGCGAGCCATCACCAAGGCCCTCGAAGGCAAGATGGTCATGACCGTGCCGGCCAGCTGCCTGACCGTGCTTGGCGGCATGTATCCCACCACGTCGGTGGACGTCCCATGGATCAACGTCGCGTTTCCCAGCAGCGCTGCAGCCGCCGCCGGCGCCGCAGCGGGCTTGCGCGCAATGGGCAAGGCGGGGGAGTCGACCGTTCTTGCGATGGCCGGTGACGGCGGTACTGGAGACATCGGCATCCAGGCGCTCTCAGGTGCGGCCGAGCGCAACGATGATTTCATCTACCTGTGCTATGACAACGAGGCGTACATGAACACCGGTACGCAGCGTTCGGGCCTCACGCCGCATGGCGCGCGCACGACCACTACCTGGACAGGTAAGCGAGAGAACCCCAAGGACATGCCGCGCATCATGGAGGCGCACAACGTCCCTTACGTCGCATCAACCAGCGCTGCATATCCCACCGACGTCTACGACAAGGTCGTCAAGGCGCGGGGCATCCACGGCCTGCGCTACATCCACATGAACACGCCGTGCCCCAGCGGCTGGAGTTTCGACCCCAAAGACACGGTCCGCCTGGGCAAGCTCGCAGTGGACTGCGGCATCGTGGTGTTGTACGAGATCGAGGGCGGCGTCTTCCGCCTCACCAGCAGGAGCGCGCAGCTGGCGAAGTCCGGAAAGCCGCTCACTCCGGTGGCCGAGTACATCGCCACGCAGGGACGCTTCAAGTCTATGGATGCCACGGCTATCGCCGAGGTCCAGGCATGGGCCGACGCTCGCTGGGCGGGCTATGTGGAGCGCAACTCGGTCGGCTAGGTAAGGCCCGTTCGCTTGAGGAACTGCGCTACGTGCACGTCCTCTCCTCGGATGTGCTCTTGCAGCCAACCGGCAACGAACGGTGCGATCTTGCTTGCCGCCACGCGTTCGCCGTTGAAGTAGCGGGCGGCAAGCGCCATCGTCTCGCGGGTGAGATGCTCATGAAGAGAGCGGTGCGCGGCCATGCCGGGATAGTGCGTTTCGGCCATCAGGGCTTCCTCGTCGGTGAAATGCTCGACGACGTAGTCCGTTAGGCCGTAGATCGCGTTCTCCACGGTATCGACGTCGTAGTCGTCTCCGTCCAGGGCGTCCTCAAGCTCGTTCGCAAGTGCGAACAGGCTGCGGTGCTGCGCGTCGATGTCGTCATGGCCGGTCTCAAGGCTTGTCTCCCAGTCAAAGTGCATCGCTTGTCCTTCCCTGAGGGGAACGGCTCTCTGCTCTGTCGATCAGTTCGCTTCCTGGATAGGATACGGCAGGTCGAATGTCCCCTCGGGGACTTCGCCGCCCACTTCCACCGAGGTGAGGATGCGCCGCGATACCTGAAGGTCGCCGATCGAGCCGTCATCTTCCGGTACGCAACCGCGTGTCACGATGCCGGTGACCTGGCCATCAGTGAGCAGGTACGTGGTGTCTTCGGTGTACCAGCCGTTGGATGAACCCGCAACGGCGTACGTCTCCTGGACGACATACTTCATCCGGATAGCGCCGGTCTCTTCATCGATCCCATCCTCGACGGCGGCCTTTGACGGCACCGAGAAGTTCCTGAGGTAGTAGGAGGCGTCAGCGACCGATGGCTCGCAAATCTGGTCCGCATGCTGGACGAAGTATGCGTTGACTCCATCGGGCGTCTGGATCGACCGTATGAGCTCCCCGTCCTCGTAGAGGTCATAGCGGATCAAGTCTCCGGCCAGCCAGAACTCGCCGGTCTGCACGAGGACCCTGCCGTCCGCGAAGGTGGTTGTCAGCTCGAAGGTGCCAGTCCTCGTATCGGCGCGAGCCCATTCATCCAGCGTCGGGTCCACGGTGGTCTCTGCGACCTGTTCCTCGACGGGCTCCGCGGGCATCTGTGTGCTGACACTCTCCAGTAGAGGGCAGCATCCTGTTGTGGTCGAGAGCACCAGCGTGAGGACGGCGGCAATCATCGTAATAGTCTTTGCTGACGCGTGGACGCGCATGACGTTCCCCCTTGGTTCGTCGGAATGTTCCAGCACCATTCTACCGTGTCGCTCAATGACCGCTTGTAATCAAACGCGTGTTTGAGTATTCTCGGCGCAACTGCAGCGTTTGCCATGGGAGGCCGGGATGTCGGACAACGGAGTCTCTGACAAGAAGCGCATGGGCGTGTTCGAACGCTATCTCACCTTGTGGGTGGCGCTCTGCATCGTAGCGGGGACCACGATAGGCAACGCCTGGCCGGGCGTGGCTGACTGGCTCTCCAGGTTCACGTACGCGCAGATCTCGATCCCTGTGGCGGTCCTGATCTGGCTGATGATCTATCCCATGATGCTGCAGATCGACTTCGCTTCCCTCAAGCGAGTGGGGGAGCGCAAGCAAGGGCTCGTGGTCACCACGGTCACGAACTGGCTCATAAAGCCGTTCACGATGTATGCCATCGCCTGGTTCTTCTTCAACGTGGTGTTCAAGCAGTGGATCCCGGTCGAGCTTGGCCGAGAGTACCTGGCCGGTGCGGTCCTTCTCGGCGCGGCACCGTGTACGGCGATGGTGTTCGTGTGGTCGTATCTGGCCGACGGCGATCCCGCGTACACGCTCGTGCAGGTGGCCGTGAACGACCTTATCTTGCTGGTGGCGTTCGCACCTATCGTGATGTTCCTCCTGGGCTTGAGCGATGTCGTGGTGCCGTATGACACCGTCATCCTCTCAGTGGTGCTGTTCGTGGTGGTGCCTCTGGCGGCGGGCTGGTTCTCGCGCGTGAACCTCATCCGGCGCAAGGGCGAAGAGTGGTTCAACGACGAGTTCTTGCCGAAGTTCGGCCCCACAACGATCGTCGCCCTGCTGGCAACGCTTGTTATCATCTTCATCTTCCAGGGAGAGACGATCGTCTCGAACCCTGCGCACATCCTTCTCATCGCTATCCCGCTGACGATCCAGACCTATCTGATTTTCGCCCTCAGCTACGGCTGGGGGTGCGCGTGGCGGCTGCCGCATCAGGTGGCGGCGCCGGCGGGCTTCATTGGAGCCAGCAACTTCTTCGAGCTTGCCGTGGCGGTGGCGATCGCGCTCTTCGGGCTTTCTTCGGGCGCCACGCTTGCCACCGTGGTGGGCGTGCTCGTCGAAGTCCCGGTCATGCTTTCGCTGGTGTGGATAGCGAAGCGCACGACCGGGTTCTTCGGCTCATCAAAGAGTCAGCCCTAGACGGGGACGAGCGTGTTGGCGAACACGAGCCATGCGAGCAGCGATTTCGCTACCAGGCTCAGCATGATGTAGGTCGCCTCGCCAAACAGGTAGTCGCGCCACGGTCCGATCTTCTTGTACTGGAGCACCATGTTCAAAGCGAAGCTGTTGAAGAAGATGAACATCGTCACGAAGATCCAGTAGACGAACGCCGGCGGACTGGCGGAAGTCGTGGGCGACCATACGTAGATGCCTATGACGATCCATGGCACCGCACCCGCGATGCACCCGAAGATGAACGACAGCCAGTTCGGGTTGCCGGGCTGTTCGTACTTCTCGGTCAGCAGTCCGAACAAGATCATCATCGAGTTGACCGCGAAGATGGCGATAAGCGCCGCGATATCAAAGATGCCGGGGAGCAGCGCGATGAGGACCACCATGAGCGAGGAGCTGAGCGAGTACTCGATCCAGCGCCCGTAGTTGCGGTTCTTCTGCAGGTTGGCCTTGTACCACTCAAAGACCCCGGGCGACGCGATGATGAAATGCGCGATCGCCGAGAGGAACACGAACGTGGCAACGGCCAGGCCGAGCGGGATCTCGAACAGCACCTCCGGGGCGGTCAGGGGGCTGCCGGGAGGGCCCTGCATGAATGTGGCCGTCACAGGCAGCTTGAAGTCGTTGCTGAGCGCAACGATCGCGATACCTTGGCCAGCATGGAACAGGCCCATGATGACGTTGTAGAGCCGAAGCCGCTTGAACCGTCGATCTGTGTCAGCCATCGCGTGTCCTTTCAGCAAGACTCACCGGGTAACGTATTCCCAGCGTATGTACCCGTTGTGCTCACAGGCGCGCCGAGCGGTTTCCACCCCGGTGCTGCGGGTATGCACACTTGTGCCGGTTCACACCCTTCTCGCGGGCCAGGAAGGACCGGAGAGGCGATCGCTATGAACAGATCCGAACGTGTCTTTGTGCGGCGTGTGGTGGCGGCGCTGGTCGTGCCCCTGTTGCTGCTGTCGACTATGCCGGTCCTTGCGGCAGATGTCGGCCTTGCTGCCGAACCCGCGAACGATGATGTTCCGGGTGATTCCCTCGTTGCACGTTCCGCTACGTTCACCGGCACACTCAGTGCGCTGGATTCAGACGATGTCTACTATGTGGATCTGGTCCAGGGTGAGGTGCTCGCTGTCAGTATCAGCGGGCCTTCCAGCTGGTACTTCGACCTCTTCCTCTTCGGCCCGTCGACCACCTCCATCTATGCGCAGGACGCTGAGTTCCTCGTCAGTAGCGATGCAACAGGCGAAGGTCCCCCGTATGACCCGTATCCCTATGAGCTGCAGTGGTTGGCCGAGACGACCGGACGCCACTATCTTGACGTCTATGCCTTCGACGGCTCCGGTACCTACACCATCACCTGGCGCATAGTCCCACCGGACAACAACGAGGACATCCCTGGCAGGTCGCTCACGTCATCGCCGGTAACGGGCTGGGTGGGGAGTCTGAGCGATGTCTCCGACGTGTACGCGGTGACACTGTCAGAAGGGCAGGTCTTCCGGGCGTCTGTCAACACCGGTGCCCCGGGGCTGTGGGTCGAGCTCTTCCTCTATCGCCCCACGGCGACCAGTGTCAACGGTGACTTTCCTGTCGCGTACGGGGACTTCGGTGCGCGCACCGTGCCGGACGGCTTCACGTTCCTGGTCCCACCCGGCGGTACAGGTACGTACTACCTCGAGGTCTTCGCGGTGTCGTCTTCCGGAGACTACACCCTGACTCACAGCGTCGATCCCAGTGCCAGACAGCTGCGGCTCTACGGCGCCGATCGCTTCGACACCGCCCAGGCGATCACCCGCTCTATGGCTGTGACCTCCGATGTGGCCATCGTCGCGACGGCCCGCAACTTCCCGGACGCACTTTCCGCCGCCGGTCTTGCGGGAGCTTATGACGCGCCGCTCGTGCTCGTCGATACCAACACCGTGCCCTTCTCGGCGTATGACATGTTGAGGCTGCTGGAGCCCGATCGGATCATCATCGTGGGTGGGACTGCGGCGGTGGGCTCTTCGGTTGAGACCGAGCTGAGGACTCTTGCGCCCAGTGTCCGGCGCCTTTCCGGAGGCACGCGATACAGCACCGCCCTCGCGGTTGCCAGGGAGATACGTTCCGTGGTGGGTCATGCCGATGAGGTCTTCCTGGCCCGGGGCGACGAGTTCCCCGATGCGCTTGCAGCCGCACCGCAGGCGTTTGCGCGCAAGATGCCTGTGCTGATCACGCCACCGGGCACTCTGGAGAGCGGTGTGGCGGCGTTCATCAATGAGAGCGATGTCTCCCTCGTGACGATACTAGGTAGCACGCAGGCGATATCTTCAGGCGTCCAGTCTGCCGTGGACGCGCTGAACGGTGGGGCCACAGATGTCGTGAGACTCCAGGGTGCCGACAGGTACGCCACCGCCGCCAATATCGCGGTCAACGGTGTCCGCCGTGGATGGGTCGATTTTGAATGGGTGGGGGTAGCCACTGGCACCAACTTCCCGGATGCGTTGGCGGGTGGCGTGTGCATGGGCTCATACGGTGGCGTTCTGTTGCTCACACTGCCAACCAGGCTCTCGTCTCCCACCGCTGACGTGCTTGCCCGGTATGGTCCTGCAAGTCATATCGCGGTTCTTGGCGGGGCTCAGGCGGTGGGCAACAGCGTGTATTCTGCGCTGGGCGGCTATGTGCTCCCGTAGATGAACGCTTGACCGCGCTCCGCCCCGTCGGTACCATGTTCCAGCACCACAATGGCCAGGTAGCTCAGTTGGTAGAGCAGCGGATTGAAAATCCGCGTGTCGGCGGTTCAAGTCCGTCTCTGGCCACCATACGAAACTCTTCGGAAGCCGCCCAATGAGGCGGCTTCTGTGCCTTCTCGCTTGATTCGCCAGCCTTGTCTGCAGCAGGACTGTGTTCCTCGGCCATACTAAAGGGCACAATGGAGTCAGAGTTGTCCCTCTCATGGAAGAGAGCCTCGATCGATGCCCGCACTCGATATCAGGACTCTGTTCTTCAGCTCCATGGTGCTCATGGCGCTGAATGTGGCGGTGATGTTCCCCATCTGGTGGCAGAACCGCGATCGTTCAACCGGGACGATATTCTGGCTCGTGAATGCCGTCTTCCAACTGGTCGCGGTCGGTCTTCTTGGACTTCGCGGCGTGATCCCTGACATCATCTCGGTGATAGTGGCAAACGCGATGGTGATCGGCGGAATGATTCTTCTCATCATCGGGCTGCAGTATTACCTGAACCGTCGCACCTCTCAGGTGCACAACCACGTGTTACTTGTCGCGTATCTGAGCATCCATGCCTACTTCACATTCGTGCAACCCGATCTGACGGTGCGCAACATCAACTCTGCGCTGGCGATGGCGCTCGTTGCCGTCCAGGGAGCGTGGCTGCTGTTGCACGGGGTCGAGCCTGAACTCCAGAGGGCGACCCGTGCCCCCGGAGTCGTCATGTCGGGTTTTGTGCTTGTGAGCCTGGTGCGAGTCCCGTTCGAGTTTGTGGGACCTCAGAGCAACGACTTCTTGAGCGCGGGGCTGGTGAGCGGGCTTGCGCTCGTCGGCTGGCATATCTTGTCCGTTGCATTCACATTGAGCGTGCTGCTCATGGTCAACCAGCGTCTGGTGCTGGCACTCGAACGAGACATCGCAGAGCGGGAGCGAGCCCAGGCTGCCCTGGAGTTGAGCGAGGAGCGGTTCTCCTCGGCGTTCCATACATCACCGGACGCGGTCAACATCAATCGCCTTTCGGACGGCCTGTTCGTGGAGGTGAACAGGGGCTTCACGGAGCTCACGGGGTACACGGTCCAAGACATCGAGGGTAGGACCTCCGCCGACATCCAGATATGGAACGATCCGGCGGACCGTGAGCGCCTTGTAGCGGGTCTTTCGGCAGATGGCCGAGTCAACAACCTGGAAGCGGTCTTCCGGCGCAAGGACGGCACTACCACCACGGCGCTCATGTCCGCGCGTCTTATCGACATCAACGGCGAGCGATGCATTCTGTCTGTCACCCGCGACATCTCGGAGCGTAAGTCGGCCCAGGAGGCTGTGCGTCGCAGCGAGCAGTGGCACAGGACGATCTTGCAGACCGCTATGGACGGATTCTGGCTTGCAGACACAGAAGGACGCTTGCTTGAGGTGAACGAGACCTATTGCCGCATGACCGGCTACAGCGAGTCCGAACTGCTGTCGATGCGCATAGCGGATTTGGATGCTTCTATGGACGCTGTCGCGGTGAACGCGATGATCGAGATGACCAGGGAGTGTGGCGAGAACCGCTTCGAGTCACAGCATCACCGCAAGGATGGCAGCGTCTTCGACGTTGAGATAAACGTCCAATACCGTCCTGACAGTGGAGGAAGACTCGTCGCGTTCATTCAAGACGTGACCGCACGAAAGCGATACCAGGATGAGATCATGAGTCTCAACCAGAGTCTTGAGATGCGCGTGCAGGAGCGGACGCAGGCACTCATGGCGGCAAATACGGAACTGGTGGAGACCAACATCCGCCTCGACGAAGCAACACGTGCCAAGAGCGCTTTCCTGGCGGCGATGAGCCATGAGTTGCGCACGCCGCTCAACTCTGTCATAGGTTTCTCGGACATCTTAGTCAAGGGCATGACGGGGGAGCTCGAGCCTGAGCAAGAGAAGCAGGTGCGTATGATCAACGCATCGGGCAAATATCTCCTGGAACTCGTCAATCAGGTGCTCGACCTTTCCGCTATAGAGATAGGGCGTCTGAAAGTGGAGCGCCGGTCCGTGGATGTCGAGGCGCTTGTGCGCTCAGCCACCGGGTCCGTCGCCCCGCTGGTGTCCGAGAAGGACGTCGATCTCTCATGGAAGGTCTCACCGGAGGTCGGTGCGGTGATTTCCGACCGCACCCGGCTTGAGCAGGTCTTGCTCAACTTGTTGGGCAACGCCATCAAGTTCACCGACTCGGGGTCTATCCGCCTTGAGGTCGAGCAAGACGGCCACGACATCGTATTCACGCTTACTGACACTGGATGCGGGATTGAGGAAGAAGACCTCGGGAAGATATTCGATGAGTTCTACCAGGCGCGGCGATCTGACGTTGCGAAGTCGGAGGGCACAGGGTTGGGACTCACGGTTTCCAGGAGGCTTCTCGGTATGCTTGGCGGCACCATCACTGTGGATAGCGTACCCGGTGAAGGCGCGACGTTCGCGGTGCGTCTACCGATGGATGTGGGCTGATGATGGTCAAGAACCCAGAGTTGCTCCCGCTTTTTGGGGAGCTGAAGTCCCTACTGAAACCCTACGCCCGGCACTTCACCGTCCGCAAGGATGAACCCGGATACTACGATCTATGGTCGGAGCGAGACCTGGTCATCGCCGACCGAAAGCGCAAAGAGGTCTTCTTCGCCGGACTGATCATCCAGAAGAGCTACGTGGGTTTCTACTACATGCCCATCTATGCGGACGTCTCCGCCGAGAAGTTCTTCGGACCCGAGCTACTTTCGCTGCTCAAAGGGAAGTCGTGCTTCTACATCCGGGAACTCACGCCGGTGCTGCGCACGCAGATCGAAGATGCGCTGGCAGGCGGTCTGGCCATGTACAAAGAACGCGGCTGGGTTTGATTCTCCCTCGCATCTGCGGCGGTAGCAGATAGTGTCCACGTGTACACTGGTGGCGTACGCGTCGAAGGGGAGAAGATGCCCAGAGCGCTGGTAGTCGACGATGAGGCGAAGATTCGAGACCTGGTAGCGGTGTATCTGTCAGCAGCCGGTTTTGAGGTAGAGCAGGCTGCAGATGGCGTCGCCGCGATCGAGGCGGCTTTGTCTGACGCGTTCGACGTGGTGATCCTCGACATCATGCTTCCCGGAGCTGATGGCGTCGAGGTATGCCGAAAGATACGCGAACGCTCAACGATCCCCATCATCATGCTGACGGCTCGAGCTGATGAGCTGGAGAAGATCTCGCTCCTTGAGGGCGGCGCGGACGACTACGTCACCAAGCCCTTCAGCCCGCCCGAACTGGTCGCGCGCGTGAGGGCGGTCATGCGGCGTACGGCGAGCGGCCAGAGCGAGGATGAGGTTCTCGCGTTGGGAGCGCTTCGCCTGGACGCGTCGCGGCGAGAAGTCAAGGTCGATGGATGTGGCGTCGTCCTCACCGCCAAGGAGTTCGACTTACTTGCAACGATGCTTCGTGACCCCGGCGTCGTCTTCTCAAGAGACCAGCTTCTTGAGGCGGTATGGGGTTTCTCGGACTATGTCGATCCCCGCGGCATGGATGTGCATATCAGACACCTGCGAGAGAAGCTCGGCGATGACGCTGCTTCTCCTCGCTTCATCGAGACGGTGCGAGGCGTTGGATATCGCGTGCGCAAGGATGGCGGCTGATGCCAAAGCGCTCGTCATCTCTGGTTGCACGGATGCGTTTGGGAATGCTCGCAGTAGCGAGCATCTCCGTCGTCGTCGTGTTCGTCGTGTTCTACGCCGCGTGGCTTCGCTACACCGTCAGCTACCGCACGACCGAGCTGGGTCGTCAGGTCTCTGCGCTTGCGCAGGGTCTCTCGGCGGGTGGTCCACTCTCCGGGGAGAGCGCCAGTGCCGCCGGCGGCGTGCGCGTGCAGCTGTTCCGGGTGCAGGCCGGCCTGATAGGCGCCCGGTTGGTCGTCACTGACGAGCAGGGGAGCACCCTTCTGTCGTCTGATGACGCCGCCGCTGAGAGTTACGACCTATCCGTCCTCGGCGAGGCAGACGAGGGCGGTGTGCGCACGGCGGTCGCTGCTGTGGGTGCCAGCCGTGCTGTGGTGGTGGCGGCACCTGTCGAAGGCGTGCAGCCCGGCTATCTCATCGCGTTGCAGCCCGTTGGCGAGATCAGCGGTGCTCAGCAAGGCGTGTTGCTGCTCCTTGGTCTCTCGGCGCTGTTCGCAACAGGTGTTGCGTGGCTGAGCGGCAGCCTTGTGGTGCGGCGGCTCACGGGGCGTATTCTGCGACTCGAACGTGCAGCGGACGACATATCGCAAGGGGAGTGGGGTCTCCAGGTCGAAGTAGAAGGCGACGATGAAGTCGCGGCGCTGGCGCGCACCTTCAACCACATGTCGACCCGGGTCGCCGGTGCGTACCGCGCACAGAAGGACTTCGTGGGCGATGTCTCTCACGAGTTGCGTACGCCCATCACGACGATAAGCGGGTTCGCGGGTGCCATGCTGGACGGCACGGCCTCCGAGCCTGAGGTGCGGGAGCGGTTCCTGACCGGTATCCGCGATGAGGCGAACCGTCTGGCGGAGCTCACGCAGACGTTGCTCGCGCTCGCGGACATAGATGCCGGCAGAGTGGAGCTCGATGAGGTGGTGATCGATACTGTCGCGCTTGCCGAGGCGTTGCGGAGCAGGCATCAGGCGATCGCGGAGTCTCGCGACATCCGCCTGGAGATCCACGATCTCCGCTGCGATAGCGGCTCTCCTCTTGGCGATGAGTCCCGGTTGCTGCAAATCGCCAGCGCGCTGGTCACCAACGCCCTGACCTACACGCCTGGCGGCGGCCATGTCGCGGTATCTGCGGTCTGTGGTGATGGCCGCTGGTCTTTGCGTGTGGACGACACCGGGCCGGGAGTCCCTGCGGAGCAACGCGAGCGGGTATTCCAGCGATTCGTGCGGCTTGATGCGTCACGTTCTGCCGAGACGGGCGGCTCGGGGCTCGGTCTTTCGATCTGCGCCCGGTTGGCCAGCTTGATGGCGGGAACCATCGGCGTGGAGGATTCTCCTTTGGGTGGCGCGCGGTTCGTCGTGTCACTTCCAAGCATGATTCCCGAGCAGTGAACTCAACGTCAACTCAACCTGCGATGAACACGCAGCCAACCTTCTTGGCCGATGATATAGCCATGTGATGATCGACGGCGTGCAAATCGCGCTATCATGAGGACGAGGTGGTACGGATGAGGATCATGTCCAGGAAGCTGACGCTCGGGTTTGCTGTTTGTTTCTTGATCGCAGCGCTCGTGGTGCCTGCAGCCGCTCTTGCGGCGCAAGGACAGTCTGCTGCAGCCGCAGGTGAGAAGTCCGCGGTAGTGGCGTCGGCCAGTAGCCAGCGTCTTGAGCAGCGAGTGATGACCGCGCTCCAGAACCGTGCAAAGCGATTCGAGAACTATGCGGCCATGTTGGAGCGCACGCAGACACGCCTCCTTGCGTTCTGTGAGACTGCTGAGAAGGCCGGCGCGGACTGCGATGCGGTACGTGAGCAGCTACAGCTCGCAACCCAGACCATGGAGCAGGCCCGTGTCCAGGAGCAGCTCGCAACCCAGATGTTCAAAGGCGTCCCGGATGCGGAGAACATGCGCGGTACTTTCCAGCAGGCCCGGGTTCAGGCCCGTGTCTCGGTTCAGACGATGAAGCAGTCGCGCGATCAGATGAGGACCGCTGCTGGTCTGCTCAAGACCATCGTGGAAGACCTTGTTGATGATGTTGACGGAGTCTGAGTGAGAAGATCTGTAGTCGCCGTACTGCTCTTGATGTTACTAGTCGCAGGTCTGAGCGGATGCGGCACGGACGACAAGAGCACAGTCGATGATGGAGTGACTGCCCCCGGGGCCGTCGCTCCGTCGACTGATGTCACGGGGACCACCGACTCGAGTGCGACGGCGGATGACCCGGCTGATGGCAGTTCAGCTGGAGACAGCGAACCTACCGAGACGGACGCCATCTTGAAAGAGCTTGAGGCCATTCAGCGTGAGCTGGATGAGACCGCCCTGCCTGATGATAGCGACTTCACGGACATAGAGAACGGTCTGTAGCGGGGTTTGGCAGAGATGAAGAAGGCGGACCCACCGGGTCCGCCTTCTTGTTTCTTGTGAGGGGCCGCGTGGGCTACAGGTACTGCCACACGTCTTCGATGCCGTATTCCGCCGCAGGCACGCACTCATCTATCGAGATGGCGAAATCGCCGGACTCCGGATCGATAAGTCGCAGGTCGATGACCTCTTCCTCGGCGAGCCAGCGACCCTTGGGGTCGATGATCGTCTTCACGCGCGGGCGGAGCAGGTCGTCCCGGTTGACCCGGAAGACCACGCTGATCGACCCGTCGCTCAACTTCACCACGGCACCCATCGGATAGATGCCAAGCATGGCGACCAGCGCCTTGGTGACCGAGGGATCGTATGCCTTGCTGCGTCCCTGCATCAGCACAGCGAGCGCCTTGTCGGGGCGGATCTCGCGTCTGAACGGCCGGCGCGTGGTCATCGCATCGTATGCGTCACAGAGCGCGACCACCTTGCTGAACAGGTGCTGCTCGTGCGGCTCTCTGAGTTCCGGGTAGCCCTTCAGATCGTGACGCTGGTGGTGTTCGTAGGCCACGATCATCGGCATCTGATCCACCAGCTGGATGCGTTTGAGCAGGTCCGCGCCTTCCGTCGCATGGCTCTTCACGACATGCCATTCGTCGGCGGTCAGTGGGCCCTCCTTGTTGAGGATGCCCTCAGGTATGCGCACCTTGCCCAGGTCGTAGAGCAACGCCGAGAGGCCCAGCGACTTGAGCGACTCCGCATCCAGGCCAAGCGCCGCGCCTAAAGACAGCGCGAGTATGCATACGTTGATCGAGTGGTTCAGTGTGTAATCGTCGTGACTCTTGATGGCGGTCAAGCCAAGGACCGCAGCGGGGTCCTTGAAAAGCGTGTCGAGCAGATTGCTCACCAGATTCTGGAGCGGTTCTACCTCGAACACCTTGCCCAGCTTGACCTGCGTCTCCACGTCACGCATGAGCGTCACGCCGTTATCGTAGGACTCCTTGCCGCGCGCCTTGTTCTCTCGCGCCTCGGCCTCTCGAGCGGCATCCAGCTCGGTCGTCTCGGCGATGAGGACTCCGTGGACACCTTGCTGCTCAAGGTACTCGCGAGCGGCGTCGATGTCCCTGATCTCGCTGTTGTTGAGCAAGTTGGCCAGGGTAGAGGCATCTTGTGGCGAGAACGCCTCGCTCATCGTGAGTGCGGAGACTCCCCGGGCCAGCAGGTCCTCGATGAGTTTGCGGTACGTCACGCTCTCCTCGGGAAGCACGTGGTTCTCAATGAACAGGGTGCCCTTGTAGACGTTCAGGGTGACCTCTTCAAAACCCAGCTCCATGATGGAGGTCACCGCATTGGCGAACTCGCGCATGGACTCGACGACAAGCGGATGGCTGGCCGGGTACAGCGATGCGTTGTTCTGGGCAACCGCCAGGGCTCTTGCAAGTTCGCGCGCAGCTTCAAGTCGTTTCGCCGTCGAGAATGGGTCGCGCGCTGCAGGCTGTGCCATCGCTGCAATCTCCCGTGGAGACTCCAGGCGTGTTTCTTCGTTGCTGTTCTCGGACACGATATCCACCTCTCAGGTGATGCTTTGATCCTTACGTACGCTCGCCAGAACCCGGCGAGCGAGATAGCGAATCTCCCGGTTCTGCTTCCCGACCACGAATCGACGCTGCGCGATACGGCTTAGTGCGGGGATGGCCTCGGCCGGTCGCAAGACATCCAGACTCCTTAAGACTTCTTTCTTGAGCTCATGATTCCTGCCAGCGAGTCCTGCATCATCGAGGACTTCGATGAGGGCGGGTATTGCATCTCTGACGTTCAGACGTCCGATCTCTTTGGCTGCCATCCGCCGGGTCTCAACGTCCCAGTGTCCCAGAGCGCCGCTGAGGATCCTCGTGCTCTCGGGTCCGGGTACTTCGGCGATGGATGTGACTGCGGTGCACCGGACGCCGGCATCGAGGTGCTCGAGGGCCTGTGCCATCGTGGGCACGACACGCTTGTCATTCAGAGAGCCGAGAAGCGCGAGAACCGATGTCGCGGCCTCGGGATCCCCCGTTCGGACGATGCGACCTGCAACGGGTCCGATGCTCTCGGTCAGCCGTACAGCCGCGGGCCGGAGAGCGTTCCTGCCAGTCTCGGTAGCGTCTACGTATGAGCCGAGAAGCGCTTCCGCGCCCACCGGACCGGCGGCGACCATTACCGCCACAGCGCCCTGCTCGGCAGGCCCTTCTATCAGGGAGGCGCACACGTCCCTCAGGAGCCCGGGGTCGGCGATCGTGGTCCTTGCCTGCGTCACGGCCGGACCCAGCACGGCGTCGGCCGAAAGCTCCTGCAAAAGGGTCAGCGCGGCCTCCGTTGCCGGGAACGCCCTTGCTTGCACGGCCGGCGGCAGCGCCTCGCCCAGTGCCTTGATGGACTCCTCGCAGGGTCTCATCCGTGCTATGTCCACTGTGGTCTCCAGAGCTCGACCGGCAGGGGAGGTCCGTTTGACGTCCGAGACGAGCTGCTCGATGCGGGCGGAGTCCTGTTCTTGGGCATCGGACATGTCCGATGCCATCTCCTCGATGCCGGGGTCAGCAGGAACGCCGCGCTGTTCGTCGGTCTGGGGCGCCGGGGTCAGCAGGGCCTGAAGCTCTGCGGCGACCTCCGGGGGTAGTTCGACCATGCCCAGCAGGCTGTCGGTGTCCTGTCCGGTGCGCGAGGCCACGAGCCTGAGGAGTCGGGCGAGCGCAGACGGGTTCATCTTGGCGATGACCCGGAGCATCCCGTCCATACGCTTACCGGATGGATCAGCCTGCATCGCAGCGGTGATCACGTTGGTGCGCATTCCTTCATCCAGCCGAAGCAGCGCTTCCGTCACTCGCTTGGCCGCCAGGTCGCGAGCCGCCGATTCCAGCGTGTCGATGGCGGTTGCCATGTCGTCGCGTCCTGCCCCCTCGCGAGATGTCGCGAGCCACTGGTGTGCTAGCCCCGGCAGTTCGCTTGCTATCTCCTCGGCAGGAGCCGTCGTGAGATCCAGCCCCATGATGCCATCTTCAGTGGAGGCTCTGAGGCTCACCTCGACCACAGCAAGGTTGCTCACAGAGGCTCTGACGAGTGCGTCGCGCATGCCGCCCGAAGATCGGACGTTGCGCGCTTCCATCCCCAGGATGGCGAGGAAGGCTTTCACTTCGTGCGGAGTGATCCCCGGAGCGATGATCAGTTGTCCCACCTGCAGCGCATGCAGCGCCTCAGCGAGTGCGGCGACCTGGGGGTATGCGTGACCAACGGGCGTGCCGTCGATGATGAAGCGCTTTCTGTCGACCGCGAACTGGAGCGGCCCTTGTGCGGCCAGGGCCGAGCTTGCCTGCGTGAATCGCGCGATGGCCGCTTCGCGAAGCGGGCTGGATTCAGGGTACAGCCGTACGGCGTTTGCCGCGCCCGCCAAAAGACGCAGCGTCTCTTCTGCGCGTCCCTGGGCGCCTTGTGTACGGCGACTCTCCACGACCCTGCCCCTCATGTTCCAGATGCGCCATTATGAGGAAGATATCGGCACAGAGCGAACTCCGCTCAACTTGACCCACACTACAAGCCGATACATACATGGTACCGCTATCGTGCCCATGTGAGTGTTGAACTGCGGAGGGATATGCCACTCCACTCGGACGCATACTATCGGTCACTCGCCGAAGAAGTGATCAAGAACGCGGGTGTCGATGAACCTCCGGTCCCGATCGATGAGATCGCCGCGTTCCTCGGCGTCCCTGTCACGCGCCTTGAGCTGCCGTTATGGTCGACTGCAGCGCTGATCTACGAGGACGGTATGCCGGCGGTCCTGCTCAACACGACAAAGGACATCGAGACGCAGAAGGCGGGCCTCGGGCATGTCCTGGGTCATCTGCTCATACTCCTTGCGGATACGGCCGAGAGGTTCCCCAAGGGCCAGAGCTACACGCACCACGAGGCCGATATCATTGCCGACGAGCTCGAGATCCCGGAATTCATGGTTCGTGACCAGGCGCAGAAGTGGTTCAACGACTATCGGTACCTGGCGCGCCTTTTCGGTGTAACCGAGAAGAGGATGCTCGGTCGGATGCAACAAATGGGCATCATCAAGAATCGGGGCGTCATCTGGGACTACTGATATCATCGGTGGTGCCCGCTCTGTTCAATTCAACGACCGGGGAGGTTTCATGCGCACGACGTACGCCATCGGTGTGGACGTCGGGGGGACCCGTATCGCGGCCGGCCTCATCGAACGCAAAGGTCGCATGCTGCGCGAGGCCCGCACGCTCACGCCCAAGACGGGACCGTTCGGCGTCATAGACGCGATCGTCGACCTCATCAACGAGGTCGTGGGTGGTACTCATCCCGCGGAGCTTGCCGGTGTCGGCATCGGTCTTCCTGCACAGATAGATTTTTTAAAGCAGTCCGTGGAGTTCTGCACGAACCTGCCGCTGGCGGGTATCGATGTCCGGTCGCTTATCATGTCGCGCATTCGTCATGACGTGACCATCGACAATGACGGCAACTGCGCCGGTATCGGCGAGAGCCGTTTCGGCGCCGGCAAAGGCGTCCGCGACTTCGTCATGATCACGCTCGGCACTGGCGTCGGCGGCCTGCTGTTCCTCGATGGTGAGCCGTACCGGGGTTCCCGAGGCCTTGGCGGCGAGATCGGCCATATGGTCATCCGCCTGGATGGCGAGCCTTGTCCGTGCGGTGGCAGGGGGCACGTCGAGTCGTATCTGGGCCGTCCACCCATTGCGGCGCGTGGCCGTGAGGCGGCCCGGGAATACAAAGGGCAGGCCATACGCGATATGGCTGGCGGGAATGCGGAAGCAGTGAGCGCCGAGGATGTGATCCAGGCGGCTCTGGCAGGCGATGAGATAGCGCGTCAGATACTGCTGGACGCCGGAGTGATCCTGGGCGAGGCGTTGGTCGGTGTGGTGAATCTTTTGAACCCGAAACTCATCGTTGTGGGTGGCGGTATCGGCGAGTCGTGCGGATTTTTGGTCGACAGGGCTGCCGAGGTCATCACGGCTGAAGCGCTGGCCGGTCGCAAGGATGTCCGCGTCGTGCAGGCCCAGCTCGGAAACGATGCGGGCGTGCTGGGCGCCGCCGCACTCGCTTTCGATGAGCATGATGCAAGGGAGGGACTTCACAGATGACCGAACAAACCAAGCCGGTGGTGTTCTTCGCACCGATGCGCTCCAAGATGAAGAGGAGCCTGGTCAAGCGCGCGGGTGATCTGTTGGATCGCGCCGGTCTGAAGGATGCGATAGCCGCCGACGACCTGGTGGCCATAAAGCTCCACTTCGGCGAGGAGGGCAACACGGGCTTCGTGCAGCCCATCCACCTGCGCGAGACCGTCAAGCGCATCAAAGCGGCCGGAGGCAAGCCCTTCTTGACGGACTCGAACACGCTCTACCGTGGTCAGCGCTTCAACGCGGTCGACCATCTTGAGTGTGCTCTGCACAACGGTTTCGCATACGCCACTGTGGAGGCGCCGCTTGTGATAGCCGACGGGTTGGACGGTCGCGAGGCCGTGGACGTCCCCATCGCGGGGACGCACTTCGACAGCGTCCGGATCGGTGCCGCTGCAGTCCATGCGGACGCCATGGTCGTGGTCACTCACGTCAAGGGCCATGAGGCCGCGGGCTTTGGCGGGGCGCTCAAAAACGTCGGGATGGGCCTGGGCTGTCGTTCCGCCAAGCAGCGCATGCATGCCGACTTCCGTCCCGAGGTGGATGCCGAGAAGTGCACCGCATGCAAGCGATGCGTCCAGTGGTGTCCCGTGAACGCCATCGCCATAGGCCCCGATCGCGTCGCCGTGGTCGATTACGAAGTCTGCTACGGCTGTGGCGAATGTGTTGCTGCCTGCCCGTACGCTGCGATCGCAACCCAGTGGAAGACTGAGGCTAACGCGCTGCAAGAGAAGATCGCGGAACATGCCGCCGGAGCGCTGGTCGGCAAGTCGGGGAAGGTGGTCTACCTGTCCTTCCTCACCGCCATCTCGCCGGATTGTGACTGCTGGAACTTCTCGGATGCGCCCATCGTCGCTGATATCGGCGTCCTGGCGTCCACAGACATCGTCGCGATAGACCAGGCCGCCTACGACCTGGTCAATGCATCGGTAGGCTTGCCCGGCTCGCGCGGTGAGGGCATGGCGCAAGGCGAAGACAAGTTCACCAAAGTGAGCGGCGTCGACGGCACCCGGGTCATGGCGCATGCCGAGGTCCTTGGCATCGGCTTGCGCGAGTACGTTCTGAAGATAGTCGAGTAGGGACAAACAGACCCCAAAAGGAGCACGCGTGGATTACTTCGGGATACTGAAGAAGGCGTGGAACGTCACCTGGCACAACAAGGCCCTGTGGATACTCGGGTTCTTCGCGGTGTCATCTTCAGGCGGCAGCAATTACGGCAGCAGTGGCACCAGCTGGCAGGAGTCTGCCAGCACCGGCGAGCTCGATCAGGTGGCTGGCTGGGTCGAGGCCAATGTGGGGCTCATCATCGTCCTGGTCGTCGCCCTCGTGTTCATCGGGCTTGTCATGGCGGTACTGGGTATCGCCGCGCGCGGTGGACTCGTCCACATGGTCAATGAGGCCGAGGAGGGCCGACCCGTCACGGCGGGTAGCGGTTGGCAAGTGGGCTTCCGCTACTGGGGTCGCACATTCATGATCGGCCTGGTGCTGGCGTTGCCGATCCTGCTCATAGTATTGGTCATGACTGTCATGCTTTTCGGCGCGGGACTCGGATTGTCCAACCTCGGAGCCGAATCGGCCTCGGCCGGTTTGGGCTTTGGCGGCGCCATGTGCTGCATGCTGCCGGTGTTCATCATCCTGATCTTCGGCGCGGCGTTCCTCGTGAGCGTGATCGGCGAGTTGGCGGTCCGCTACGGCGTCTTGCACGATGTCTCCTTCGGTCAGGCGATCAAGCGCGGCTGGGACGACGTATGGGCGAAGCGCGGTGCCGCGGTCATGTGGCTGGTCATGCTCCTGCCCGGCTTCGCGTACGGGATGGTCATGTTCATCGCGATGCTGGTGATATTGGTTCCTGCGGTCTTGCTCTTCATCTCCGGAGCGGTTGTGGCCGGCGTTGTCCTGATAGTCTTCCTGATGCTGCTCATGTTGCTGCCGGGAGCCATATACAACACGTTCTACTCGGCGAGCTGGACGATCTTCTTCCGTCGGATGACGGGCGTCGACACGACGATCGCGCCTTCCGGTGCCGGTGTTACCCAAAGCTACATGCCTCCACCCCCTGTGCCACCCACGGCTGCGCCACCGGTGGCGCCTCCCGCGGGCGCCAACGCGTTAGAGGACTAGCGGGTGGGCCTGTGGATCACGATCGTATCGGCGTTCCGCTTCACGAGACATTCGAAGAAGCTGTGGCCCGTTGGCATGATCGCGATGCTGGGTTCGGCGCAGCTGGTCGTCGCGCGTCTCGAGGATGGTGACCCGCTGTTCTCATCCAACGCCGCGCTGCGTGCCTGGCTCGCTTCTGAGCCGGGCCTCGCGGCAGGCCTGGCGGTTGTCGCCCTTGTGGGCATCTTCGGATTCTGGTTGCTTTCCGAGGTGGCCACAGGCGCGCTGGTGCTCGCGGCCGACGCAGCGCTTCATCGTCGGGAGCTCTCGGCGGCCCAGGCCTGGCGTGGAGGGATGCGAGTGTGGCGCCATATCGTGGCAGTGGATCTCCTCACCTTGCTGCCGGCGCTGCTGCCCGTGATCAGTCTGGTAGCACTGGCTGCGGCGGCGTTGGATATGAGCGCCGCTGCCGATGTCACGCAGCGAGTGCTGGACTTCCTTACTTCCGGTATCTACTCCGGTTTCGCAGTGGTGTTCGCTATCGCCGTGTGGGCATGGCGCGACCTTGCGGTGCGCCATGCGGTGATCGGTGGCGAGCGGCCCATGGAGGCCATCCATGCGGCCGTCTCGGATATGACCGCAACCTTTATCCGGACGATCGCAGTGGGCGCATCGCTGTTCGTGGCCTCATGGCTGTTCACGCTTGTCCTGGTTCCCGTGCTCTATGCGCTGGATGCGGTCGGTCTCACCGGCGTTTGGTCTCTGACGCCGTCTTTGGCGTGGCAGTGGATCTTGCTACCGGGAGCCGTGCTGCTTGGCCCGTACGCCGTCTTTGATGCGTCAGCGTGGACGTACTGGTACCGCCTGCTGCATCCCGCTGTTGGGGAGGACGCTCATGTCGGATAACGGGTCTTTGATCGTGTGTGCCACCCCCATCGGCAACCTGGGTGATGTGACAGCGCGCGTTTTGGATGCCTTGCGCGAGGCGGATGTGATAGAGGCCGAGGACACACGCGTCACCCGCAAGCTGCTCGCACGTTACGACATACACACGCCCCTGGAGGCGTACCACGCCAAGAATCTCGAGGCCCGTACGTCCGCAGTGGTCGAGCGGGTGGCACGTGGCGAGAAAGTCGCGCTTGTCTCCGACGCGGGGACTCCGGGGGTCTCCGATCCGGGAGCTCACCTTGTGGACGCATGCATCGAAGCCGGCTTGAAGGTGGAGGTGCTACCGGGTGCCTCGGCGATCATCACCGCGCTCGTTGCCAGTGGACTGCCCACCTACGCGTTCTACTTCGGCGGATTCCTGCCCAGAAAAGCGGGGGAGCGCACTCGTGCGCTGGAGAAGCTGGCTGCGCTGGACGCGACGCTCGTCTTCTACGAGTCGCCTCGTCGCAGTGCAGTGACGCTTGCCGATATCGCACGCGTCCTCCCGGGGAGGCAGGCCGCCATGGCTCGCGAACTCACCAAGATCTACGAGGAGGTCGTGCGCGACGAGACCGCCGCACTTGCCGCCGCGCTTGCAAACAGAGAGCTCAAAGGAGAGGTGGTCTTGCTGGTGGGGCCGCCGCCAACGGGAGGGCCCATCCCGATCGACGAGGCCGACGTGAAGTCCAGGGTGGACGCCGCGCTCGCGTCCGGGATGTCACGCAAGGACGCGGTCAAGCATGTCGCTGCTCAGACCGGCGTTGCACGCAACGAGGTGTATCGGATCGCGCTGGAGGGCTAGCCCTTCTTGATCTCCATGATGCAGGAGTCACACACCGAGCGTCCTTTTACCTCGGAGATCTCCTCCTGGCTGCCGCATATGACGCACGTGTCATGATGCTTCTGCAAGATGATCTTCTCGCCCTCTGTGGAGATCGAGAGCGGGTCTTTTACGTTTATGCCTAGGGTGCGACGGAGTTCCATCGGAATGACGATGCGCCCTAGGTCGTCTACTCGACGCACGATCCCTGTATCGCTCATCTCGCCCTGCCTTTCTCGGTGACGCTCGCGCACGTGGTATCGTGCGCTATCATGAGTAGTCCGAAATGTTATCGGCTAATTCCATAAATGCCCACGTTTGGAGTCGTGTAACCGATGAGTGACCGCACCTTCTATGTCACCACGCCAATCTACTACGTGAACGCTGAGCCGCATCTTGGCACGGCCTACACGACGATAGCTGCTGATGCCCTGGCGCGCTACAGGCGGATGACCGGAAATGACGTGATGTTCCTCACCGGCCTTGATGAGCACGGTCAGAAGATCGCGCAGGCCGCCGAGGAGAACGGTATGGACCCGCAAGCATGGGTCGACGCCATCGCTCCCAAGTTCAAGGCCGCCTGGGAGATGCTGGGCGTCTCCTACGACGACTTCGTTCGCACCACAGAGTCCAGGCACAAGCGCGGAGTCCAGGCGTTTTGGACGTCGCTGCACGACCGTGGCTATCTGTACAAGGGACACTACGACGGCTGGTACTGTGTGCCCGATGAGACCTTCTGGACCGAGGACCAGCTCGAGGACGGCAAGTGCCCGCAGTGTGCCCGCGAGGTCGAGTTCATCCGTGAGGACAACTGGTTCTTCAAGCTGTCGGAGTTCCAGCAGCCGCTGTTGGACTTCTACGAGGCGCATCCTGACTTCATCCAGCCGGAGACCCGTCGCAACGAGGTTCTCTCCTTTGTGAAGCAGGGGCTCAAAGACCTTTCGATCTCCCGTACCAACTTCACCTGGGGCGTTCCCCTTCCGTTCGCCGAGAACCACGTCACCTACGTGTGGATCGACGCGCTGCTCAACTACATCACCGCGCTGGGCTACGGCAGCGACGATCCCGCCGAGCAGGCGCGGTTCGAGCGCTACTGGCCGGCGCAGTATCACTTCGTGGGGAAAGACATCATCCGGTTCCACTGTGTCATCTGGCCCGCCATGCTCCTGGCCGCGGGCGTCGAGCCTCCCAAGAGCGTCTTCGCTCACGGCTTCCTGCTCACAAAGGGCGAGAAGATGAGCAAGTCCAAGGGCAATGCCCAGACACCCGCGTCGCTGGTCGAGCGGTTCGGCGTGGATGCATATCGCTATTACTTCCTGCGCGACGTCGCTTTCGGCCAGGACGGATCGATATCGATGGAGTCCATGGTCCAGCGTTACAACGGCGATCTTGCCAACGACTGGGGAAACCTGTGCTCCCGTCTGTTCAACATGGTTGGCAAGTACTTCGATGGCCTCGTTCCCGAAGTGCCCGGCAACGAGGCTGACACCGACGAGGATATGACGCTCAAGGCTATCGCAGGCACGTTGCCCGAGAAGTACGAAGACTCGATGTCGCGGCTGGAGTACATGACGGCGCTTGAGACGACATGGGACCTCATAAAGGAAGTCAATCGCTACATCGAGAACCAGGCGCCCTGGAACCTTGCCAAGACCGAAGAGACAGCCGGCAGGCTTGCGGCCGTCATCTATAACGCGCTTGAGGCAGTCAGGATCGCTGCGCTGTTCACGGCGCCTGCGATGCCTGGCACCTCTGCGGAGGTATGGACGCGTCTTGGATTGGGCGATATCACCGGAGTCACAGACATCGCGGCCGCTGCCGTTTGGGGCCAGCTGCCCACGGGTTCTGCGGTGACCAAGGGCGATCCGCTCTATCCGCGTATCTACGAGGACAAATAGGCCGGAGCGACTCATGGCCCAGCAGCAGCCCGCGCTTGTAGATCTAGGCGCACCGTGCGTCGATGCCCACGCGCACCTGGACATGCTCGATGACCCCGTTGACGCGCTGGTCCAGGCGGCACTTGTGGGCATCGAGCTCATCGTCACCATCGCTGATGTGACCGAAGACGCGTCGCGCACATTCGATTCCCACAAGGAGTGGAGCGCACGGGCGGCAGAGGAACTGGCAGCGAGGGGTAGCGAGCGTCCGGTGCCGCTGATCCGGATTACGGTGGGCGTGCATCCGCACAACGCCAAGGACTTCGAGGACACAGCGATGGGTCGCCTTCGTGTCCTTTCGGCCTGTCCTCATGTGGGCGCCATAGGTGAGATGGGCCTTGACTACCACTACGACAACTCGCCTCGAGAAGACCAGCGTCGCGTGTTCAGGCGGTCTCTCGAGCTGGCCCGCACCACCGGGCTGGCCGCGGTCGTGCACCTGCGAGAAGCGCACGAAGAGGGTCTCCAGATCTTGCAGGAGGTCGGCCTGCCGGACAAAGGGTGTGTGATCCACTGCTTCACGGAGGGCCCGGAGTTCGCTCGGCGCTTCCTGGATCTGGGCTGTTACATCTCGTTTGCGGGGCCGGCCACGTTCAAGAAGGCCGAGAACATCCGTGAGGCCATCAGGGTCGTCCCTCTGGAACGTCTGCTTGTTGAGACGGACAGTCCCTTTCTGGCGCCCGAGCCATATCGGGGCCGCAAGAACCAGCCCGCGTTCACCGTCGTCACTGCTGCGCGCGTCGCGGAAGTGAAGGGCGTCGGTCCGGCGGATGTGGCCGCAGCCGCCTTGAGAAACGCCCGCAGGGTGTTTGGGGGCACGGAATGACAGATGCGCCGTTCGTCCTGGGAATAGTGGGAAGCCCGCGCCGTCATGGCAACAGCGAGCAGATGCTGGACGCTGCTCTTGAGGGCGCTCGTGACGCAGGCGCAGTGATCGAGAAGCTCCTTGTGGCCGAGGCGGACATCGAGGCATGCCGGGGGTGCAACGCGTGCTCGCTTACCGGTGAGTGTGTGATTCGAGATGACATGCTCAAGATCTACCCGCTCATCGATCGCGCGGACGCCGTGATCGTGGGTAGTCCGGTCTTCTTCGCTACCGTCCCGGGCGTCTTGAAGGCATTCTATGACCGGATGCAGCCGTACTGGGCACGAGTGCACGTGCTCAAGATGCCGCTGCCCAGCCGACGTCCCGGTGGCTATGTGGTCGTTCGTGGTGGCGGCGATCCTTATGGCTTCGTTGCCGCTCAGTACACCACCAAGAGCGTCTTTGCGGTGCTCGGCCTGGACTATGTTGGCGAGGTCAAGGTCGAGGCTGTGGACTCTCCCAGTGATGTGGGGCGTCACCCCGACGCGTTGGATGAGGCGCGGGTTTTGGGCAGGCTTATCGCTCGTGAAGCCGTGGGCCGCATGCGGGACGATTCCGACCGTCCGTCAGATGAGGCTTCCTGAGTGCCACGCGGCGTTGTTGTGGTTGTCGTAGGTCAGGTATACTTTGTCGGTGCGTTACCGAACTGTTGTCTACACAAAGGCGCTTTATGAGTAAGCCGGCTTTCCCGGCTCGTCTCCTGAAGACCCACTACATCATTCCAGCACTCGTCGCAGCACTCGTCGTACCACTCGTTGTCTCTGGATTCGTCTGGGCTCATAAGGGGGTCACCGTCGTCGTAGACGGCCAGACCGCCTACTATAAGACGCAGGCAGACACTGTTGCTTCCCTGCTCGATGAGGTCGATATCGATCTTGCCGAAGGGGACATCGTCAGCCCTTCGCTTGACCAGCGCCTTGTCGACGCTTCGACCGTCGTGGTCCGTCACGCTATCCCCGTCAATATCGACTGCGGTGGCGACGTTATGGAGCTGCGCGTTGTCGGATCCACGGTCGCGGACGCACTCGTGGCCGCAGGTCTGGACCCCTCGCTCGGCCTCACGGTCTCCCCCACAGTGGACACCGTTCTTTCGCCCAACATGACCATCGTCGCCACTGACGTCTTCCTACGCATCGTGCAAGAAGACGTGGAGCTTGATTTCGAGACCCTGGTCGAAAACGACCCGGAGCTCGCAGTCGGCTCCCGTCGGGTCATCACAGAAGGCAAGCCGGGCAAGGCGATCCGTGTTTACGAAGTGATCGTCACAGGTGGCGAAGAAGGAGCCCGCAAGCTCAAAGAAGAGATCGTCGTCTCAGAGCCTGTCGACGAGGTCATCGCCTCAGGCACAAAGCGGGTCGTGAGCAACATCCCGGTCTCGCGTGGCGCGACCACCTCAAAGCCCGCGCCCGAAGGCGGCGACCGTCTCACAGTCACTTCTACCGCCTACACTCCCTGGGACGAGGGTTGCGGTGGTATCTCGGTGATCAACTCCAGGATCACGCGTTACAAGATCCCCGAGGGATGGGGCGTCGTTGCAGTGGATCCATCAGTCATTCCGCTTGGGACGAAGATGTACGTTCCGGGATACGGGTACGCGGTCGCTGCGGACACCGGGGGCGCGATCAAGGGAAACCGTATCGACGTCTGCTTCTGGTCGGGTGGCGAGTCGGCTGCGCACAGCAAGGCCATCAACTGGGGCCGACGTACCGTGAGCATCACCATCGTCGACTAGAAGGAGCCCCATGAGCGGATCGCCGCTGGCCAGCCCCTCGGCCACGTTGGCTGTTCTCAAGCGCCATAACCTCTACACCCGCAAGTCCTACGGCCAGCACTTCCTGGTCGACGACAACGTCGTGCGCCGGATCATCGATCTTGCGCGGATCGATCCGGCGGCACGGATCGTCGAGATCGGGCCGGGTATCGGCACCCTCACGCTGGCGTTGTGCGACGAGGCCAACAGCGTGGTGGCGGTGGAATGGGATCGCGACCTTCTCGCTGTGCTTGCTGAGACGACCTCCGAGAAGGGCAACCTCGAAGTGGTCCATGCCGACGCAGTGTCGGTGGCTCTGGGCACGCTGCAGGGCGCCGACGGGATGCCCACTGCGATGGTCGCTAATCTGCCGTACGGCGTGGCGGCCACAGTGGTGCTGCGGTACTTCGAACAGATGGAATCCATGAGTTCAGCCACGGTGATGGTCCAGGCCGAGGTCGCCGATCGCATGGCCGCCGTTCCCGGCACGAAGGCGTACGGGGCCTATACCGTGAAGTTAGGCTTATACGCCAGGACCGTTGAGAGGTTCGCCGTCGGCAGGATGTGCTTCTTCCCGCCACCGCGCGTGGACTCGGCGGTCATCCGCATCGAGCGGGTACATCGGCCGGAATCCAGGGAGGTGCTGGACGCTACAGCCCGTGTCTGTGAAGCTGCGTTCGCACAGAGACGAAAGACGCTCCGCAACTCGCTGCGCTCCACTTTGGGAGCGGTCGTGGATGTTGACGCGTTGCTGGACTCGGCGGGGATCAACGGCGGTGTTCGAGCTGAGACTCTGAGCGTGGATGAGTTCGTGCGACTAGGTGCGGAGCTGTATGCACAACGGCTCTGACCTTGTGTTTTGCAGTTACATACTGTATACTCGCGAGGTTCTAGGAGGCGTTGCATGGAAACGATAAAGCAGGTTGAAGTGGTCGGTCGCATCCGAAGTGATCTTGAAAGCCTCATGGGCAGCCGGATGCGTTTGAAGGCAAACATGGGCCGTTCGAAGATTCTGGAGCGAGAGGGCGTTTTGGAGCAGACTCATCCGAGCCTGTTCGTCCTCAAGATTGATGAGAAGCGCGGGCGCACCGCTCGTGTCTCCTACAGCTATGTGGATATCCTCACCGGAACCGTCGAGCTTACACACACGGACACTGGCGAGGCGCTTTTCCCCTGGCTGAACTAGGACATCGATCCATCGATCGGTAACGCGCGATACTCGCGGGGCGAACATGCCCCGCGTTTCGTGCATCTTGGGGGACAGATGGGTTCTATCACGCTTGCCGCTCCAGCAAAAGTGAATCTGTATCTGGCGGTTGGACCGAGGCGTCCTGACGGCCATCACGACCTTGTCTCGGTCTTTCAGGCGCTTGAACTCGCCGATGTGGTCGTATGCGACCCGGATGCCCCGTTCTCAGTGACCTACGAACCCGACCTGGGCCTGGTGGAGGGTCAAGACCTGGTCTCGATGGCCTCAAGTGCCCTTGCCATGCGATTGGGGCGTGAGCCCCGTGGTGCGTTCAAGGTCCGCAAGTACATCCCCGCCGCCGGAGGACTCGGCGGAGGCAGTTCCGATGCCGCCGCAGCTATTGTCGCGCTTTGCCATGCATGGGATGTGCCGATCGACGACCCATCAGTGGTGGATGTCGCCAGGTCGGTTGGTGCGGATGTCGCGTTCTTTCTCGTGGGAGGGACGGCGCTGTATGTCGGTCGGGGCGACACGCTCGCCCGGCGGCTCCCGGATCCCGGCGTCGATGTCGTCTTGGTCAACCCGGGAGAGCCTGTGCCCACCTCGGCGGCATTCGCCGCGTTCGATCGTATGCTGCCGGCGCCGACCCCACCGGTGGAGCCACTGGTAGAGGCGCTCGTTGCCGACGATGTCGACTTCGGGACCATGCTGTTCGATGGCATGACGGAGGTTTCCGTGGGGCTGGTCCCGTCTGTGGGCGATGCGCTTGCCTTCCTGCGCGCTCAACCCGGCGTTCTTGGTGCAGAAATGGCGGGCAGCGGATCCACGGTCTTTGCGGTATGCTCCTCTGCTCAGGCGGCCGAGCAGGTCGCCGAGAAGGCCCGTGCAGTCGGGTGGTGGTCTGAAGCGACCAGGACGAGCGGTTTGGGCGCACATATCATCTCCGTCTGAGGGTCAGTGCGAAGTTCATTGCAGTCGAAAGTGCATCGCGAGCAGGGAATGTCGTGATTCCGGCGAAAATGATAACGACGACAATACCCGTGGGGGGGACTATGGATATCACGAAAGTCACACTGCGCCCCGTGGCGATGAATAAGGTGTGCGCAATCGCAAGCATCGTTATCGACGACGTGTTCGTCGTTCATGACCTGCGCGTGGTGAACGGTGACAAGGGGCTGTTTGTTGCAATGCCGTCTCGCAAGCTTCCCAACGGGGAGTTCAGAGACATCTGCCATCCCATCAATACCGATGCGCGTACGGCCATCCAGGCCGCTGTACTCGCGGAGTTTGATGCCGAGGGTGGCCTTGAAGCGTTCTCCGAGGGCGCTGAGGCAGAGGCCTAAGCTCGTAGTCTTCGATTCCTTGCCCCACATCTCACGCGTTCATCCCGTGGACTGTGGTACAATTCGCCCGCTCACCAACAGATGTGTGGGCGTTTTCGGCGTGCCTCAAATGTGGGCACTGGGGCGTAGCCAAGCGGCAAGGCAGGGGACTTTGGCTCCTCGATTCGTAGGTTCGAATCCTACCGCCCCAGCCATGACTCGACCGGGACCTCAGGGTCCCGTCATTAACTGAAAGGGACTGATGGGCGCGGCAGCTTTGATCCTCGCGGCAGGCGAGGGAACCCGCATGAAGTCCGGGCTTCCCAAGGTCGCTCATCGCATCCTCGGGGTGCCGATGGTCGCGCATGTTATCGACGCTGCCCATCGTGCCGGTTGCGAGCAGATCGTCGCGGTCACCGGGCACGGCGCGGAAGTCGTCGAGTCCCTGATCGGTACGGTTGCGTCAGTCCGTCAGGAGCAGCAGTTGGGGACGGGTCACGCTGTGATGTGCGCCAAGGAGGCTCTCGGCGGCATCGATGGCTCTCTGGTCGTGCTCTCCGGCGACTCGCCGCTGTTGCGCTCCGAGACGATCGCCCGTCTCGTGGAGACCCGCGAGAAGATCGGCGCTGCGGCCGTGGTCCTCACCGCTACGTTGCCGGATCCTTCAGGCTACGGTCGCATCATCCGCGAGGGTGATGGGACGTTAGCCGGTATCGTGGAAGACAAGGACCTCGCACCCGCACAGCGCTCGATCGACGAGGTGAATACAGGCACTTACTGTTTCGACGCCCGCCGTCTCTTCCACCACCTCGAGTCTCTTGGGAACCAGAACTCCCAGGGCGAGTACTACCTTACCGACATGATCACGGTGTTCCGTGACGAAGGGCTCAAGGTTGAGGGAATCGCGACCGATCAGCCCGAGGAGACGTTGGGCGTGAACAGTCGCGTACAGCTTTCCGAGGCGGCCAAGGTGCTCCAGAGACGAATCAATCGCGGCCACATGCTGGCCGGAGTCACGATGACAGATCCCGAGCTGGTGTGGATCGGGCCTGCGGTGACCATCGGCAGAGACACGGTCCTGGAGCCGATGACGTTTCTGATGGGCGAGACCCACATCGGCGAGGCATGTCTCATCGGGCCCGACAGCCGTGTCACGGATTCGCGCGTGGAATCCGCTTCGGTGGTGGACTCCTCGATACTGGTGCAGGCGACGTTGGGTGAAGGTGCCGTAGTGGGGCCGCGAGCGTATCTGCGACCCGGGACCGTTCTTGCGCCCAGGGCCAAGGTGGGCACCAGCGTGGAGATCAAGAACTCGACGATCGGCGAGGGTTCCAAGGTTCCGCATCTTTCTTACATAGGTGATGCGACCATAGGTTCAGACGTCAATGTGGGAGCGGGTACGATAACCTGTAACTACGACGGTATCCATAAGCACCCCACGGTGATAGGAGACGGTGCTTTCATCGGCTCCGACACGATGCTCGTGGCACCGGTCACGGTAGGCGAGGGGGCCGTTACGGCCGCCGGGAGCGCGATCACGCGCGACGTGCCAGCCGATGCACTCGGAGTCGAGCGTAGCGAGCAGCGTGCGATAGACGGTTGGGCCCGCAAGAGGCGGGCCGGACGCGAACGAACCGGCGACTCGAAGGAGCGATGACGGGCATGGCGGGCGACAGGCGAATGATGGTGTTCGCGGGTTCTTACAACCACGAGCTCTCCGAGGGGATCGCCAAGCATCTTGGCATCGAACTCGGTAATATCAAGATCAGCAAGTTCGCCAATGGCGAGATATACGTCCGCTATCTTGAGAGCGTTCGCGGAGCGGACGTGTTCTTGGTGCAGTCCATGTGCGCACCAATCAACGCTTCTATCATGGAGCTTCTCATCATGATCGATGCAGCGAAGCGCGCGAGCGCCCGCAGCATCACTGCGGTCATCACGCACTATGCGTACGCTCGCCAGGACAAGAAGTCGGCGGCGCGCGAGCCGATCACGGCGAAACTCGTAGCAGACCTGCTCACGGTTTCCGGCGTGGATCGCGTGATCGCGATGGACCTGCATCAGGGCCAGATACAGGGCTTCTTCAATCAGCCTGTCAACCACCTGACTGCGCTGCCCATCCTGGCTGACTACTTCGAGAGCCTCAAGATCGATAATCTCACTGTGGTCTCTCCGGACGTGGGTCGCGTGAAGGCCGCCAAGAAGCTCGCCGACATGCTGGGTGCATCGCTCGCGATCATGCACAAGGGTCGCCCCGAGCACAATGTGGCCGAGATAACCCACGTCATCGGCGATGTGGCCGGACGTACATGCATCGTCGCCGACGACATGATAGACACTGCGGGCTCTGTGGCAGAGGGGGCGAAGGCCCTCGTGAACTCAGGAGCGGCCAAGGTCTATGTCGCAGCGACACACGGTATCTTCTCAGGTCCTGCGTATGAGCGTCTCGACGCTGCACCTATCGCAGAAGTTATCGTCACCAATACGCTGCCAGTACCGGACGAGCGTCGAACGGGGAAGATTCACGTCCTCAGCGTGGCTCCTTTGTTCGCGCATGCGATCCAGAACGTGTATAACGATGAATCTGTCTCTGAGTTGTTTGACCCGGACTTCCAGCTGTAGAGCTGCAAATAGGCATGTGGACCTTGCGTGACGCAAGGTGGCGCAATATCAGGAAGGAACGACGACATGAATGCTAAGGCAGTCAATCTGAACGCGAAGACCCGCGAGGTCATCGGCAAGGCAAGCAAGTCCCTGAGCGGCGAGGGCAAGCTCCCCGCTGTAGTCTACGGCGCCGAGGTCGATGCGCTTCCCGTTGAGGTGGATCGTCGCGACTTCGAGCGCTTGATGACTCACGCCGCGGTAGGCTCGACCCTCGTCAAGCTGACCGTAGACGGTGGCGACAAAGCTCTGAACGTCATCATCAAAGAGCTCCAGACCGATCCGTTGAAGGGCACTGCCCGTCACATCGACTTCTGGGCCGTCCGCATGGGCAAGGCCATCAGCACTGTCGTGGCCCTTTCCTTCACGGGCTCCTCTGAAGGCGAGCGCACAGGCGGCGTCTTGCTCCACGAGCTCCGTGAGCTTCACATCGAAGCTCTGCCCAAGGATCTTCCCGAGCAGGTTGAGATCGATGTCACCAGTCTGCTGGTGGGCGACTCGATCCACGTGGGCGACATCACTCCTCCAGAGGGTGTCACCATCCTGAGCGACCCCGAACTCCTCGTTTGTTCCGTGACTGCTCCGTCCGCCGAGGAAGAGGAAGAAGGCGGCCTTGAGGGCGAAGGCGTCGAGGTGCCTGAGGTCGGCGAAGAAGAGACTGACGAAGAGGCGTAGTAGAGCGATATGTCACGACTGGTTGTGGGGCTCGGCAATCCCGGGTCCGAGTACGCTGAGACAAGACATAACGCGGGGTTCATGGTCATCGATATGCTGGCCGAGAACCTGCGCGTGAGCTACTGGAAGGACGAGGCCGGCGCGCAAGTCGGCCTCGTCCGTTTCGGTGATGAAGATCTCATCCTGGCCAAGCCCCAGACGTTCATGAATCTCTCGGGCAAGGCCGTCAAAAAGCTTGCCGAGACCTACGGGGTCCCGGTTCCGGAGGTCGTGATCGTCCACGATGATCTAGACCTGCCCGAGGAGACCGTACGGGTCAAACGCGGCGGCGGCCACGGCGGCCACAACGGCCTGCGTTCGCTTACGGACCAGGTGGGACCGGACTACATCCGTGTCAGGATGGGCATCGGGCGACCGCCGGGTCGGCAAGATCCAGCCGCCTACGTCCTGGAGCCTCTTCGCAAAGACGCCAGGGAGCGGTTGGAGTCGGTCATTCCCGTGGGAGCTCAGGCGGTGCTGCACGTATTGGAGAACGGCGTCGAACGCGCCATGCAGGAGTACAACGGCAGCTAGTGCTAGTCGAGGTACTTCATGGGGTCGACGCACGTGCCGTTGACGCGCACTTCGAAGTGCAGATGGGGACCGGTGGACAGTCCGGTGGAACCGACCGTGCCTACGCGCTGCCCTTTTGTGACCGTCTGGCCTACGCTGACTTTGACACCACCGTTCTGCTGATGGGCATACAGGGTCACAACACCGTTACCGTGATCGATCATGACGGTGTTCCCGTAGCCGCTGCGGTAGCTCGCGTAGATGACTTTGCCATCCGCGGCAGCCACGATGGCGGCGCCATCGATCGACTTGGCCGGGCTCAGATTACGACCTATGTCTATGCCGGTGTGTAGCTTCTTCGTGCCAAGGATCGGGTGTATCCGGTACCCGAAAGGTGACGTTATGCGGTAGAAGCCCGGGGTGGGCCACGCCATGACGCCCGAGTAGTAGCCGGATCCTGTGCCATACAGCTCTTTGGCGATCTTATCGGACTCTGCCTCTTCTACCTCGGCCAGCTGTCGCAGTCGCTCCGCGTTCTCCTTGCTCTCCTCCATGAGAGATGACTTGCTGTCTTGCGCGTTCTTCTGTTCGGAGAGCTTGCTCGCTTGCTGAGCGTGGAGCGTGGTGAGGCGCTTCTCCTCGGCGGCCGCTTCTTGCCGCTTGGTGTTCACGGTCTCAAAGATGCGGTCGAGTTCGGCTTTCGCCTTCTCAAGGGATAGCTGTGCGGTCTTCAGCTCATCGGAGATCTCCTCATCTTGCTGCATGACCCTCTGAACAAGAGTGGTGCGTGCGATGAGATCCTCAATGCTCTTGGCGCTGAAGAGCATCTCAAGGAAGAATGTGTCGCCGTGCTTGTACGTCTCTTGTATGCGACCGGCGAGGAGTTCTTGTTGATGGTCGTAGTCCGCTTGGGTCTGCGCGATATCGGCTTCTTTGGCGGAGATCTCCGCGCGAAGCTGGTCGACCTCGGCGTTGAGTCTGTCCGTGCGCTCCGTTGCAGTAGCGATGTCGTCTTTCAGGTCAGCGATGTCTGACTCGATAGACTCGATACGGGCGTCAAGCCCTTTGATCTCCTCGGCTAGTTGATCGGCCTTGGCCTCTTCGGCCGCTGCGGCCTTACGTGCCTCCTCGGCAGCCTTTTCGTGTTCACGAAGATCCGCCTCTGTGACCGCGAATGCGGCAGGCGTGAACATGAGGGGGGCAAGGAGCGAGAGGGAGATTGCAACTATCAGAGCGCGTCTACGTATCACTGGTGTGTTTCCCCCGAAGCGGCAAAGACTCCGCCGGAAGGCGCTAATAGGGTCATGTTACCAGGGGCTACGGGTATACTGCAATCAAGGGACGCGAACGATCCCGGTTGTCGCGCCACGAGCCACGAGAGGATGATCTGTATGTCTGACGATCTGACTGGTACACCTCCTGCTCCGCCTACGCCGCCCGTTGCGCCAACAGGCACAGGTGACACAGGCAAGATCCTGGCCGCGCTGAGCTTCCCGTTCTGGTTTCCGGTGGGCATCATCGCTGTGCTGCTGGATCCCTATAAGGACGATCCGTATGTCCGAAGCAACGCGATCCAGGGCATGGGCCTTGGAATCGCCATCTACGCTCTCTCAGCAGTTGGCATGCCAGTCCTGGGCCTCGGCGGACTGATCGCCTTGGCAGGAACCATCTATCAGATCATTCTTGCGGTGAAGGTCTGGAACGGCGAAACCGTCCAGGTACCGGTCGTCTACGGCATCGTGAAGAACTGGATCGAGAAGTGATCTAGTCTAGCGCTCTACGAGATCCACTCCGCAGTCTTCAGGGGCGGGCACTACAAGTGCCCGCCCTTCGTCGTCCACCATGTAGAGTCCAAGGCTGTGCGCAAGTGCGTAGGACTCGGCCTTCTCGGCGCCCATCACGAACAGCGCGGTGGACAAGATGTCGGCATCCAGTCCGCTGAGCGCGTCTAGTGGCCCGAACACCGTCAATGAGCGCAGGCCCCTTGCGGGCGCGCCGGTGGAAGGGTCGAGTATGTGGTGGTAACGGACGCCGCCGCTCTCGAAGTAGCGCTGGTAGTCGCCCGAGGTGGAGACTGCGCACGCGGTGACTGACTCCACGACGGCCACTACCTTCTGTTCGTCGCGCGGATCCTCTATCCCTATACGCCAGGGCTCCTCATCCGGCTTCTCGCCGATGGCGACAGTGGTGCTTCCCGCCGAGACGATCGCACCCTCCATACCCGCTAGCTGCAGCTGTGCGGCTGCTTCGTCCAGTCCCAGGCCCTTTGCGGCTCCGCCGAAGTCGAGACCCGGCAGCGGCTCGCCGGCCTCGGCCTTGGCCGTGAACACCGCACTGTCGTTGTTCGCGACCAGGGAGTGCGCGACGCGGACTCCTGCGGCCAGCGCCGCATCTGACGGGACGGTCTCGCTCGACTCGAATCCGTAGAGCGATGAGACGCCCAGCAGGGCGGGGGAGAAGCTCTCTTTGACACCCAGCCTGGAAATGGCGGCCAGTACGCTCACAGCGCGTTCAGAGAGCTCCTGGGCTGTGTACGGATCGCGGTTGAAGACGGCCACAGCCGTCCCCGACGAGTAGGCGTCCAGCTCGCCCGAAACAGAGTCCATGGCCAGGAAGGCGGCATCGATCGCGTCGCGTGCGTCACCGGTGTCTGTGTAGGCCGATATCGTCACCGCGGTGCCCAGCGTCGCCCGGCTCGACACGGTCGGCTCGGTCGTTGAAGAACATCCCCAGAGGGAAGCGAGTACCGCGAGGAGTGCGCACACCCCGGCAACACTTCTGCGCATGCGTCTCCTCTCGTTGCCTCGGTAAGAGCGGCTAGTATACTGGTCGGATACAGCGGACGTTTGCCCGCATCAAGTGTAGTCCAGGAGCGGAAGGTCGCCCATGTTCCCAGTAGTGTACAAGCGCCAGCTCTCGGAGTCTGTCTTCGAGATGGGCGTAGAAGCGCCTGCCATCGCCCACAAAGCGAAGGCCGGCCAGTTCCTCATGCTCCGGGTGGACGAGAACGGCGAGCGTATCCCGCTCACGTTCTCTGACTGGTCTGCCGAGGAAGGATGGATCCGTTTCATATTCATGCGTGTGGGCAAGACGACGCATAAGCTTTCGCATCTTGAGGTGGGCGACTCCCTCGCCGACGTCGTAGGTCCTCTCGGCGTGCCTACGCACGTGGAGGATCTGGGGCGCGTTGCGGTTGTCGGTGGCGGTGTGGGCGCTGCCGTAGCGTATCCGGTCGCGCGGGCCATGGCGGCCGCGGGCAACGAGGTCACCGTCATTCTCGGTGCGCGCAATGAAGAGCTGCTGATACTCGAGGATGAGTTCAAGGCGCTCTCGCTCAAAGAGCTGATCGTGTGCACGGACGACGGCTCGGCCGGTCGCAAGGACCTGGTGACCGCGCCGCTCAAGGAGTTGTGCGCGGCAGGAGCACTCGATCACGCGATGGCCATCGGCCCCGTGATCATGATGAAGTTCTGCTCGGCCACCACCAAGGAGTACAGCGTCCCAACGACGGTCTCTCTCAATCCCATCATGGTGGACGGCACGGGGATGTGCGGTGCGTGCCGGGTGAGCATCGATGGTGAGACGAAGTTCGGTTGCGTGGATGGTCCCGACTTCGATGGCCATGCAGTGGACTTCGAGGAGCTTATGAGTCGCCAGAGAGTCTATGTGGATGATGAGCGTCTTGCAGATGCAGAGTACTCGAGGGAGTGTAGATGTCACACATAGAGGCGCCTGACCCGAAGCCCCGGCACAGGCCTTCGCGGGGCCCTCGTACCGAGATGCCCGCCAGACCGGCCGAGGAGCGCGCGCGCGACTTCGATGAGGTCAATCTGGGATACAGCGAAGAGCAGGCGATCGCAGAAGCCGAACGCTGTCTTCAGTGTAAGAACGCGACGTGCATCGAGGGCTGCCCGGTCAACATCGATATCAAATCCTTCATCGGCCATATCATCAACCGCGAGTATGCCGAGGGTGTGGCTGTCCTCAAGGAGCGCAACGCCCTTCCGGCGGTGTGCGGTCGCGTGTGCCCGCAGGAGGAGCAGTGCGAGGCGTCATGCGTGCTGGGCAAGAAGGGCGAGCCTGTGGCTATCGGGCGCCTTGAGCGTTGGTTGGGTGACTTCGACCTGGCGTGCGATCTTGAGGGCCGTTGCAAGCCCGAGGTGGGCGAAGACACCGGCTTCAAGGTGGCGGTCGTGGGCTCGGGTCCCGCAGGGCTGGCATGCGCAGGCGAGCTGCGGCGCTTCGGTCACGCGGTCACGGTCTTCGAGTCGCTCCACGCGCTTGGCGGTGTGCTCACCTACGGCATCCCCGAGTTCCGCCTTCCCAAGTCCATCGTGCAGGCGGAGATCGAGATGCTGGCGATCATGGGCGTGGAGTTCGTAAAAGACATTGTCGTGGGTGCCACCTACACCGTCGACGAGCTGATGACCGAACAGGGATATGACGCAGTGTTCGTGGGCAACGGCGCGGGTCTGCCGGTCTTTTTGGGCATACCCGGCGAGAACCTCAACGGTGTCTACTCGGCAAACGAGTTCCTCACGCGCGTCAACCTCATGAAGGGCTACGAGTTCCCCAAGGCTGACACGCCAGTGTGGCGTGGACGCAAGGTCGCGGTCATCGGCGGCGGCAACGTGGCGATGGACGCCGCGCGCACGGCCAAGAGACTGGGCGCCGAGGAGGTCTTCCTCGTCTACCGCCGCAGCGAAGAGGAGATGCCAGCACGCCGGGAAGAAGTGCATCATGCGCGCGAGGAGGGCATCGAGTTCAAGATGCTGTGCTCGCCGTCTGAGGTCGTGGGCAAAGACGGCTGGGCGACCGGTCTTGTGACTACCCGCATGGAACTTGGTGAGCCCGATGACAGCGGTCGGCGTGCGCCGGTGTGCGTCATGGACTCCGAGTTCACCATCGACTGCGATACCGTGATCGTGGCGGTAGGCACCCGGGCGAACCCGCTGCTTCCCAAGACCACACCGGACCTTGAGTTGACCTCACGCGGCTATATCGTTGCCAACGACCACGGGGCAACCTCAAAGCCCGGCGTTTTTGCGGGTGGAGACATCGTGACCGGCTCGGCAACGGTGATTCTGGCCATGGGCGCAGGCAAGCGTTCGGCGCAGGCGATCGACCGCTGGCTTGCGGGCACCTCTCGGTAGTGCGATTCGGGCGACGTGCGGTATACTCACGTCGCGAAACAGCCTGACGTTCGGTGATTCCGGGCGACGAATGGTAGTGGGTCTGTGATGTGCAGATCCATATGTCGAGGAGGGCCTATGTCGGACCCCATCAACGTACTGGTCGTCGATGACGACGTGTCCATTCAAGAGATGATCCGCATGGGTCTCGAGGCGGACGGGATGCATATTCTCAGCGCCGGTGACGGAGCGGAGGCTCTTGAGGTCCTGGACCGCGAACCGGTGGATGTCATCTTGCTGGACATCATGATGCCGCGGGTCGACGGGTGGATGGCGCTGATGGAGATCCGCAACAACCCTGCCACGGCCGATATCCCTGTGATCATGCTCACCGCCAAGACGCAGGACTTGGCCAAGATCCTGGCGTTCAAGCAGGGCGTCCAGCAGTACGTCACCAAGCCGTTCAATCTGATGGAGCTCTCGGCGCGCGTTCGGAGTCTGGTCCGCGTACGCCCCGCCAGCACGTTGGCAGGTGCGGCAGCGGATGGAGACTTCCGTAAGCTGGCTGTGCGCAAGGGCGGCCGTACCGTGCTGCTCAACATCGAGGACATCATCTATATCTCGGCCAAGAACAAGTCTACTTACGTTCACACCTACGAGAACCAGTATCTCGTCGATCTCACCTTGAGCGACCTGGAAGAGAAGCTTTCCAAAGACGTCTTCCAGCGTGTTCACCGCAGCTACATGATCAACTTGAATCGTGTGAAGGAGATCTTGCGGGTGGACGGCTCCTACGTGGTAGTTGTGACCGACAGGGACGAGACGCAGATCCCCGTTGCGCGGCGCCAGGTCAAAGAGTTCAGAGGATCGGTGGGTATCTGATGCGGAGCGTCAGGCTCCGCACCCGACTGACAGCCGTCGCACTGGCGTCCGTGCTTCTGATAGCGATGCTTCCCGGCACAGCAGTGGCCGAGAAGACACTGGGGCTTTCTACGGGTTCGTTCGATTTCTCGGTTGCTCCGGGCGGCACGGGTCAGGGCGAGCTTGTTGTGATGAATGATGGCGACGAGACGCTGGACATTCTTGTCTACTCGGCGAACCAGGTCGTAGATGCCACCGGTACGGTGACATACGAGATCCCCAACAGGGACACGGGGAACTTTGACTCTAATCCGGCATCATGGATAAGCGTCAAGATCCCCAGTTCTACTCAGACCCTAGGGAATACGCCGTTGATCACGCTGGAGCCCGGCGAGCGTGCGCCGGTGCAGTTCTTCTTCACTGTGCCAACGGCCGCAGCCCCTGGAGACCATCAGCTTCTGCTCTTCTTTGAGATGCTTGCGCCTGAAGGGCCCGAGGAGGGGGCAAGCGCCAATGTCATGGGTCGCCTAGGCGCTCGAATACGCATCAGGGTACAGGGTGATCTTGTCGAGCGCATAGACGTTCTGCCTTTCAGCGTCCGCAGCCCGATCCTTGGTGATGAGATGTCATGGGTCTACCTGATCCGCAACGAGGGCAACATAGACAAGAGCGTCACCGCGAAGCTGGCGTTGTTGGATGGCGATGAGAACGAGGTTTGGAGTAGTGAGGTAGCCTCGGAGACCGTCGTCTATGCCGAGACCAATCTGGAGCGTTCCGGAGTGGCAGAGGGAGTCCCCGCCTTCGGGCGCTTCACCGCACGGCTTACGGTTGAGTACCCTCGAGAGGGCGCTTCAGCCGGGACCACCATCCTTGATCAGGTGGTCAAAGACCGTACCGTGTGGATCGCCCCGTTGTGGCTGGCTATTGGTGTTGTGGTGCTCATCGCGCTGGTGCTGATGTATATCTCGTGGAGGCACGCGGTGAAGGTGGCCGAGCGCAAAGCCCACGCTACCATCGCCGCTGCCGGTCGGTCGGCGGCACCTGAAGGTGCGCCGGAATCTGAAGAACCTGCCGAGTGACCCGACAGGTTCTTCGTTCTACCGCGCCGACGGTGAGAGATTGATTTCTAGTCCGCAACCACCCAGTAAGTGACTGCCGTGTCCGGCATCTGAATGTAGGTGCCGCTTGTGGCCTTGCCGCTGACGGTGTGGGTGCCATCTGCCGTGTCCACAACGAGCTGCCATGGAACGTTAGCCTGTACTGTGACTCCACCATCTACAGGGGTGACTACGAGGCGCTCGTTGATCTGCGCGCTGACGGTAGCGGTTCCGCTGGTCGCGGCTGCCACTGCGGGGAGGCTGGTGAGCAACAGTGCTGCTGCCAGAACCGCTACGATCGTTCGCTTCACCGTTGACACCCCCTTCACGTCCGCTTCTTCGTCTTACATACCGTTTATCGGGAGATGAACGGTATGTAAGTGTGACGAATGAGCATATGGAGAGTATTAACGGATGAACGGCTGGGGATTCGGGTTTTTGCGGTGAGAGGCAGCCGGTTCAGCTCGATGACGTTCGGTCTGTTGCTAAGGGCCGTCGTAGAACTTGGCGCGATGAAAAGGACCCGCCTGGGATCCAGGCGGGTCCTTTGAGACCCATGATGAGTTAGGCACTCACCGGCCGGCGCGGCTTTACTGGGTCACGGTGTAGGTGA
>JAFGVD010000033.1 GCA_016938135.1 Coriobacteriia bacterium
TCCACGCTGCGCCTTTCGCGCTTTTCGAGCCTCTCGCTCTTTCTTGGCCTCGACATCGCTGAGAACGCACCCGCAGTAGTTCTGGCGGTACATGCCCAGGCTGCGTGAACGTTCCGTGGCGATCCGGTATCGGTCGCGGAAGTCAGTGTCGAGGTAGTCGACTCCCGCCTCCTTGCATGCGGCCACACCTGCCTCCCGGATGCTGTCAGGATCCTGATACGGGCTCACCGTCAGGGTGGTGGCCACCGCATCGTATCCCAGCTCCGCTGCCCGTGAGGCCGCCATTCCTAGCCTCAATCGGAAGCACGCTTCGCACCTGCTGGCCGGATCGTCCTCAAGGCCTGCCACGGCACGCATCCACATGGCTATGTCGTAATCCTCTTCAACGACATCGACACCCAGTCGATCGGCGTGCTCGAGCAAGGTCTCCAGCCGACGACGATACTCGTCGATCGGATGAATGTTCGGATTCGCGTAGCAGACCGTCACCTCGTGCTCTTCGGCAAGCGCATCAAACGGTTCGATAAGACAGGGACCGCAACATGCGTGGAGCATGACCTTCATCCCGTATCGACCTCCTCGTCTCGCTTGGAGTCATCAGTCTACTCCTGCTGCACCAAAAAGAACGACGGCCCCGCCGCGTGCGGGGCCGTCGAGAGCCACTACCGTCAGAAGCTTAGAGCTTGACGACGTTGCTGGCCTGCTGCTTGCCGTTCTGCCCGGTGGTGACATCGAAGCTCACTGCCTGGCCCTCGTCCAGGGTCTTGAAGCCCTCGCCCTGGATCTCGCTGAAGTGAACGAACAGGTCGTCCCCGTCCTCGCGCGAGATGAAGCCATAGCCCTTGTCAGGATTGAACCACTTGACGGTACCCTCAGCCATTCGAACCCATCCTTCCACCCCATCAGGGGTCGCACTCGTGCGACGTGCTTGTCGAACCTGCTGCCCTTCCGATCACTCCCGCGACCGGGATGGAACGATGGCGCCGATCTTACTGACAAACCGTGTCGCAATCTGACGGGCGCTGATGCGCCCACAACAGCCAAATAGTAGCATATCGAGCCACAAGTCAAGCTTCTCAATGCATAGAAGCGAAGACATTGCTGACCGATCCTCTCGGCCTAAAACGTCAGCTCGTCGTCTTCATCTTCGTCGAATGCGAAGTCCGTCTCGGGCTCTTGCACACGAGGCGTCACCCCTTGCTTGAGACGGCGGTCCCGGTTCACCACCAGAATGAGGGCCACGATAGCCACCAGAAGCAGCGCCACGGCGACGATGAGCGCCGTGCTCACCCATCCGACAGATGACGCGCCGCCGAGAGTGTAGGAGACGCTGATATCGAGAGCCTCGCCGGCCGCCAAAGTGACCGATTCCAGCGCGTAGAGCGTCTCCCCCACCTCATTCGATATGGGATCACCGGATGGAGACGGCGAGATGCTCACATCCGAGACACCCGGTTCCAGACGCACCGACACCAACAAGGGCGCATCCTCCCCGGTGTTGATCCACTGAAGCGAAGAAGAGACATCATTGCCGGAACGGGTCGGCGGCAGGTAGTCTGCCTCGACCTGACCCACACGGCTCTCCGAAAGCACGAACTCGACCATCTGGGCACCGCTGACCGCCGTCACAGTGGCCTCGCGATACGGGTCAAGCGTGGGATCCTCGCCTACGATCTCTCCGGACCACAGCAAAGACGCTCCTGTAGGCAACGGGACCTTCACCGTAGCCGGAAGCTCGGTATCCGCAGTAAGAATGACGCTCACTATCATCTGCGAGAGGCCGTTGTCACCAACAGGCATCAGTTGCATCTGGTACTCCAGTACGCTGGCCTGCGCCACAGTAGGCACCGCGAACACAGCCAGCGCGAACATCAGGACCATCGTGGTCCGTAGAAAGCGTATTCTCGTCATTGCCATTCTTGCTCCCATCAGCTCGTCAGTCAGCTCAGACAGCTCAGACAGCTGCACCAGCAGCCTCGACCGTGTTCAGCATCAAGATCGCGCGCGTCATCGGGCCCACCCCGCCGGGAACCGGCGTTATGGCCGAGGCGATCGGCAGCACGTCATCGTAGTCCACATCGCCTACAAGACCGGTGTCGGCTCGATTTATACCAACGTCGATGACGACGGCGCCCGGCTTCACGTACTCCGACGTGAGCATCTTCGCACGTCCCACTGCGGCGACGAGGATGTCAGCCTGGCGACAGGTCGCGGCAAGATCCTTCGTTCTCGAGTGACACACGGTGACGGTCGCGTTGGCGTTCAGCAGGAGCAGCGCCATGGGCTTTCCCACGATGGTCGAACGGCCCACCACAACAGCGTGCTTTCCAGCAGGATCTATACCGTACGACTCAAGCATCTTCATGACGCCGAACGGCGTGCATGCGCGATGTCCGGGCAACCCGCGAACGAGACGACCTAGATTCTCCGGATGGAATCCGTCCACGTCTTTGTCGGGCGAGATTCGCGCGATGATGGCCTCGGTATCCAGGTGACCGGGCAGCGGCAGCTGCACAAGGATCCCATGCACGTCGGGATTCGCGTTAAGCCCGTCGATCAGCCGGTTCAGGTCTTCTTGCGATGTCTCGGCGGGTAGACGGTGATCGAAGCTCCTGATCCCGATACGCTCGCAGTCGCGCTCTTTCATGCCGACGTATGACTGGGATGCAGGGTCTTCTCCAACGAGCACCACTGCGAGTCCGGGCGTGATGCCCTGCTCGGCAAGGCGGGCTACTCCTGCAACCGTCTCCTGCTCGATTTCGGCCGATACCCTCTTGCCGTCGATGATCGTCGCCACTGGCACTACCTTCCTGTCGTCGCTGTGATGCGTCGCCCAGTGTACCCGAGCGCGCTCCGGTGAGTCACTCGGCCACGTCCTTCTCCTTCACGATCTCCAACACGCGGCGGAACTGCTCCGTGCCCGCCTCGCCCAGCGCCTCATACATGACCGTCTCGGAAGTCGTCACCTGCACGCCCGAAGAGCGCATGCGCTCCAACGCAACGGCATGATCCAGCTCGCTGGCCGAACAAACCGCGTCCGCCACGACATGCACGCGGTATCCGTCCTCAAGCAGATGCAGCGCCGTCTGCAGGACGCAGATGTGCGACTCCATCCCCAGCAAGACCACCTGGCGACGCCCGGTCCGTTCAAGCGCCTCTGTGAACGAGCTCACCATGGCGCAGTCAAAAGCCATCTTCTCCAGCGGACCTACTGCCGAGACGAGCACGTCTTCCAACTCGTGCACCGTTCGGCCAAGCCCCCTGGGATACTGCTCTGTGTACACCACGGGAAGATCGAGCTCTGCCGCCACGCGCACCAGCCGACAAATCGTGCCCACTACCTCGCGTGACCTGGACATGGTGGCAGCAAGGCGCTCCTGCGCATCGATCACGATGATGATCGCGTCTGCGGCGTCAACGATGTTACCACTCAAGAGTGACACCTCCGGGGACGGCTGGCGCTGATTCTACCACGCGAATGCCGAGTCAGGCGGCAGCGTATGGGTATGTACCTGAACGTATCCGATTGCCGCAACCGATGGAGGCGCCCTATGTCCGATGCACCGATCCTGGGCCCCGTCAATCACGTAGCCGATCTTTCGGCGGCAAGTGATTTTGAGAAGAAGCACACTCCGCACCTGACTGTAGAGGCTTCCGATGACAAGATGGTCGTCACAGTCACCGTCGGTCACGAGGTATCGCACCCGAATCAGCCCGACCACTACATCGGCTGGATCGAACTGTACGCCAACGATGCAGGCATCGCACGGTTCGACCTGTCCCCGGTGGCAACCGACCCCGTGGTCTCGATCGTCGTGGCCGTGGATGCCGGCACGGTGCTGCGCGCCGTGGCTCACTGCAACCTGCATGGGCTCTGGGCTGCGGAGCTGACCGTATAGCCGCCGCCTGAGGCGACCGGGCTTGGAGTCATCTCACAACGGCGGGCTCTTAAGAGGTGCGTGACGCGCCTAGAAGAGCCCGCCTTGCATGCCGTCATCATGCGGAGCACGCTTGCCAAGGTGCTCATACGCGCGTGATGTCGCCTGGCGGCCTTTTGGCGTACGCATGATGAATCCAAGCTGCAGCAGGTAGGGTTCGTACACGTCTTCCAGCGTGTCAGGCTCCTCGCCGACCGCTGCGGCCAGGGTGTTGAGTCCCACCGGCCTGCCGCTGAACTTCTCGATCAGAGTCTCGAGTATCTCTATGTCCATCCGGTCCAGGCCGACGTGATCGACGTGGAAGAACGCGAGCGCCTCGGCGGCCACATCCTCGTCGATGACACCGTCACAACGCACCTGCGCGTAGTCGCGAACACGCTTGAGGAGGCGATTCGCGAGCCGGGGCGTCCCCCGCCCTCGCCGGGCGATCTCCGCGGCTCCGTCAGCGGTCACACTCACGCCAAGGATCCCTGCCGAGCGGGTCACGATAGCGGTGAGCTCCTGGGCGTCGTAGTACTCAAGACGGAACGCCATGCCGAACCGGTCGCGCAACGGACCGGTGAGCAGACCAGTTCGTGTCGTGGCTCCCACGAGAGTGAAATCAGGCAAGTCGAGCCTCAGTGAACGTGCAGCCGGCCCCTTCCCTATCACTATGTCGATCTTGAAGTCCTCCATGGCGGGGTACAGGACCTCTTCCACCGCGCGGTTCAGGCGATGGATCTCGTCGATGAAGAGCACGTCGCGCTCTTCCAGGTTGGTAAGGATCGCAGCCAGATCACCCGCTCGCTCAATGGCGGGTCCCGACGTGGTTCGCATCTGAACCCCGAGCTCGTTCGCGATAACGCCCGCAAGGGTCGTCTTCCCCAGACCGGGAGGACCGGACAGCAGCATGTGGTCCAGTGCTTCATCGCGGGCCTTGGTAGCCTCGATAAGCACCGACAGGTTGTCTTTGACCCGGGTCTGCCCCAGATACTCGCCCAGCCGCTTAGGCCTGAGCGACCGGTCTATCTCAAGGTCGTCGTCGGTGTACTCCGCCGAGACGAGCCGTTCCGGTTCGCCGGGCTCCCAGATCGTGCTCACGCGCCGCCTCCCAGCCGTCGGAGCGCATGCTTGAGCAGCGCGCTGGTGTCGTTGACTGGACCGTCATACCCCTTGAAGGCGGCAACGGCCTCCACCGTTGAGAAGCCCATAGCGAGAAGCGCGTCACGAGCTTCGGCCGCCGAATCTGTCCCCACTCCCCCGCCCACCGAAGCCGGACCGGAAGCGCCGAGCTTGTCTTTCAGCTCAAGGATTATTCTCTGGGCCGTCTTCTTCCCGATCCCCGGGATCGAACTGACGACCGCCACATCCTCGTGCGCTATCGCTTCGACAAGGACGGATGGCTGGTACGAACTCAATGCCGCAAGTGCAACCTTGGGACCCACTCCACTGACGGTGATCAGTCGGCCGAAAAGCGCCTTCTCGTCAGCGCTCTCGAAGCCGAACAGCGAAATCTCATCCTCGCGAACGTGCATGTGGGTGTAGACCGTGACCTCGTCGCCCTCCGCGGGCAGCGCAGCCAACGAGGAGGTGGACATCGCCATGCGATAACCGACGCCGTGCACTTCAATCACGCAGTACGAGAGGGCCTTCTCAGCGATCGCGCCTGTGAGGTATGCGATCATAGTGCGGCCCCCAAGGTCCTTGCGCCGGAGCGCATGTGTGCATGACACAACGCAGCCGCTAACGCGTCCGCAGCATGGTCGGGCGAGGGCTCATGCTCAAGGCCGAGCAGGACCTGCACCATGTACTGCACCTGTGCCTTGTCCGCCGAACCTGTCCCCACCACGGCGAGCTTGATCTCTCCGGGACCGTACTCGCCCAGCTGTAAGCCTGCGTCCGCAGTGGCCAGGACCGCCACCCCCCTCGCCTGCCCAGTGGCGAAAGCGCTCTTCGCATTGGTCCCGAAATAGACGCTCTCAACCGCGCACTCGACCGGCGTATAGCGGCCGATCACGTGTTGAAGCTCCATATGGATGGCAGACAGCCGCTGCGGGAGGGCATCTGTGGATGGAGTGGTTATGCACCCGTACGCGAGACATCTGGAGCGACTGCCGGAGGTCTCGATCACCCCCCAGCCGGTATTGGCAAGACCCGGGTCTATGCCGAGCACGATCACACACACCCCTCCAGACACACCAGACTATCGAACATATGTTCAGGATAGCACCGGCTTGGATGCAGGTGAAGCTCGGCGAACGAGACGCGGCGCACGCCTCACCCGACAAGCCGCAAAAGCCCGGGCTCACTCGTCTAAGGCAGCCGCGATCTCGTCAGTGAGCTCCATGGTGTGATAGACGTTCTGGATGTCATCGCTCTCTTCAAGAGCGTCCACAAGCCTGAGCACCTTCTTGGCGTCCGCCACTGTGACCACCGTCGTGTTGACAGCCTCCATCACCAGCTCGGCACCGGCAACGGGCAGTCCCGCGGCTTCAAGCGCGCCTTTGACAGCCATGATGTCAGCAGACGCGGTGTATACCAGCCATCCGTCCTCAACGGCTTCCATGTCCTCGCCGCCCGCATCGGCGACCAGCAGCATCATCTCGTCTTCGTCGAGCGAATCATCGCGCTCCACGGTGATCTCACCCTTGCGTTCGAACTGGAACGCGACAGATCCGCTCGTACCAAGATTGCCCCCGGCGCGCGTGAAAGCAGCACGCACATCGGCGGCAGTGCGATTGCGGTTGTCAGTGAGCGCCTCAACGTAGAGGGCTATGCCCGCCGGCCCGTAACCCTCGTAAATGACGTCCTCATAGTTGGCACCATCAAGCCCACCGAAGGCCTTGGCGATCGCCGCTTCGATCTTGTCTTTGGGCAAGGAATAGGACTTCGCCTTGGCGATCGCTGCAGCCAACGATGCGTTGTTGTCCGGGTTGGGGTCGCCACCCGTCTTGGCGGCAACAGTGATGATGCGCGTGAGCTTTGAGAACTGAGCGCTGCGCTTCTTGTCCTGCGCGGCCTTGCGGTGCTTCGTAGTTGCCCACTTTGAATGTCCGGACATTCATTCGTCCTTTCGGTCAGGAAGCGACGATCTCGTCGAGGAAGAACCTGTGCACGCGAGGGTCGCCGGTCAGTTCGGGATGAAACGCCGTAGCGAGCATGTCTCCCTGCCGGGCGGCAACGACATGCCCATCGTGGCTTGCGAGGGCCTCGACGTCCTCGCCGAGCGTCTCTATCCATGGCGCACGGATGAACACGCCGCGATAGTCATCACCGGGCAGGTGCTTGAACTCCAGGTCAGCCTCGAACGAGTCGACTTGTCGTCCATACGCGTTGCGGCGCACACCTATATCCATAATGCCGATGGGCTCCTGATCCGGAAGCGCATCGAGGACCTGGGTCGCAATGAGGATGGCGCCGGCGCATGTCCCCCAGACCGCCATCCCGGCGCTGTGCTGCTGCCGGATGGGATCATAGAACCCATACGTCGTCATCAACTTCGAGATGGCGGTGGATTCACCGCCGGGGATTATCAGGCCGTTGAGATCACCGAGCTGCTCGGGCTGACGTACTGCAACCGTTGAGGCACCAAGTGCCTCAAGAGTCACCATATGTTCGCGAAACGCGCCCTGAAGTGCGAGGACCCCTATACGCACCCTACCAACCCCGCTCCTGCATACGCTCCGCATCCGGTATGTCGGATATGTTGATCCCCACCATAGCCTCACCAAGATTGCGCGAGACACGCGCGATGACATCGGCGTTCTCGTAATGGGTGGTCGCTTCGACGATCGCTTTCGCACGCTTGGCGGGATCACCGCTCTTGAAGATGCCACTGCCCACGAACACGCCGTCACAACCAAGCTGCATCATCAAAGCTGCATCCGCAGGTGTCGCAATACCACCCGCCGAGAAGTTGACCACAGGAAGCTTGCCGTTGTCGTGGACCCACTTCACGATCTCGTAAGGGGCACCGAGCTTCTTCGCTGCGTCAAACAGCTGCTCCTCGCGAAGACCCGCCACCCACGCGATCTCATCGGTCATCGTGCGCATGTGGCGAACCGCTTCAACGACATTGCCCGTACCAGGCTCGCCTTTGGTCCGAACCATCGCGGCACCTTCGCTGATCCTTCGAAGCGCTTCTCCAAGATTGCGCGCGCCGCACACGAAAGGAACCGTGAAGTCCCACTTGTTCACGTGATACTGCTCATCAGCAGGAGTGAGCACCTCGGATTCGTCCAGATAGTCAACTCCGAGCGACTGAAGGACCTGGGCCTCCACGAAATGTCCGATACGGCACTTCGCCATGACCGGTATCGACACTGAGCCCACAATGGACTCGACGATCGTGGGATCGGCCATGCGAGCTACGCCGCCTGCGGCGCGGATGTCAGCAGGCACACGCTCAAGCGCCATGACGGCGACGGCGCCTGCATCCTCGGCCAGCTTGGCCTGCTCGGGCGTGACGACGTCCATGATGACGCCACCCTTGAGCATCTCGGCTAGACCTGTCTTGACACGGAGTGTGCCGGTAGAAACGTTGACGTTCTCGCTCACGATGTCGTGCTCCTCACGATAGGGTCCCAACTACCGCGACGGCCTCCAGGGGACGGCGCGTAGTGTCCAGATTGTACTCGTGTGCCCGCGGTGGGACAACCGCGCACAGGCCGCATCCGATCTGACGAAACGACGCTGCAGCGCTATTTGAACACGATATTGACGCTTGGCTGCACGACCTGCATCCAGGTGTTGCCCGGCGCCAGCTTGATCTGCGTACCATCATCGGCCTTGAATACCGGCGGCGCGTCCGTGCCAGCCTCCCAGGTGCCGTCTATTCGCATCCCATCATGGAACACTGATGCCCGCCCGCTGCCGGACAAGACGATCTCATACGTCGTCGACCCGACCACGTCTTTGCTCGCAACATTGTGCTTCGCCCAGATCACCACCACATTGCGCGCCGAGATCTGCTCACCGGTGCCGTTATCGGTGTGCTTGGCCCCGTTGTTAACCCGGAGGTACCTGCCTGAAGCGGCATCATAGGTCCAGACCACGCTGTTTGCCGACGAGAACGGGATGCTGATCTCGGTGACCGCAGTGCTCGCCTCAATCGCGCGCTGGTCAAAAGCCAGCCCGTTCACCGTTTGCGTCGTGGTCATGCCGCGCTTCTCGGCCTCTTCACGGACCTTCTCCAGCACGACGTAGAGGTTGTGGGGCCGAGCGCGGTCCGTCCCCCTGTAGAAAGGATAGGTGACTCCCGCGTCCTCGCTGAGATTCGCGATAGAAGCAGACTTGATGCGGCTGCTCACAGAACTGCTTGACCCGCTGAAGACGAACAGGGCGTCGTACTGCGGGACTATATAGATGTCCGACAACCTTGCGCTCCGCACCGGGCCGAGCTTGTCGGGCGTGTTCGACTGGAAGAGGGCGTTGAATCGAGTGATCCCGCCTTCGGTGACGGACTCGTAGACAACGTCGGCAAGCTGCAGATTGGTCTGCGGCCGCGCCGCCGGCGAGTTCTCGATCTTGACCGAGATAATCCTTTGGGAGATCGCCTCTTCACTGGGCGCATCTAGCCCCGTGAGCGGCCAACGCGGTGGCTCGACGGGCTTTGACACCGTGCGCTCGGTGGTTGCCTCAGGCCAATGGGACACCACGCCCGGAGAATCGTCTCCCTTGCAGCCTGCAGGCACCAGCAACACGCTACAAAGCGCAACGACTCCAAGGACTCTACGGGCAGTGTTGAGACTCATACGGTGTGACCTCCTCGATTCCCGACAAGTCTACGGTCGTAGCGCGGAAGGGTCAATCAAAGCCATCGGGCTCCGACCGATGTCACGACTGGGAGCGCGCGGAGGGCTACAATAGTGCGAAGGACTACCGAGAGGATCCCGTTGCCCTGCATCCTGCTCCACATACTGCAGTCACCTGATGCTGACCCGTACGCGGATCCCGAGGTCAAGGATGTGGTCGGGTCGCTTCCGGAGTTCTACTGCGCTTACTGCAACCCGATCAAGCGCCTGACTCCGAGTGACGCGATGAAGTGCATCCATCGAGAGGCCCCTTGCTGGAAGCCTCTCGACTCGATCTGCAATCGCTAGTCGCCCTCGGGCTCCACTGCATCCACAGGATCAGAAGACGCGGCTGAGCTGGACCGATGCCCGCGACGTGTCCTCCACACAAGCCACGCCCCTACAGCCAGCACAGGGATCGTCAACAGCTGGCCCATTGTGAACGGACCAAGGATGAACCCCAATTGCACGTCGGGCTCTCGTACGAATTCAACGGCGATGCGGAACACCCCGTACAGCGTCAGCATCACTCCAAGCTGAAACCCGTTCGGACGCCGCTTACGTGCAAGCACCAGCATGACCACGAACAGTACGATTCCCTCCAAGAAAGCCTCATAGAGCTGAGAGGGATGCCTTGGTGTACCGCCATACGGTGGGACCATAGCCCAGGCCACATCAGTGGTGCGGCCCCAGAGTTCACCGTTGACGAAATTGCCCAGCCTGCCAAGGAACAGACCGATGGGCGCACCCACTGCGCCCATGTCCGCGAGTCGCAGGAAAGGGACGTCCACGCGACGGCTGATCAGCCACCCGGCAAACAAGATACCCACCAACCCGCCGTGAAACGACATGCCACCATCCCATATGGCAAACAGCGAGAGCGGGTTTTGAATGAAACCCGAAAAGTCGTAGAACACCGTGTAACCAAGGCGCGCACCCACAACAAGACCGACCACGGCAGCCAGTACGACATCGAGCATGTCATCACCGGACATGCCCATGTTCCAAGTGTGATTCAATCTTCGCATCAGAAGTGCGGCACCAAGGAATCCGAGAACGTAGGCGAGCCCGTACCACCTCAGAGCGAGTGGCCCTACCTGGAAGAGGATCGGATCGATCTGCGGGTAGGTCAGTAGCGCGAGTGCGGTCATCACATGGCCTCAAGTCGTCGGATGCGTTCATCGATCGGTGGATGAGTGTTGAACAGGGCGTTCATCCCCCCGCCATAGTCTTTCAACGGATTGTAGATATAGAGGGACTCCGTGGCCTTGTTCGCCACCTTGAGCTTGTTGGTATCGCTCGCGATCTTGCGGAGCGCGCCGGCAAGTCCCGGCGGATACCGCGTCAGCAAGGCGCCGTTGGCATCAGCAAGATATTCGCGCTTCCGGGAGATCGCCATCTGTATGAGTATGGCGAAGATCGGCGCGAGGATTGCAAGAACCAGCCCGACTATCATGAAGATCGCCTGAGCCTGACCGCCCTCGCTGTCACGGCGACGACCTCCTCCCCACCACATCGAACGCAGCATCCAGTCCGAAGCGAGAGCCACGGTACCCGCAAGCACAGCCGTCATGGTCTGGACGAGCGTGTCGTAGTTCTTAATGTGGGACAACTCGTGAGCGATCACGCCTTCAAGTTCCTGGCGGTTCAGCTTCTGAACCAATCCGGTAGTGACTGCGATGGCGGCATGCTCCGGATTGCGACCCGTCGCGAACGCGTTCGGGGCAGGGTCGTCGATGACGTAAGCCTTGGGCATGGGAAGACCCGCCGCGATCGAAAGCCCCTCCACGGTGTTCACGATGTAGGGCTCTATGTTGCGGTCAACAGGCCTCGCATGACTCATCGCCAGAACGATGCGGTCCGAATACCAGTACGAACCCCATGCCATGACGAAGGCGACGCCGAAGGCCATCAGCAGACCCGCATAGCCCCAATCGGTAGCCTGACCGAAGACCCAGCCGATGGCCATCACAAGGAGCACGAATACCACTATCAGAGCCGCGCTCCGCAGCTTGTTTGACGCTATCTGATCGTACACGGCTTAGAACTGGACCTTTACCGGCTCTTTGGCGGCTTCTTCGATCTCGAAGTAGTCACGCAGCGTGAAACCGAACATGCCAGCCAGGATGTTGTTGGGGAACGTCTGCGTGGAAGTGTTGTACGACATGACCGAGTCGTTGTAGAACTGTCGCGCGTAGGCGATCTTCGACTCAGTGCCGGCTAGCTCTTCTTGCAGCATCATGAAATTCTGGTTGGCCTTGAGATCCGGGTACGCCTCTGCAACAGCAAAAAGACTGCGGAGAGTGCTGCTCAGCATGTTCTCGGCGGCACCCTGTTCTTTGACTGACCCGGCATCCATGGCCATCTGACGGGCTTTGACGACGCTCTCGAGGGTCTCCCTCTCGTGCGTTGCATAGCCCTTCACGGTCTCAATCAGGTTAGGGATGAGATCATATCGGCGACGCAACTGGACATCGATCTGGGACCAAGCGTTGTCTACACGGTTCCTGAGTGTCACAAGACGGTTGTATATGCCGATAACTGCTGCGACGATCACCAGCAGTCCCAGCCCGACCGCACCTAAACAGGGGATCCACAATGGCATCAGCTCATCCTCCGACCCTTCTCTGACCGGCCTCGGCCGGTTCTTCTGTGCTACTTGAACATACCCAAGGTGCCGCAACAAGCGAACGAAAGGTACACTCGTTCAACATCACACCATGATGTTACCAAAGGAAAGGGCAACTCGATGATACCGCTGCGCGACGAGAACCCCACGCACCGGTTTCCCGTGATCACGATCATGCTCATCGTGCTGAACGTGATCGTGTTCTTCTATGAGACGTCTCTGGCCCCTGAAGCATTGCAGGCGTTCTTCACCGAATGGTCCTTCGTCGCATCCAGGTTCTTCGCCGCCCCCACATCGCCTCAGCAGGTCGCGACCGTGTTCACATCCATGTTCATGCACGCAGGATGGGTCCACATCGGCGGCAACATGCTCTACCTGTGGATCTTCGGTAACAACGTCGAGGATCGTCTCGGCCGCATTCCCTTTCTCATCTTCTACCTGGCGTGCGGCGTCGTGGGCGTCGGCGCACAGGCGTTGATCGAGCCCGCATCGACGATCCCCACGCTCGGCGCGAGCGGCGCGATCGCCGGCGTGCTGGGCGGGTACGCGCTGCTGTTCCCGGGCGCTGCCGTGCTCACCCTGATCCCCATCTTCTTCTTCTTCGAGATTGCAAGGGTGCCGGCATTCATAGTGATCGGGTTCTGGTTCGTCCTGCAGCTTGCCAGCGGTGTCGCCTCAGTGGGTCCGTCGGTGACAGCTGCAGGTGGAGTGGCGTACTTCGCGCATCTTGGAGGCTTTGCTGCCGGGCTCGCGCTCACGGTACCGCTATGGTTCAGCGACCGATTCAGCAGACGTGCACGAGGCGGTCGGTACTGAGGGCATTCACCGGGAGTCTATTTCGGCAAGCAGGTCCTCAACGCATTCGACCCCGGTAAGCTGCCGACGGAAGTACTCGCAGTACGCATCCACCAGGTGATCAGGATGCTGGCCCGATGCATGCTCTCCTGAAGAATCAGCAGGGGCTTTCGAGAACCGAAGCTCGACATCCTCGTCAGACGCCTGCTCGGCATATTGAGCCAGCTCCATGGCCGCCATTAGAAGGTTGGGCACGCGCAAAGAAGCCTCTATGTGCGCTCCGCAGTGTGGGCACGTGAAGACGATGTCGATGGATTCGGGGCCACGAAGGACGACCGCCGAGATATCCTCAAGGCTCAAATCAACCGCTCCATCGTTGGGACATATGAGTGAGAACTCCACCGCAATCGCCTCCTTCCGTCAGCTCCGATTATACCGCTGTGCACTCGCTTCCTATGTTACGATTCCCATCATGTCGACTACCCTCCCCCAGCAAGCTCTGTGCCTTAGCGCGCAAGATAGACTGGTTCGCGGCGTCCGTCTGGGCTTTCCGATCTTCCTCGGATACATGCCTGTCGGTGCTGCGTTCGGCATACTGGCGCGCAGCTGGGGATTCAGTCCGATACAGGCGGTAGCGTGTTCCGCGACCGCACTCGCAGGTGCGGGACAGTTCATCGGGCTCTCGCTGATGAAAGCCGGAGCAGATGTAGCCAGCGTCCTGATCGCGACCACCGTCGTGAACCTGCGCTACGTGCTCTTTGGTGCGACCCTCTCTCCGCATGTAAGAGACGCCGGCGTTGCAGGGCAGGCCGCGCTGGCCTTCTCGGTCACCGACGAGACGTTCGGCGTCAACATCAACGACTTGCGGCGGGGCACCGGTGACGGTTGGTCGATGGCGGGCGTAGGCGTTGTGGCCTGGACCGGATGGGTAGCCGGAACCGCGCTGGGCGTCTTCGGTTCGGGCCTGGTCGGAGACCCGTATCGCTTCGGAGTCGAGTTCGCGATGCCTGCCATGTTCACGGCGCTTCTCGTCGCGCAGGCCGAGGATAAGCGCCACGTCATCATCGGAATCGTAGCGGCCGCCCTCACCGTCATCTGCATGCTCATCTTGCCGGGCAAGTGGTACATCGTTGCGGCATCCATCGGCGCCGCAACCGTTGGGTCGGCGGTGTATCGGTGAGAAGCGAGTACGTTTGGGCGGTCGTGATCGGCATGGCTCTGTGCAACTACGCGGTTCGCTTCATTCCTATGGCTTTCCTTGCGCGGCTGGAGTTGCCGGCGGTGCTGCATCGATGGCTGTCCTTCATTCCCGTCTCGGTGATGGCCGCCCTGGTCGTAGGCGAAGTACTGCGTCCTGACGGCCGCTGGCTGCCTCCGCTGCAAAACCCCTACCTGTTCGCAGCACTGCCCACAGCGTTCGTCTACTACAAGTGGCGCAGTTTCCTGGGCACCACGGTGGTCGGCATCCTGTTCTACTTGGCGTTCAGAGGCCTCCTCGGCTAAACTGTGACCCCGCGTGCATGTCCGCGAGTCCAGCCCTGAAGCCGAAAGGACGTCCGATGGCCCTCGTCAAGCCCTTCAACGCCGTCATGTTTCGTCACGACGAGACCGACATCAGTCGCCTTACCGCCCCGCCGTACGACGTCATCAACGCCGAGCAGCGCCAGGCGCTCCTCTCCAAGCACCCGCACAATATCGTCGCACTCGAGCTGCCTGAAGGATCCCTCGACCCCGACGTGCCCGGCAACCGGTACGAGACCGCCGCTGCCCGTTGGGCCGAATGGCACCAACAAGGGATCCTCGCAAAGGACTCTTCGCCGGCAGTCTATGTCCTCGAGCAGTCATGGGAATTCGAAGGACGCATGGTGCATCGCCGTGCCCTTGTCAGCGCTGTGGAACTGCATCCCTTCTCGGCAAAAGTCGTTCTTCCTCACGAGCGCACCCTTCCGAAGGCGCTGGATGACCGCCTTCGGATGACCCGCGCCTGTGCCGCCAACCTGAGCCAGGTGTTCAGCCTGTTCACAGACCCGGCCGGCGAGACGGACACCGTGTTTGAGAACGCCATGCGATCGCGGCCTATCAGTGAGGCCACTGACGCCGACGGGGTTCTTTGCCGCCTCTGGGCCATTTACGACGCAGATGTCATCGAGCAGATCCAGGCGTTCTTTACGCCGAAACAGCTGTTCATCGCCGACGGTCACCACAGATACACCACCGCTCTAGCCTATCGCGACGAGCGCCGTGCGGCTGATGCCGAGGCGGGCATCGTCCACACCGAGCAGCCCGACTATGATTTCGTGATGATGGCGCTGGTCAACATGGACGATCCCGACCTGATCGTCCTACCCACGCATCGCGTAGCTCGCGCTGCTGGAACGTTTGACGCCGATACATTCTGGACCGCCCTATCAGATAACTTCGACCTGACAGACCTCCCTTCCGGGCAGCCTGCCAAGGCACTCGCCGGCACCGACGCGATCGCGTTCATCGTCAAGACCACCGACGGAACCGCCAAAGTCGCTTCGCTGAAGGCGGACGTCGACACCACCACGCTCATCACCACCGAGCACCACAGCAACTGGAAGAACCTGGACGTCGCAGTGCTCCAGGAGCTGATTTTGTGGCCGATTCTCGGAATTCACCCTGACGAGCCGGCAACGCTTGAGCGACTTTCGTTCGTGAAGGATGCGGATGAAGCGCTTGAAGTCCCTGGCGGCGACGTCGCATTCGTTGTGAGAGCCACACGGATGGATCAGCTGCGCGCAGTAGCACTGGACGGCGACACAATGCCGCAGAAGTCCACGTACTTCTATCCCAAGCTGCTTTCGGGCCTTCTCATGAAGTCTCTGGCCTGACACCCACACCACGCGCGTCACGCTCTACCAACCGCGGGCACACATCCGTCAGACGACACCTGTCACACGCGGGTCGCCTGGGTCTGCATGTCTCGCGACCGATGAGCCAGACTGGCAGATCGATCTGACCCGGCGCCTCAGGGCACACTCGGGCTGCAGCCGCGCGCACATCCTCGGGAGTATCACGTTCGATCAGTCCTGTGCGAAGAAACACACGGCGGACCTGAACGTCATATGCCACGGTCCCGCACTCCACGCCCTCCAGGCGCACCCCGAAGTGACGCATGAGCAGTTCAACGGCCATTGCGGCCTTCTTCTCTCCAATGCCGTCGAACGCCAGCAGGCGCTCCGTGACATCAAGAACGTGCGACCCGTCCGGCCAGATCCGGGACGCGTCCGCTTCGTACTCCTCAACAAGACGCTGTGCCGCCGAGCAGACCCACCTCGGAACTGTATGGACGAAACGATGCAAGGCCGGCGGAGCCATGAACGCCTTGTGCACCGCCTTAGGCTCGTCCACAAGCCGCTGAAGATCGAAATGCCCAAGGCGCTGCCACAGAAGGTATGGACCCGCCCACGCGCGCTCGGCAGGCATACCCTGAGTGAAGAGCACGCCGATGAGAAAGGCATTCGGCGAGGACTTCAAGAAAGCGTCCGCATCAGTCCACGTGAACGCGTCGCCCACTTGCGCCGCAGCGCTGGCGGCCAGCTCGGCACCATACTCCCGCAGAACACCCGCAAGGTCGCGCTCAGCCACCGCGATCGCTCTCCGTCCTGACGACAGAACTCAAGACAAACGCGGCCCATGCGTAAGGAAGAACTCGCAGAAGGTGCACTGCTCCTTTGCGGCAGCGTTCCTGTCGATAAAAGGGTCGAAAACGAGCGCCGGATCGCTGGTGACCACGTGTGTCTCTCGATAGCACTTGCCCACCATGCACGATGCGGGGCACTGCTCGTTGGGGTCGATAGCGTGTGGGCACCTTTCCATCATCTCGTCATCGCATCCGCGAAGTGTCCAGCATGCTGCCACATCGGCCTCCCAGGTCTAGATCTGTGTCACAGTCTTCTATTGTAGCGCCCATACATAGTTCGCACGAGGAAGACAAGGGTAGAGGAACAGGGGGCAAATAGGAGAAACTACTAAAGACACATTCAGAGGCGCGAAGCGCCTTCATGTACGGAAGGATCAGACTAGTGCGCCCTGTTTCCACAGCTCCATCCAGTTCACACTACAAGACCATCGTCGCCGGTGCAGGTCCCGCAGGGATACTTGCCGCCTATCATGCCGCGGCTGCGGGCCCGACCCTGCTGGTCGAGGCCAGGCTCATGCCTCGCTACAAGAAGTGCGGCGGGATGCTCCATCAGGACACGCGCCAGACCCTCGCGCAGTATGCGCCCATTCCGGACGATATAGTCCTTGAGCCCAGAACCGTGCTCTTCCGCTTCCATGACTGGGACCGGAAGGTGAAGAAGGTCACTTCCCTTGAGCTTCTCAATGTCGATCGCGCACTCTTCGACGAATGGCTCGTCGGTATCCTGCCCGAGAGCATCGAAGTAGCCGCCCCCTGCAAGATCCAGTCTGTTACCCAGGACGCCGAGAAGGTCACCGTCACCCTGCGCACCTCGCAAGGCGAAACGGAACTCACCTGTGACCATCTTGTCGGAGCGGACGGCGGCCGGTCGAGAGTCCGCCGGGAGCTCGGGATCCCAAACACCGCACAGTACGTCACCATCCAGGACTTCGTCCGCCTGGAAGGCCCGATCGAGCCCTACTTCGACTGCATCTACATGCGCGGGATAGGCAAGGAGTACGCATACACCTACATCGTACCCAAGGGCGACGTAGCTGACATCGGATGCGTCTACTACCCAGGCAGCAAACAGCCATGGCAGATGCAGGATCAGATTGTTCGCGCCCTTCGCGACGCGATGCCACAGCTCGGTGAGACCGTGAAGAGGGAGGCAAGCACAGCCCTCTACGTCCGCTCAGTGAACGACGTGGTTCCCGGGCAGGGCCGAATACTGCTCACCGGTGAGGCCGGAGGTTTTCTCTCCCCCACTTCAGGCGAGGGAATCTCCTACGCTGTGCGCACCGGCAGACTCGCAGGTATGGCTATCGCGGAGCATGACTCTGTTGATGCGCTCACCGCATACACCAAGGCGACCAGCGACATCCGCGCCGATATCGGCAGGAAGTTCCGGTGGCTGCCCGTGATGGAGTCACCAGCCGGCAAGTACCTCGCCGGTTTTGTACCGCGGCGAATCGTGAGCAAAATCACCCACGGACTGTGACCCTAGCGAGAACGGCTCAGATGAGACTTGCTGGGTGTGGGAGCTACCTGTCCTTGATAGCGCGACCCTAGACCGGGAGTCCCATACGGACGATCCACGGGCGTGGTCATCTGCATGAACGAAATCTGACCGATCGCCATGCCCGGCGTAAGAACCATGGGCAGATTGGCGACGTTGCTGAGCTCCAGGGTCAACGTTCCATCCCAGCCCGGATCCACGTACCCTGCCGTCGAGTGGATGAGGAGTCCCAACCTACCAAGTGAGGACTTGCCCTCAAGACGAGCCACGATGTCATCCGGCAACCCCACATGCTCTATCGTGGCGCCCAGGACGAATTCACCCGGATGCAGAACGAACGGCTGCTCCGAGCTGGCGGTCACAAGCTCCATCAGGCCGCTTTGCTCCATGAACGGGTCGATGTACGGGTAGCGCGAGTTGCGAAACACCTGAAAACTGCTATCCAGATGTAGATCGACACTGGATGGCTGGATGTCATCCGGATCGAACGGTTCGATCCGGATGCGTCCGGCCAGGAGCTGTTCTTTGATGCTGCGGTCAGAAAGTACCATCGGTCTGCGCTCCTAAGCACACTTGCTGTACCCACAGGCTCTGCAAACCGCACATCCTGACTCGTGCTCCAAAGAGCTCCCGCACTCGGGACAAGCACCGGACAGGTTGTCCAGCTCGTCGCTGTTCTTGGAGACGGTAGCACTTGCATGTCCCGTCTCCACCCACTCCAGATAGTGCTCCATGGCGATACCTACGGCGTCCGCACACGAGAGCACCTTACCGCCCTGAGCCCAGGCCGGGCTGGGGCAACGGATCCCTCTGAGGTGCTTCAGGATAGCCTGTGGATCGACACCGGCACGCAGTGACACAGAGATCATCCGCGACAGCGCCTCTGACTGCGAAGACGCACATCCACCAGACTTGCCCATCTGCGTGAACACCTCACACAGACCCTGTTCATCCGAGTTGATCGTGATGTAGAGGTTGCCGCACCCGGTCTGGATCTTCTCGGTACGCCCGAGTGTCACATTCGGACGGGGGCGCGGCTCGATCTCCCCGTGACGCTGCGCTTCAGCGGCGGACTGACCGCTCTTGCCGGTCGTGAGGACCTGGTTGTCCTTGGACCCGTCCCGATAGATCGTGACACCCTTCACGCCGAGCTGATGAGCAAGGTCGTAGACCATGCGAACGTCCTCGGCGGTGGCGTCGTTGCCAAAGTTGACCGTTTTGGATACTGCATTGTCCGTGGACTTCTGGAAAGCTGCCTGCATCCGAATGTGCCACTCGGGAGCGATATCGTGCGCAGTGACGAACACCTGGCGCACTTCGTCGGGAACTGCGTCGACATCATGCAGTGTTCCATGCTCGGCTATCAAGCCCATGAGCTCGCGCGTGTAGAAACCCTGCTTCACGGCAACGTCCTCGAACAACGGGTTCACCTCGATGAGGCGATCGTTGTCCATGACGGTGCGAACGTAGCTTACAGCGAAGAGCGGCTCGATGCCGGAACTGCAGTTGGCGATAATCGAAAGCGTACCCGTGGGGGCGATAGTCGTGACCGTGGCGTTGCGAAGACGAGGACCTTCCTCAGTATCGAATATCGATCCTTCGAAGTTCGGGAACACGCCGCGAGCCTCGGCCAGTTTCACTGACGCCAATCGCGCCTCTGCGGCGATGAAGCCCATGACCTTCTCGCCAAGCGCCGAAGCTTCTTCACTGTCATAGGCGATTCCCATCATGATGAGCATGTCGGCCCAGCCCATAACTCCCAGACCGATCTTCCTGTTGCCCCGAGCGAGCTGATCGATCTTCTCCAGCGGGTACTGGTTCACCTCGATGACGTTGTCAAGGAAGTGGACGCCACGGTGAACGACATCGGCCAGGCGATCCCAGTCGACATCCCACCCGGCGTCGGTGCGGCGAACGAACCTTGAGAGGTTCACAGAACCCAGGTTGCACGCCTCGTAGGGAAGCAGGGGTTGTTCACCACACGGGTTGGTGGACTCGATCTCCCCAAGCAGCGGAGTAGGATTGTCTCGGTTCATGCGATCGATGAAGATGATACCCGGGTCTCCAGTCGCCCATGCCATCTGCACTATGAGTTCGTATACCTCACGCGCGTCCATCTGTCCTGCGACCTCTTTGGTACGCGGGTTGTACAGCGCATAGCTGGTCCCGGACTCCACGGCGTCCATGAACTCCTCAGTCAGCGCGACCGAGATATTGAAGTTGGAGAAATCCCCGTCCTCTTTACAGCGGATGAAGTTGAGGATATCGGGGTGATCCACACGCAGCACGCCCATGTTTGCGCCACGGCGCGTACCGCCCTGCTTCACAGCCTCGGTCGCCTGATTGAACACGCGCATGAAAGAGACCGGTCCCGAGGAGACACCCTGGGTGGACCGAACCTGGTCACCGCTCGGGCGGAGTCGGGAGAACGAGAAACCGGTGCCTCCACCAGACTTGTGAATCAAAGCAGTGTCTCGAACCGCGCCGAAGATCGAGTCCATCGAGTCATCGACCGGAAGCACGAAGCAGGCAGAAAGCTGCTGGAGCTCACGACCGGCATTCATGAGGGTAGGCGAGTTGGGCAGGAACTCGAGGGAAGTCATCAGCTCATAGAAGTCGCCAGCGGCCCTGGCCGCGTCGTCCTCGATGCCTCCGAACAGGATCTCTGCCGATGCGATGTTCTCAGCAACCCGGCGGAACATGTCAGACGGCTCTTCGACGGCATTGCCCTCTTCGTCTTTGAGCAGATAACGCCTGCGCAGCACTGTAAGGCTGTTGGGAGACAGCATCTCATCTATGGTAGTCGGATAGACCGCAGTCTCGTTCAATTCAGCCATAAGTGCCTCCAAGCGGTGTAAATCCAGCAGATCGGACGGTGAGTGGCGCGAAACCCCCTCAGCGATGCGCGCCACAATATATTGCGCTCTAACAGTCTAATCGGGGCATATGTAGTGCGTCAATCCACATCAGGACGAACGGCAAGCATCTGATGCCGTACGGGAGCTATCCCCTGCATGAGTGTGCGGAAAACGCAGACGAGCGCCGCCCGTGTTGACGGACGGCGCTCGTTGATAAGTAAGACTTTGAGACTAGACGGGCTCTACGCGCTCAACCTCGGGAATCTCTTGCTTGAGAACACGTTCGACACCATTAGAGAGAGTCAATTGAGACATCGGGCAGCCGGCACACGCACCGACGAGACGGACCTTCACAACGCCACCTTTGACGTCTACGAGCTCGACGTCCCCGCCATCTGCCTGCAAGGCCGGACGGATCTTGTCGAGTACCTCCTGGACGCGTTCTTTCACGTTGCGTCTCCTTTCCGGTTCACCCGCTCAGAAACGAACGGTACATATACTTCACGATAGACCTGCAAATAGTAGCACTATTCGTGCCACCAGAGCGGGCCTACCAAGGTGCAGCAACCATTGCTCTGAGAAAACACCAGAGCCGTTGGATGTGTTCAGCGGCGTCCTACTCTCCCACGGCCTACACCGCAGTACCATCGGCGCTGGAGGGCTTAACTTCCGAGTTCGGAATGGGATCGGGTGTACCCCCTCCGCCAAAACCACTGAACACATCCAACGGCTCTCGTCGCTGGATAGTCGTTTACACGATATCCGGTTCTCAAATGGCACTCCTGGTGCGTCCCGCACCCTGAGAGCTGCATAGCGATCACGAGAATTTTGAATAGAAGATCAAGACCTCGACCGATTAGTACTGCTCGGCTGAACACATTGCTGTGCTTACACCTGCAGCCTATCAACCTCGTAGTCTACGAGGGGTCTTACCCGGTTACCCGGTGAGAGACCTCATCTTGAGACTGGCTTCCCGCTTAGATGCTTTCAGCGGTTATCCAAACCGAACGTAGCTAACCAGCGGTGCCACTGGCGTGACAACTGGTACACCAGAGGTTCGTCCATCCCGGTCCTCTCGTACTAGGGACA
>JAFGVD010000034.1 GCA_016938135.1 Coriobacteriia bacterium
GGTCACTCCGCCGCCGGATCCGAGGCTACCCGACTCTCATCAGGTAGCCCACAGGGGCAGAGTGACACTAAGGAAGCGCTTGTTAGCCACGCACAACGGCCAGGCATGATTCATCACCGATGTTCCTGGTCATACCACCTATCGAGCATCCCGGTGGTCGCATACTCCACTATCCACTTGAACGAAATCGCGCTCAAACCGTAGCCAAGAAGGGTCACGGGGCCGAGGCAGATCCAGTCGGCTGCGCGAGTTGCGGGTGTCAAAGCGATCAGCGTGGCCATCGCGATCCAAGGGAGGAGCAGGGCGCCTCTGATGCGCCGATCAGCTTTCTGCTGCAGCAAGACGGCATGTGTGTCCCGCTCATTCGGTGCCAAGTCCTCAAGCCCAACGAGCCTGCCATACCACCACATGCTAACCGCCATGGTCGGCAGGATGGCTATGAGCCCGACGATCAGTACCTGTATGTCCTGCTGTGTGATCAGACGGTCTCCCTCAGCTGTGGCTAACGTCTCTTGAGATGAGCGGCAACGCGAAGCGTTGTCCGCTCGATCTCAGGGTTAGAGGCACAACGGCGACGTTGCAGCCGTGCCGCTGCCAACCAGTCTAACCCGAACAGAGTGCAGCCCAACGATCGAGCGACTGATGCCGAACCTCGATTTCGTCCAGCCTGTATAGAATGCGCTGGGGCAACGCGCGGATGACCGGGCCGACATCCCCGTCCAGCCATGACAGGCATGAGTAGAGCATCGCCTCCGCTGAGTAGTGGATGCGCAGAATGGTTCCCAGGCCCAGGGCATCGGCAGCAAGCGCATCCTCATCAAGCCGTGGCTGATTGCCCGCAAACGCGGCAATGATGCAGCGAGAGATACCGGCAGCAGCGCATTCACGGGCGAATCGCGTGGCCTCAGGCGCCGTGACCGACTTCGCACGGACTTCGACGCTCAGAAGCACCAACCCGTCGTCAAGTGCGACTACATCGCCTGGGTAGTGACGCGACGGGTCGTTCACCCGGGCCGTTCCAACGTCATGGAACGCACAGTCAGCCAGGGCCGCGACTATACCCTGGGCGCGCTTGCCGTCCTCAGCGTCTTCAGCCAAGAAGACCCGCATCGCCTCGACGAGCAAGTCGAGCGAGACAATCACATCGTCCATCACCGGTATGATAGTCATGCCGGTAGCCTCGACTCGCTGGCGAATGAAGGCTGCAAGTGCCAGCTGCGCGCCGTCAGCATCCAACGCATCAACCTTGTGGAGGACCGCCTTCAACCTCTCGAGGGCATCCGGTCGCCTGACGCGCTCGATGGTATCCACGTGGTCGTAACGGAAGAACGGTTGGTTGTTCATTGGTTCCGGACCGCGATTACGAATGTCGATGTGCTCCTCGATCAACCGCGGTACAAGGACGCCGTGTGCGAGCGTACGCACAGAATACGCACGGGCGCTGTAGTTCTCTTTGATGGAAAGCGGGTCGAGACGAGGATCCGTCGACTTCGCCAGAAGTGCAGTCCCGAGAAACGGCGTGAAGGTCTTGTACGGTTCAGCCGCCACCTCGCGGGCGTACCCAATCCATTCCTCTGGGAGTTCGCGCTCTGAGCGCGCAAGCTCGAGCGCCTCAGAGAGCCTCCGCTTAGCCCGCGAGTAGTCCAACTGCCACCGCCTCGCGTTCTGGTGGATCTACAGGTAGCGACTCAAGCAACCCCATCTGCTCCAGCAGCGACCTGACGACCACCTTGCCGAGTTCCAGAGGCACGGCGTTGCCTATCTGGCGTTGCGCACTCATCCGATCGCCTACAACCGCGAAATCGTCTGGGAAGGTCATCAGGCGAAGCAGCTCAGGAACGCGGAGCCGCCGCGCGCACATCTCGCCATCTGAGGCGGGCAGGTTCTGCCAATGGAATGGCCCGACCCACGGTCCCGGTTGAGCCTGAATCGTCGAAGACGGGCGATCCGGGTGCAAGCGAAGCAAGAAGGTCCAGTAGCGCGTACGCCAATTGAAGACGTCGCGGCCGCCGAGCCGATCCGTGTGCCACAGGTAGTTCTGACCGGGAGGGATTTCCGCCAGCAGTTCCGCAAACTCACCCTCTGCCAGTTCGCCCGGCTCAGGGATATCGGGAAGCCCGACGAACGCCTGGCGGGCAGTGACGTAGGGCAGACGGTCAGGATGTGAGCTGTCCTGTCGCTCACTCACACCGCCGTGCGTTGCGGCTGGAAAGCGGAACGGGATTCCGTCACGGCGTCCGACCACAAAGACACGCCTACGCAACTGAGGGACGCCGTAGTCCGCAGCGACCAGCACCTGCCAGCGTGGGTTGTAGCCAAGGTCCGAAAGCTGCGCGATGAGCCGATCGAACTGCCTGCGATGCGTCCTGTACGTGAGGCCTTGCACGTTCTCCAGGATGAACGCTGCCGGCTGAGCATCCCTGACCATGCGGACGTACTCGTCCAACAGCGACGCATCGGGGTCCATGCTGTTCCGCTTCTCAGCGATCCAGAACCCGGACTTCGAGAATGGCGTACACGGCGGGCCGCCGACGAGCAATGTCGCCTCGCCTGGAGAGAGACCCGCCTCGCGTAGCAGGGTGGTCGACTCAAGCTCGCGGATGTCACCTGTTAGGGTGCGCGTACCCCTGAAGTTGGCATTGAACGCTTCTAGCGCCGTGTCACAGTAGTCGGTCGCGATGGCAACACGGAGTGGACTGGGCGTCCCATCTTGGATGAGTGGCGGCTCAGCACAGCGGTGAACGGCGAGGTCAAGGCCGCCAGCGCCGGAGAACAGGCTGATAACAGGATAGTCCACGCGATGCCCTTCGAGTAGTTCGAGCCGAGTGACGAAGCCGTCCGCCACACGGACAGTATCGCATCGCGGTCTGACATCGGCGACCGTAATGCCGTGGAGTGTTGCCTCTAGTCACTATGAGATGGCCGGCCCGAATCCGCATATAACGTGGATCACGGCGGGAATGACCCCGCGGCGCCGACATACGGAGGGA
>JAFGVD010000035.1 GCA_016938135.1 Coriobacteriia bacterium
GGGTGATACCCACGTAGCACAAGCGGCGCTCCTCCTCCAGCCCTTGCGGGTCATACATCGAGTTCGCATGCGGGAAGATCGTGTCCTCCATGCCGACAAGGAAGACCACCGGATACTCAAGCCCTTTGGCGGTATGCAGTGTCATCAGTGTGACCGAGCGGTCTTCCTCGGCCAGGTTGTCCAAGTCGGAGCGCAATGCAACCCACTCCAGCAGCGCCTCAAGCGTGCGCTCCTCGTCCTCGTGGGTCTCGTCGTACTCCTGCACCACACCGAAGAACTCGCGGATGTTCTCAGCGCGTCCCTCCGCCTCGCTGGTGCCTTCCGCAGCCAATGCCGAGATAAGCCCGGAGCGCTTCACGATGTCTTCGACTCGCTCACGCAAGGTGCCCTCACGCGGCGCACGCGCCTCGGCAAGCACACCGGCGAGCTCAGCGACCTTGCGGCGCGGGCCGGTGGACAGCCAGTCTTCCTCGGCAGCGCGGTCTATCGCCTCAGACAGCGTGATGCCTTGCTCGTATGAGCGAGCCACGAGCGTATCCACGGTGGTCTTGCCGATACCCTGGCGCTTAGCCAGAAGCCGCTCCACCGACTGCACATCGGCCGGGTTCACCACCGCACGCAACCACGACATCACATCTTTGATCTCCGCACGCTCAAAGAAGCGCGTGCCCCCCACCAGACGATAGGGCACGCCCATGCGCAGGAAGATGTCCTCCAACGTACGGGACTGGGCGTTGGTGCGATAGAAGACGGCGAACTCGTCATAACCGCGATGCTCTTCTCGCAACAGCTTCTCGATCTCCTGGCCCACGAAGCGCGCTTCGTCCTTCTCGTCGTTGGCGTTGTAGCGCGTGATCACCTCGCCGCCGGCGTTGGCGGTCCAAAGCGTCTTCACCTTGCGTCCGGAGTTGTTGGCCACCACGGCATTGGCAGCAGTGAGAATCATCTGCGTGGAGCGGTAGTTCTGCTCGAGCTTGATGACCGTCGCCTCGGGATAGTCCTGCTCAAACTCGAGGATGTTGCGAAGGTCCGCACCACGCCACGAGTAGATGGACTGATCGTCATCGCCGACGACCATCAGATTGCGGTGCCTCGCCGCCAGAAGGTTCACGATGGAGTACTGGGCGTGGTTGGTGTCCTGGTACTCGTCCACATGGATGTAGCGGAACCGGTCCTGGTAGAACGCCAGCACCTCAGGGTGCTCGGCAAACAGCCGATGTGTGTTCACCAACAGGTCATCGAAGTCCATCGCGTTGGCGGCCACAAGGCGCTGTTGGTAGAGCGGATACACCTTCGCCGCCAGCTTCATGGGCGGCATGACCGCCTCATTGGCGTAACGCACGGGCCCTATCAACTCGTTTTTCGCCGAGGAGATCCGTCCCGCGATCATCTTGACCGGAGCCTTCTTGGGATCGATCTCGAGGTCCGCCATGATCGAAGAGATCATGCGCTTGCTGTCGTCGGTGTCGTAGATCGAGAAGTTGCGCGTGTAGCCGAGGCGATGGGCCTCGGAACGCAAGATCCGCACGCACATCGCGTGGAACGTCATGACCCACATCGAGCGCGCGCCGGCGCCGACGAGGTCCTCCATGCGATGGCGCATCTCCTGCGCCGCCTTGTTGGTGAACGTGATGGCCAGAATAGCGGCGGGCGGCACCCGGTTGTCGGCGATCAGGTGAGCGATGCGGTGCGTTAGCACGCGCGTCTTACCCGAGCCGGCACCAGCCAGCACGAGAAGAGGGCCTTCTGTGGCCAATACAGCGTCACGCTGCGCGGGGTTGAGGTCATCGACAAGGTAGCTCATAGGTTGTCCAGTGTACACGCGGAAGCTGCGCGACTCCAGCGCAACAACGCCTCAGATGACTATGTCCGCCGAGAGAAGCACGATCACTGCAGTACGCGCTTCACTTCACGAACTTGATCATGGAGAAGCCACCGTTCTCACACTGCTTGAGGCAGAGGTCATGCATGGCCTTGGCTTCCCCGTGCACATGCTGCACGTTGCCGCACTTGGCGCAGACCGGACCGTCGCACTCAGCGCAGTAGCCGAGGCGTGGCTCGCCCTCGGAGCCACAATGAGCACAAAATCCACGGAGCGGCATATCCATCGTCTACATCACCTCTCGGTCAGATACACGGCCGTGATGTAGCAACTTGCGAGCCGACTTTGTATCAGAGGATGGTTCTACCTACAGATTCTGCCACAGGTTGCAGTTCGGTAACCAGCCCACGAAGTCTGGGCAGGTCAAGCGACTGCGGTCCGTCAGAGAGCGCTTTGCGGGGATTAGGATGCGCCTCGATCATGATGCCGTCAGCGCCGATAGCGATGGCTGCCCGGCACACAGGCGGCACCAGGTCGGCAACCCCCACGGGGTGCGACGCATCGATGATGATTGGCAGGTTCGAGAGCTTCTTGACCACGGGAACCGCGGTTATGTCCAGCGTGAAGCGTGTTGACGTCTCAAACGTCCGGATACCCCGCTCGCACAGGATGACATTGGGATTGCCCTGGCTGGTGATGTACTCGCTCGCAGCAAGCCACTCATCGATCGTGGCGGCCATACCGCGTTTGAACAAGACCGGCTTGCCCGTCTCGGCGGTCACGCTGCCAAGCTTCTTGAGCAGCGAGTAGTTCGCCATATTGCGGGTGCCGACCTGCAGGATGTCCACATAACTGTCCACGAGCTCTGCATGTGCCGAGTCGACCACTTCAGTGCAAGTGAGCAGGTTGTAGCGCTCCCCTGCCTCCTTCAGCAACTTGAGCCCCTCTTCTTCCAGGCCCTGGAACGAGTACGGTGACGTGCGCGGCTTGTACGCCCCGCCCCGGAGGACCGGGATCCCCAGCTCTGCAGTGACCGCGGCGACCTCCATGATCTGCTCGCGGCTTTCTATGGAACACGGACCCACCATGAGGGTCACCTTTGCGCCGTCGCGGAGTACCGCGCCGATCGCGCGTGCTGCATCACTCATTGTGGGCTCAGAGCTCCTTCATGACTCGAAGGACGGCCTCGTAGATCTCACGGAGGTTGTCGTCATAAAGCGGCCCGTCGTTGCAAGACGAAAGCTGGGCGAATATCTGCTCCTCGCGCTTCGGGTCGTACAGACCCCAGTTCACCTGCGGTTTGAGTCCGCGAATCTTCAGGGCCAGCTCGGCGCGCTCGTTGATGAGCTTCACGATGCGACAGTCGACCTGATCGATCTGCGCCCGGAGCTCTGCGATATTCTGCTGGATCTCATCGGTGTGGTCGGCCATCGTATCCACTCCACCTCATGTCGGGGGGTATCTCTTTACACAGAACGCCGGCGAAAAGCAGCCGGCGCCCGTCATACTCTGTCTATTCCCACTCTATGGTTCCCGGCGGCTTGCTTGTGATGTCGTAAGCCACGCGGTTGATCCCGTCCACTTCGTTGATGATCCGGTTGCTCATCTTCGCCAACAACTCATGCGGAAGACGAGCCCAGTCGGCGGTCATGGCATCTGCCGAAGCAACCGCGCGGATGATGATGGGGTGCGCGTACGTGCGCTCATCGCCCATCACGCCCACCGAGCGGATATCAGGCAGTACTGCGAAGTACTGCCAGACGCTACGCTCCGTGTCCCAGCTGGAGATCTCCTCGCGCACGATGGCATCGGCCTCGCGCAGCATGTCGAGCTTCTCCTCGGTAATAGCACCGATGATGCGCACCGCCAGCCCGGGACCGGGGAACGGCTGACGCTGGACGATCTCATCGGGAAGGCCCAGCTCGGCACCCACGGCTCGCACTTCGTCTTTGAACAGTGCCCTCAAAGGCTCTATGAGGTCGAAGTGCACGCCATCCGGGAACGGGATGAGGTTGTGGTGGCTCTTGATCTTGGCGGCGGTCTTGTTGCCGCTCTCGATCACGTCGGGGTACAGCGTCCCCTGCGCCAGCCACTTCACACCCTTGAGCTTGGTCGCCTCCTCGAAGAACACCTTCCAGAACTCCTCGCCGATGATCCGGCGCTTGAGCTCAGGGTCGGTCACGTGGTCGAGCAGATCAAGATAGCGCTCCTGCGCCTGCACGTGAACGAGGTCGATATGGAACTGATCGGCGAACACTCGCACAACATCAGCCGCTTCATCCAACCGGAGCATGCCGTGGTCGACGAACACGCACGTCAGCTGATCGCCGATGGCGCGATGGAGCAGCGCGGCGACCACACTGGAGTCAACACCGCCGGAGAGTGCGCAAATCACCCTGTCACTTCCCACCTGCTCACGGATGCGGTCAACGGCCTCATCGATGATATTCACCATCGTCCACACAAGCGGGATACCCGCGATGTCATGCAAGAAGCGCCTGATGATCTGCTGCCCGTACTCAGTGTGAGCAACCTCGGGATGGAACTGCGTCGCGTACAGACCACGAGCGGCATCCTCCATGGAGGCGACGGGTGTGATCGCGGTCCGCGCAGTCACGCAGAAACCCTCAGGCGCAGTTCCTACGCTGTCGCGATGGCTCATCCACACCTGTGAGGTCCCGGGCAGGCCCTCCATCAATCGGCTCTGGGACTCGAGAAGTGCGAGCTCAGCGAATCCGTACTCGCCGATATCAGTGTGCGGCACCTCTCCGCCAAGATCGATGGCCATAAGCTGCATGCCGTAACAAAAGCCCAGGATCGGGATACCCAGGTCGTAGATACGCGGGTCCATCTTCGGCGCCCCCGGCGCGTACACACTGGCCGGACCGCCAGACAAGATGAGCGCCGCCGGCTGGCGACGCTCGATCTCTTCAGCAGTGATGTCATGAGAGACGATCTCCGAGTAGACCTTGGCCTCGCGAACGCGACGCGCTATGAGCTGCGCGTACTGCGCGCCGAAGTCTACAACGAATACCGTGGGCTGCTGCTCGTGATAGCTCACCCTTGCCCCTACCGGCCCATGCCCACACCCTGCGACTGCTGGAGGACCTTGCCCTCAGTCTGCAGCGAGGGTGCAACCATTACTTCGGCTTTCTGGAATGTCTTCAGGTTCTCGTAACCGCAGGTCGCCATCGACGTGCGAAGACCACCGCAGAGGTTGAGCGTACCGTCGTTCTCACGAGCGGGTCCTACAAGGATGTCCTCAAGCGAACCCTTGATCCCGGCCTGGACGCGGGCGCCGCGTGGCAGATCCGGATGGAAGGTGGCCATACCCCAGTGGAAACCACGACCGGGCGCCTCGGAAGCCGAAGCGAGCGGCGAGCCGATCATGACGCTGTCCGCGCCCACGGCGATGGCCTTGGCAAGGTCGCCACCGGTACGCATACCACCGTCTGCGATCACGTGGCAGTAGGTGCCCGTCTCGTCCAGGTGGCGCATGCGAGCAGCCGCTGCATCGGCGACCGCGGTGCATTGCGGAACGCCGATGCCCAGCACACGACGCGAGGTACAGGCATGACCGGGGCCAACGCCCACAAGCACACCCACGGCGCCGGTACGCATGAGGTGCAAGGCACCCTGGTAGCTGCAGCAACCACCGACGATGACGGGGATGTCCAGGTCACGTATGAAGGCATTGAGGTCAAGAGGCTTGTCGTAGGTCGAGACATGCTCGGCGCTGACGACGGTGCCCTGGATAACGAGGATGTCGAGTCCACCGGCCATGGCGGCATCGATGTAGCGTTCCACGTTCTGCGGGGTCAGCGAGGCAGCGGCCAGAACGCCGCCGGCCTTGATGGCCTTCACGCGCTGGGTGATCAGCTCAGGCTTCACATCAGCGGCAGCGTAGATCTCTTGCATGCGCGGTGTGGCTTCATCCTTCGAGAAGGAGGCAATGGCGTCGAGGTGCGGCGTGGGGTCTTCGTAGCGGGTCTGGATACCCTCAAGGTTCAAAACGGCGAGGCCGCCAAGTTTGCCCATCGTGATCGCAAACTCGGGATCGACGACTCCGTCCATTGCCGAAGCAAGGACAGGCAGCGGGAAGTTGTAGGTCTTGCCTCTGTGGGAGAACTCCCAGGTGATGTTCACATCGCGAGGGTCACGCGTTCTGCGTGACGGAACGATTGCGATGTCGTCGAAGCCATATGCACGCCGTGCGGTCTTACCTCGTCCGATCTCGACTTCCATGCTGGTATCGCGCCTCCTGACTGCTTCTGTGTGTTGACTCGCCAATTCTCACATGGAACGCCTATACGACAAGGACCAGGAATCGCCTAAGAGCATGGCGTGGTGTTCCTGGTCCGACAGGTGCTGCGACGTTGGCTGCTCCATGAGGCTTGCAAGGTGCATACATGCTAGCCCGAGGGGTATGGAGTGTCAATCAGCCGCTCGTCCTTATCGTGTCACCGTCATCACTGCATGAAGGGGGTGCAGGTGTGGTTAAATGGCGGGTGTTGCACCGTCCCAAGGAGCCGAATGATGCAGTCACACCACCACGTCGCAGTCGCACTCAGTCGGATCGGGAGGACTGCTGCTACTGCCGCCGCCGTCCTGGTGTTCCTCTGTACCTCTATGGCGTCCGCCCAGGCCGCACGGGTCTTCCTGGATCCCGGGCACGGCGGCGCTTATCCGGGTGCCGTCTACAGCGGAGTCGAAGAGCAGTACGTCAACCTGCTCATCGCCCTGGAGGCACGCTCCGTCCTCCAGTCCCGCGGACACAGCGTATCCATGAGCCGCACCGGAGACACCACCGTGTGCTCCACAGACATCGCCACCTGGCATTGGGATGACGACGACGAACAGTATTACCTTTATGAAGACGACACCACCGGGGCGTACCCCATCCCCTACGACGACTTGCAGGCGCGCTGCGACAAAGCGAACAGCGCTGAGGCAGACATCTTCATCTCCATCCACAACAACGCCGGCGGCGGCACGGGCACCGAGACCTACTACAACAGCTGGGAGACCGCGACCGACACCGGCCCATCCAAGACGCTTGCCACCTACCTGCAAACGGAGATCGTCGCCAGTGCTGGGACGACCAACAGGAAGGTCGACGACGTCGGCTACTACGTCATTCGCTGGGCCAACATGCCCGCTGCCCTTGTGGAGGTCGCTTTCCTCGACAATACGACAGATCGGACCAAGCTTCTGTCGCTGGACTTCCGGCATAAGGTTGCCGTAGGCATCGCCAACGCAGTGGACCGCTACCTTGCGGCCGACCTCATAGACCCCATCGAGCCCCGTATCGCCGGCAATACACGGTACGAGACTGCCGTTTTGGTGGCAAAGAAAGGTTGGCCGTCCGGTGCAGATACCGTCATCCTCGCCTCTGGCGAGAATTGGCCTGACTCCCTGACCGCGGGGCCGCTCTCCTATCAGCTCGATGCGCCCCTGCTGCTCACAAGCTCGCAGAGCCTGCCGACGGCCGTCGCAACAGCCATCACCTCACTGGCCCCCAAGAACGTGATCGTCCTGGGCGGAGAGGCGGCCGTCACGTCCGCCGTCGCCACCGCAGCCGCAGACGCGGCAGGGATCGAGCGTAGCGCGGTGGAACGCATCGCGGGCGGCGATCGATACGAGACCGCGGCCCTGATGGCCGAACGGCTGGGCGTCACTCCGGGAGCGGGCGTGACCGTCGTGTCAGGCGAGGCCTTCCCTGACGCCGTGTCCGCATCGGCATTCTCAGCGATGCGCGGCATGCCCATCTTGCTGACACCGGCGTCGAACCTCTCGGCGTCCACCAGCAAGTTTATCACCGAGCACTCCGCCGAGGTCACCTCTGCCGTGATCGTGGGCGGCTCTGCGGCGGTCTCGGACAGCGTCAAGACGGCGCTGGCCAGCAAACTCAAGGTGAGCCGTGTCTACGGCGCGAACCGCTACGCGACCAATGTCGCGGTCGTCAAGAAGTACTGGCCTACCGGCGATATCACACCGTATGCAGCCACAGGCAAGGACTTCCCGGACGCTCTGGCTGCCGGCCCCCTTGCCGCGAAGAACGGTGAGCCCGTGATGCTCTTCGGCTGGCGCTACTTGGACAAGACGTCGCGCGAATTCGTCATGCACCGGAATGCGGATCTCACCGGATGGACGATGGTGGGTGGGAGCAGCGCTCTTGACTACCTCCTAGAATGGGAGCTCACTAAAGCGCGCAGGCTTGCCCCACCCTCATAGTCTCTAGACGTTGAAGCGGAAGTGCATGACGTCGCCATCAGCGACAACGTACTCTTTGCCTTCGATCCGGAGCTTGCCGGCTGCCTTGGCTGCCGCCTCGGTGCCCAGAGCGTCGTAGTCGGCATAAGAGATCACCTCGGCTTTGATGAACCCACGCTCGAAATCCGTGTGGATGACGGCTGCCGCCTCGGGTGCCTTCGCGCCCACGCGCACCGTCCAGGCGCGAACCTCCTGGACGCCGGCAGTGAAGTAGCTATGCAGGCCCAGCAGGTCGTAGGCCTCACGGATGAGTGTGTTCAGGCCCGGCTCCTCAAGGCCCTCCATCTCCAGGTACTCGGCTAACTCCGCCGCATCAAGCTCGGCCATCTCTGACTCGATCTTCGCGCAGATCGGAATAGGCTTCTGCCCGTCGATAGGCGTGAGCTCCTTGCCCAGATCGCCCTCGTCGACGTTCGCGACATAAAGCATCGGCTTCATGGTCAGAAGGTGCAGATCGTGCAGCTGCACTCGCTCCTCGGCGGTCATCTCCATCTTGCGCGCACGATGGCCCTGCTCCATCCACGCCTGCACACGCCTGGCGAGCTCGACCTTCGCAAGCAGGTCCTTATCACGCTTGGCTTCCTTCTCAAGGCGCGGGATCGCTCGCTCCAAAGTACCCAGGTCTGCCAGGATGAGTTCGGTCTTGATGGTCTCAACGTCAGAAGCGGGGTCCACCCGGCCGTCGACATGGACCACGTTCGGGTCCGAGAAGTACCTCACGACCTCTGCGATCGCATCTGTCTCACGGATGTTGGCTAGAAACTGGTTGCCCAGGCCTTCGCCCTCGTTCGCACCCTTGACCAAACCGGCGATGTCGACGAACTCCACTGTGGCCGGAACGACACGCTTCGGCATTACCAGCTGCTCGAGTCGATCGAGACGAGCGTCGGGTACAGGAACGATACCCATGTTGGGTTCGATGGTGGCAAAGGGATAGTTCGCCGCGTCGACCTGCTTGCGGGTGAGCGCGGTGAACAGCGTGGACTTGCCCACGTTCGGTAGGCCGACGATGCCTATTGAGAGTGCCAAAGATGCTCCTCGTCCGTGTTCCTGATAGCCTTGTTCCCATTCAGAGAGAAACGCCATAGTACTGTACTCGATGTGCCAGCTCGCCGCCACGTTGCGAAGAAGGTCACTTGGATACCCACTCCATCACAGAGGCGTTCCGTCTTGGCGGAGCAGCATTCCTGATAGGGCTCACGGGGGCGATGGCTCCCGGGCCGTACCTCACAGTGACTATCACCCGCACACTCCGGGACGGCCGACTGGCCGCAGCGATGATGCTGGTGGGACACGCGGCTTTGGAGGGAGCCCTTCTCGTGGGCTTCGCATTCGGGTTGCAGACCTTTCTCGCACACCCCACCGTGACAACCGCCCTAGCGTTCGTCGGCGGAGCGTTCCTCCTTTGGATGGGAGGCGGTCTTCTTCGCGACGCGCTACGCGGGACAATCAGCGCCGAGGCCAGCCCCTCCGCCGCGCCCTCCCGACTGGGACCGGTTCTGCATGGTGCCGCGATCAGCTTCTCCAACCCCTACTGGACGCTGTGGTGGGCGACCATAGGCGTGAAGCTCGCCGCCGACGGACTCGCGATAGGGCCCCTCGGCGTCATAGCCTTCTTTCTTGGACATCAGCTGGCCGATGTAGCGTGGTACGGCTTCGTGATCACCGCCGCATCAAGAGGTCGCCACCTGCTCTCCGATCGCGTCTACCGAACGACCATCGGTGGATGTGCGGTCTTCCTCGTGTACCTCGGCATCCGGTTCCTGGCCGACGGGATACTCGCCCTCTAACAACGAAGAAGGCCCCTCCGAGGAGGGGCCTTCTTGGCCTGACGGGTGAAACGGTACTACATCATACCGCCCATGCCACCCATACCGCCCATGCCAGCCATGGCAGCGGCAGCGTCATCCTTGTTGGGGATGTCGCAGACGGTCGTCTCGGTGATCAAAATCAGAGCAGCAATCGATGCAGCGTTCTGCAGCGCCGTACGGGTGACCTTGACCGGGTCGATGACACCCATCTTGAGCAGGTCGCCGTACTCGCCGGTGGCGGCGTTGAGGCCTTCGCCCTTGGGAAGGGTGCGGACCTTCTCCACCACGACGGAGCCCTCGAAGCCGGCGTTGGCCGCAATGGTCTTGAGCGGCTCGTCGAGCGCCTTACGGATGATCTTGACGCCGATCATCTCCTCTTCGTCCAGCTCGAGTGCATCCAGCGCGTCGGTCACGTCGACAAGCGCGACGCCGCCGCCGGGAACGATGCCCTCTTCCACAGCCGCGCGGGTCGCCTGCAGGGCGTCCTCGATGCGGTGCTTCTTCTCCTTGAGCTCCACTTCGGTTGCGGCACCGACCTTGATGACTGCGACGCCACCGGACAGCTTGGCGAGGCGCTCCTGAAGCTTCTCGCGGTCGAAATCGGAATCGGAGTTCTCGATCTCGTTCTTGATCTGCGTGATACGAGCCTTGATATCATCCTCGGCGCCAGCACCATCGATGATGGTCGTGTTGTCCTTGGTGACCTTCACCGTGGCAGCGCGACCCAGCACTTCCAGGCCGATGTTCTCCAGCTTGTAACCAAGTTCCTCGGAGACGACCTGCCCACCGGTGACGATGGCGATGTCCTCGAGCATGCGCTTGCGACGGTCACCGAAGCCCGGTGCTTTAACGGCAACGGAGGTGAAGGTGCCGCGGAGCTTGTTCAGCACGAGGGTCGGAAGCGCCTCGCCCTCTACGTCCTCGGAGATGATCATCAGCTGCTTGCCGGCCTGCATGACCTTCTCAAGCACGGGCAGGATGTCCGCGATGTTGGTGATCTTCTGGTTCGCGATGAGGATGTAGGGGTCGCTCAGCACGGCCTCCATGCGATCGGGGTCCGTGATCATGTACGGGGAGATGTAGCCCTTGTCGAACTGCATGCCCTCGACGGTATCGATATCGATACCGAACGTCTGGCTCTCCTCGACGGTGATAACGCCGTCTTTGCCCACGACTTCCATCGCCTCGGCGATCTTGTTCCCGATAGCCTCATCGGCAGCGGAGATCGTACCGACGTGCGCGATCTCCTCTTTGTCCTCGATATCCTTGGAGTTGGCTTTGATGGCGTCAACGACGGTCTCGACGGCCTTCTCGATGCCGCGCTTGATCGCAAGCGGGTTGGCACCGGCAGCCACGTTGCGCAGACCCTCGCGCACGATGACCTGAGCCAGCAGCGTTGCGGTCGTGGTACCATCACCGGCGACGTCGTTGGTCTTGGTCGCCACTTCTTTGACCAGCTGGGCGCCCATGTTCTCGATAGGATCCTCGAGCTCGATCTCCTTGGCAATGGTCACACCGTCGTTGGTGATCGTGGGTGCTCCAAACTTGCGCTCGAGCACCACGTAGCGGCCCTTGGGGCCGAGGGTGACCTTGACTGCATCGGCGAGCTTGTTCACGCCCGTCTCGAGGCCGCGCCTGGCCGCCTCGTCGAACTTGATGTCCTTAGCCATTCGGCTGTGTCCCTCCTTCTTGAAGTCCGTTCATTGCGCAGCATGTGCCGCGGAATCTGTCTGACTAGCCCTCGACGATCGCGAGAAGATCCATCTGACCCATGACGAAGTACTCGATGCCATCGATCTTGACGGCGGTCTTGCCCCACTCCTTGTACATGACAACGTCGCCTACCTTGACGTCCATCGGCACGCGCTTGCCATCCTCGTAGCGACCATCGCCTACAGCCATGACTTCGCCGCGCTGCGGCTTCTCCTTGGCTGAATCCGGAATCACAAGGCCGGACTTGGTGTGCTCCTCGGCCTTCGCCGGCTTCACGACGACGTTGTCGAACAGTGGCTTGAGATTCATGCTCTACCCTCCTACGTCCTACGCTCCGACTGTCTACGCCCGATACCGTTGCCTTAGTGGGCGCACGTATATCTACCCATTTCAAGCTCGGTACTAGAGCGATTCTGGCACTCTCAAACCTCGAGTGCTAACAGAGGAGATTCTACGGCTCGCTCGGCGATGATTCAAGGGTTAACTGCCACAAGTATGAAAAATCTGATGGCTAAACACTCATATCCTGGCACCCTAGAGGCACGGGAAGGCCCCGTCAATGAATCGACGGGGCCTTCATCCAAAGGTCGACTATGGAGCAGCGGCCTTACAGCGGCGGTACATAAGACGACTCGAATGCGGTCAGTTCTGAGATGACCGTATCACTGACTGCCGAGGTGCCGCCTATGACGTAGCAGAGCTCGGTAGGCATCCCATAATCATCCAGATAGGTCTTCACAGAGGCCGAGAGGGCTGCCTTCGGGGTCAGAAGGATGGGACCCTGAACGCCGTCTCCGTTGTTATAGGGATAGACCATGGGCCCGGCGGCCAGCGCGTCGGCAAACCCCTCACCACTGACGAGCACGAAACGGTCCGAGTTGAGTCCGACGTCGTCGACACCGTGCTCGGCGACCAGTCGCGCAGTCTCATAGCGATTCGATCCTGCCAAGCGTGTGACAGCTGGATCACCAAGCTCGGCAACAAACTCTGCCTCGACCGCAGGACTCACGACCATTTCTCCGCCCACTATGAATACCTCTGTGATACTGAGCGCGGCCAGCGCATCGATAGTATCCTGCGGGATCATGTCCATGGCGACCGGCAGGATGACGCTTCCGTCATAGACGGCCGGCGCTGCGGCCGACAGAGCGTCGGCCCATGCCGCACCGTTCACGATGTACGCGGTAGTGCTGGCGCCGTACACATCGTCAAACTCCTCAGCGACCTTAGATGCAGTCTCGTAGCGATTGGCTCCGGCGAGCCTGACGATCTCCAGATTCCCATCATCGATCGCCTGTGAGACCACAACGGACGCCTCCAGCTGAGTCTCTACGACAGCAGGCACAGCGGCCGTGCCACCAAGGATGTAAATCGTAAGCGAATCCCCCATGTAGTAGACCTCAGGGCGCAAGACCCGCTCGATCTCCGCCAGCGTCGCGGCGGAAAGCCCGCTGTCGCTGGAGAGCATCAACGGGGCGTCGATGGCCGAAGCCAAAACAGAACCCGCAAGGCCGTCAGCGGGATTCGTGCCGCTGGCTATCACGACGCCTTCGATGTCGAAGTCCCAGTCATAGCTGAACGTAGCCTGCTGATACATCAGACCGGAAATGGCATTAGCGGTGGCAAATCGGTCCGCACCATAGACTCTGCGCGCATAGCCCTGCCCCCAGCGAAGATCGTACATGCCGGTATCATCATCACCGTGTCCGGTGACGAGCAGCAGGTAGTTCCCCGCATCGAGCCTCTCAGTGATGTACTCCGAATAGGCGTCCCAATAGTCATGGTCATCCTCGTTGGCCACGTCAGTGAGTGTCCCATCAGCATTGAGCTCGTACAGGTACATATGAAGATCGAAGTCGTCATTGCCGTCAGTACCTTGAGTCTCGAACCAGAACGGAGTGTCATCCTCGGCAACCGAGAACTTCATCCAGTCCTCATCCTCGTAGCCACTCAAGGTATGGCTGCTCATGGCGGGAAGCGTCTTTGCAGTAGCGGTGTCGTCGTCAGACTCCCAACTGTCATCAGGAACCGTGATCACACGCTGAACGCTCGTCCCCCCGGGGTGCTTGGTGTCAGCGACCGAGATGCCCGGCAACACCATTGCCCCTACAAGGCTTGCCACTGTCACGATGGCAAGCAAACGTGAAAAACGCACTCTCATCTTGCCCCTCCTTCCGACCACCCCCGTGGCCATCACAGGGCAACACTGGTTGTTATGCCCCGTTTTGGAGAGGAGTCACATCACTGGGCCGCACTTGCTGACGAAGGCCTGTCACCTCTATCGCCAGACCACGCCTACAGGCGAAGGCCTGCCACCGCTTCCGCATCCAGGCCCAGGAACGACCCGCGCCTCAACCGGAAGTGTGCGGCAGCAGCGATCATCGCCGCGTTGTCGGTGCATAGGTCGAACCCGGGCACCGAGAAACGAATCCCACGCTCGGACATCGCATCCCTCAGGCCCTCACGCAAGGCGGCGTTCGCAGCCACTCCCCCGGCCAGACAGAAGGCCTTGACGCCATGCTCTTCGGCGGCGCGTACCGCCTTTGCCACCTGCACGTCGATAACCGCGGCCTGGAACGACGCTGCCAGGTCAGGGTTGGATATCTCGCGACCCGCCCGTTTCTCGGCCTCCACATATGTGATGACGGCCGTCTTAAGCCCTGAAAGGGAGAAGTCGTAGTTGCCCGAGCGCATCATCGCCCGCGGGAACGCGATAGCAGCGGGATCGCCCTCAAGCGCGAGACGGGATATCGCCGGTCCACCGGGATAACCGAGCCCCAGCAGCTTGGCGACCTTGTCGAAGGCCTCGCCCGCCGCGTCGTCCAGGGTCTGGCCGAGAGTATGATAGACGCCCCATTCGGGCACGTGCACAAGCGCGGTGTGCCCGCCGGAGACGACAAGCGCTATAAGAGGCGGCTCCAACCCGGGATCCGCAAGCTTGTTGGCGAAGATGTGTCCTTCAAGGTGATTGACCCCTACCAGAGGAAGCCCCGTCGCCAACGCCAGCCCTTTTGCATAGGCAACGCCCACGACGAGCGCACCGATGAGACCCGGTCCGTGAGTCACCGCAAGTGACGTGAGGTCGCCTAAGCCGATACCGGCCTCGACAAGCGCCTCGTCGACCACTGCGACGATCGCCTCGGTGTGCTTTCGTGAAGCGATCTCAGGGACAACGCCGCCAAAACGGGCGTGGAAGTCCACCTGGCTCGCCACGACGCTGGACAGCAGCTCCGTGCCACCGCGCATGACCGCAGCCGCGCTCTCGTCGCACGACGTCTCGATAGCCAGAACGAGGTCTTGGGCCGCATCAGCCGCCGCCACGGCATCCAGCGCCGAGGCGTCCAGCTCCGGTGTCCACAGGATCAAGGCATCCTCACCCGTATCGCTGTAGTAGCCGGGGCGCAGGCCTGCCTCGACGAATCCGACAGAAGCGTACAGCGCCCTCGCCGCGCTGTTGGCGGGACGCACCTCAAGCGTGAGACGCGTCGCCCCACCCGCAACGGCCTGACGCATGAGCGTGAGCAGCAGGTCCCTGCCGATGCCCCGCCCCCGATGCGCCGGGAGTACCGCAAGGTCCATGACGTGCGCCTCGTCGCCGAAGATCGCTACGCCCCCGAAGCCTACGAGAACGCCATCCTTCTCGGCGACCATCCAACGTCGACCCTCGCCCTGTCGGCGCAGCTCATCTCTGAACTGTCCCTCGCTCCAGGGAACAGGAAAACTGACCCGCTCGATAGCCATCACGTCTTCAATATCGTCAAGCGTCATGGCTCTGGTGGTCGGCCTCATGCCCTCTGTTCTCCTTCGGGTCCGAGAACGCCTGAGGACGGCACCGGGTCCTGGCGAAGCTTCTCGGCCTCCTCAGCATCAGATAAGCGCGTGTACACCGGCAGTAGCGCACCGGGATCTGCACGTTCATACGCCGCAGCCGCGTCAAGTCCTAGCACGCTCGCAAGACTCGACGGTCCGGTCTGAATAGATGCGGCGGCGATCAGCGACGCGCCCGTGGGGGTCCACAGCGCTGTATCAGCAACCGTCGCCACATCACCCAATGCCTCTACGAAGACTCCGGCGTACTTGGCCAGGCCGTTGCCTGTCAGTAAAACGGGTTCATCGAGCCTGCTCCGCCACCGCTCGACCGTGAGCGCAGGCTTCTCGGCACGGTCTTCCTCCAGGCGCACACAGCGGCCGCTGGCACACCTGAACAACGCAGGGTACACTTCGCCCCGCATCGCGTCGCCAACCACGCCAAGCAGCCCCTCATGAGTCGAGAAGCGCCATGCAACAGCATCCAGGGTGCCCGATCCCACCAGGGGGACGCCCAGACCGTGCGCAAGCCCTTTTGCCGAGGCGACACCGATGCGCACCCCTGTGAACGATCCCGGCCCTCGGCCCACCGCGACGACACCCAGCTGCTCCATCGTGATGCCGGACTCACCAACAAGGTCGCGCACCGCAGGCAACAGGGCCCCAAGCGCCGCACGAGGGGCCGAGAAGTCCCTCTCGGCCACGATCCGCAGCGTCTGCCCGGGTTCGTCGATCGCGGCGAGGCCTATGGCGATGTGCTCCGTTGCAGTGTCAAACGCGATCACGTACTTCATGCCGACACCTCCGGTCCGCCACAGGCCGCCACCCAGTCCACAGCGAGCTGCGATGACCTGGGTCCCGACGGGTTGATCTCAAGGCGCCGGGTGTCCACGTCTTCGCGGTGTATGACGATCTCCATGCGATCCTGGGGCAGCGCCTCGGGGAAGCGGTCTCCCCACTCGATGAACGACACCCCGTCGGATTCAAGCGTTCCCCAGAAGTCGATGTCCTCAAGCTGCTCGGCATGCTCCAACCGGTATAGGTCGAAGTGATAGAGCGGCAGCCTGCCCATATGGACGAGCAAGATATTGAACGTAGGGCTGGTGACCGGCTCCGGCACGCCAAGGCCTGCGGCCACGCCTTTCACGAAATGCGTCTTGCCCGCACCCAGATCGCCGCTGAGAGCCACGACGTCGCCGACACGCAACAGCGCGGCAAGCCGGGTGCCCAGACGCTCGGTCGCATGTTCGCTCGAAGTATGGAGGGTAAGAGTCACAACCAGCCTTCCAGTGCTGGAACATTCCCGTGAGGCGTACGTTCAAGGAGCGCACCCAGCACTTTGAAGTCATCGAACAGGACCTCTCGTTTGTCAGGCGAGTACAGAGCAGCCGCCGGATGGAAGATGGGGAAGACCCGCCGCCCCATCACCTCGAAGAGCCTTCCACGTAGCAGCGTTATGCCCTCCTCGGTATCGAGGATGTAGCGCGTCGCGAAGTTCCCAAGCGTCACGATCACCTTCGGATCGATGATGCGTATCTGCTCGGCCAGGAACGGTGAGCACGTCTCAATTTCCGAGCGCAACGGATCGCGGTTCTTTGGCGGCCTGCACTTCAAGACGTTCGCGATATAGACCTCCGGGCGATGGATCCCGATGCTGCTCAGAAGCTCGTCAAGCAACTTGCCCGCAGCTCCCACAAAGGGTTCGCCGCGCAAGTCCTCGTTGCGCCCCGGCGCCTCACCGATGAACAGAAGATCGGCGTGCGGATCACCAAAACCGAACACCAGGGTGTTGCGCGTCTCGGCCAAAGAGCAGCGGGTGCATTCACCCATGCGTTGCCGTAGCGACTCAAGCTCGCCGCCGGAGCCCATCGTGGCGATAACCTCGCCCATCCCATTACCGCGCTCCGACATCATCCAACGTCCCTACAGCCAGGTGGTGACTTCATCAAGCGGGCGACGCGCAGGTTTTGCAGACGACTCAGCCGAGAAGCCCACGGGGATCACAGCAACAGGCGTGATAGGCCGCGTCGCGCCTATGGCGTCGGCCACCGCGCACTCATCGAAAGCGCCGATCCAGCACGTGGCAAGCCCCCGGTCGACAGCGGCGAGCAAGATGTTCTGCGTGGCTGCAGCGGTGTCCTGTATCGAGTAGAGATACTCCCCGCGATCGCTATACCGCGCCGCACAGGGACGTGGATCCACACACACGACGATCACAACAGGCGCACTTGTGGCCCAGCGCTGCGGTAGTGCTGCAGCCAGGCGCTCACGCGCCTCCGGCGACCGCACGATGTAGAAGCGCCACGGCTGGATATTGCCTGCGCTCGGGGCGCTCACAGCCGCACGGAGAAGAGCATGGAGATCTTGATCGGAAACGGCGAGCTTGGTGTTGAAATGCCTGACGCTGCGCCTTTTGCTGAGTACGTCGCTGAACTCCATGAAACCCCCGTGCTGGTCGGCAGATACGATGCGGCCCCGTTACGGGGCATTTCCCCATTCTAGGGACGGCTCCCCGAGTCGACAACAGCGCGATAACGCCGCATGCCACTGCAAGACGATGCGATTGCAGGAATCCGCCGCCCGGATGACGAATTCAAGTGACAAGGAGGTGGGCACATGAATGGTAACCGTCCCGACGTTTCAGACGAAGATATCGGCATGAGGGCCTTCCAGATCCGGAAGGAAAAGGCCGTCGAGCGCTCCATGGAGCGACTGCGTCAGGGCCTGAAGAGCAGCTGGAGCTTCTTCGAAGGCAAAGAACTCGACGACTTCCGGTGGATGATCGGTGAGCTCTGGGCATTCGAGAAGCGCGCCGACTGGGAAGACCTGCACTTCAGCAAGCTCAGTGCCGAAGACGTGCGAGCCATCATCGGGTATGCGCAGAAGCTCCGGGGCGATACGCATAACACGGTTGAGACCCTGGAACTCGTAGGGGACATCATTCGCGCCCGCAGCATCTAGCACCTCTGCAACAACAAGATCAAACAGCCCGTCCAGGAGAACCCGGACGGGCTGTTTTGCTTTGTGGTACACAGACTGCTAACCCGGGAAAGAGAGGTGAGACGGTGCCAGACACCCCCCGGTAGGCGGCACCGCCTCACACAATTGCGAGCATATCGGCCTTCGGCCCTCCGGCCTTCGACCCAGACGTGTCAGGCCTGCTTACGTTCCTTCGCACGTCGCTCGATCTTCTTCTTGACCTTCTTCAAGCGGAAGTTGTCCTCACGCGCACGCTCATCGAGCGCCTGGCGGATATAGGACACCTGCTCCTTGAGCGCTGGCACGGTGATCTGCTCCAGTGCGTTGACTCGACGGTTCGTCTTCTGGATCTCCTCGCCAAGCCGCTTCAGACGAGTCTCGATGTCGGCGTACTCGATGATGACATCCAAGATCCGCTCGAACTTGTCAGCGGTCTCGTCGATTCGGGACGAAACACCGGTGATCGCATATCCACGTGTGAACGACGTACGCATCGGGCTTTCGCCCTTGGTGACCACCGGCACGGAGACGCCCATGATCTTCGTACCAGTCATATCGATCGTGATCTCACCGCGCGTGGCCATGGCCGCCGAGCGAACCGACACCACGCCATCGACGGCTTTCGCGATCGCGAGGCTGTACTGCGCCTCGGAGACGGTACGCTGCAGGTCGTTGCTGAGACGCAGCGTCTCGTCCATGACTGACATGAACTCTATGAGCAGCGCGTCACGCTTCTGTTTGAGAAGGTCCATGCCCTGCTGCGCAAGCGTGATCTGTTGCTTGCGCTCGAGCAGTTCCGATCTAGTTGGCCGTACTTCTTCCATCCGCGCACCTCCTCTCGGCCGTTACGGACAAGCCCTTACGCCTCGGCCTGACCGCCCGCCGTCGGGTGGTACTTGTCGATGAAGTCACGAACACGCTTGAGCTCAGCCATAGGCAGCTCGGACATGATCTCCCAGCTGATGCTCAGAGTCTCTTCGATCGTGCGACCGGTGTCGCCCTGACCGATGATGTGCTTCTCGAATGCATCAGCGAAGTGCAGGTAGCGTCGGTCGGTATCCGACAGCGCTTCCTCACCGACGATGGCAACGAGCCTGCGAAGGTCACGACCCTGCGCGTATGCGGCGTACATCTGGTTCGCCACGGCACGATGGTCTTCGCGGGTCTTACCTTCACCGATACCGAGGTTCATCAGTCGCGACAAGCACGGCAGAACGTCGATGGGCGGATAGACGCCACGACGGTGCAGGTGACGCGAGAGAACGATCTGACCTTCGGTGATGTAACCGGTAAGGTCAGGGATGGGGTGCGTGATGTCATCGTCAGGCATCGACAGGATCGGCAGCTGCGTGACCGAACCCTTGCGGCCCTTGATGCGACCGGCGCGCTCGTAGATGGTCGAGAGGTCCGTGTACATGTAGCCGGGGAAGCCTCGGCGACCCGGGACCTCTTCGCGAGCCGTGGAGACCTCGCGCAGCGCCTCGCAGTAGTTCGTCATGTCCGAGAGAACCACGAGCACCTGCATGTCCTTCTCGAACGCCAGGTACTCGGCGACCGTAAGAGCGGCCTTCGGCGTCAACAGACGCTCGACGGTGGGGTCGTCGGCTACGTTCAGGAAGAAGACGACGCGCTCGAGAGCGCCTGTCGACTCGAACTGCTGCATGAAGTACGCAGCCTCGCGGTGCGTGATACCCATGGCACCGAAGACGATGGCGAACTCCTCGCCGGACTTGACGCTCGCCTGACGGATAATCTGTGCGGCGAGCTCGTTGGCGGGCAGACCCGAACCCGAGAAGATCGGGAGCTTCTGACCGCGGACGAGCGTGCTCAGGCCATCGATGGCCGAGATACCGGTCTCGATGAAGTCTGCAGGCTGCTCGCGCATGTACGGGTTGATCGGCGAACCGGTGATATCCAAACGCTGCTCCGGAATAACAGGAGCACCGCCGTCAATCGGCTTGCCTGTACCATTGAGAACACGACCGAGCAAATCAGGAGAGACGTCGATCTTCGCGACCTCATCGAGGAAGCGGACACGCGTCACGTCCACGTCGATGCCACGCGTACCCTCGAACACCTGGATGACGGCTGTGGAGCCGGCAACCTCGAGGACCTGACCGCTGCGCTCCGAGCCGTCCGGCAACGTAAGCGCGACCATCTCGTTGTACGCAACTCCATGAACGTTCTCGACAAAGACGAGCGGGCCGGTGATATAGCTGACCGTCTTGTACTCGACGGACAGAAGTGAGCGACCGAGCAAGGTTTCCGGACTCATCTACAGCACCTCGATTCCGGCGATGTCATCGGCGATCTCTTTTGAAAGCTCCTGCATACGCGCAAGCGCCTCCTCATGTGGTGTCGTCTTGAGCTTGGCGATCTCATCACGCAGGGGAAGCTGCAGGATCTGGCGCAGCGACACACCACGCGACATCGCCTGGGTCGCCGCTTCATCGAATGTGAGGATCGTCTTCAGAAGCCAGTACGACTTCTTCGGCGGGCAGTAAGCGTCCACGTCGTCGAACGCGAACTGCTGCAAGAAGTCCTCGCGCAACATACGCGCGACTTCCAGAATGATCTTCTCTGTCTCAGGCAGAGCGTCCGGACCGACGAGCTGGACGATCTCCTGGAGTTCGGTCTCCTTCTGAAGAAGGAACATCGCGCGCTCACGCGTCTCTGCCCAGTCGTCAGCGACCTCGCCCTCGTACCATGTACGCACCTGACCCAGGAACAGCGTGTACGACTTGGTCCACGAGATAGCCGGGAAGTGCCGGCGATGTGCGAGAGAAGTGTCGAGTGCCCAGAAGGCACCGGTGACTCGCAGAGAGTTCTGTGTCATCGGCTCAGACATGTCGCCGCCGGGAGGTGATACGGCACCGACCATCGTCACTGAACCGACGCGATCTTCACTACCGAGAGGACGTACACGTCCGGAGCGCTCGTAGAACGCGGCAAGACGAGTGGCCAGGTAGGCAGGATAACCTTCCTCACCAGGCATCTCTTCAAGACGTCCGGACACTTCGCGAAGCGCCTCACCCCAACGAGAGGTCGAGTCGGCCATCATCGCGACGCTGTAACCCATGTCCCGGTAGTACTCCGCCAGCGTGACACCGGTGTAGATGGACGCTTCACGCGCCGCAACCGGCATGTTCGAAGTGTTCGCGACCAGAACGGTTCGCTCCATAAGCGGATTGCCTGTGCGCGGATCCTCTAGCTCCGGGAACTCGGTCAGAACCTCGGTCATCTCATTGCCGCGCTCACCACAGCCGACGTAAACGATGATGTCGACGTCGGCCCACTTGGCGAGCGACTGCTGCGTGACCGTCTTGCCCGTCCCGAAACCACCGGGGATGATGGCGTTGCCGCCAAGGGCGATCGGGAAGAACGTATCCAGGATACGCATGCCCGTAAGGAACGGGGTGGTGGGATCGAGTTTGCGGACGTAAGGACGTCCCTCTCGGACAGGCCACCACTGGCTCATGCGGATCTCGTGCTTGTCGTCGAGAACGACAAGCACTTCATCGACTATGTAACTACCGGCAGAGATCACCTTGGTGACCTTGCCGCTCATGCGCGGGGGAACCATGACTTTGTGCAAGATCGTGGCACTCTCGGGCACGGTACCGATGCAGTCGCCACCGGTTACTTCCTGCCCCACCTCAACGGTAGGGGTGAACTCCCAAACCTTCTCATGGTCGAGTGCGGCAACAACAGTACCTCGAGCGATGAAGTCACTTGCGGTCTGTTCCGCGATGACCGGCAATGGACGCTGTATACCGTCGTAAATCGACGATAGGAGTCCCGGCCCGAGCTCGAGCATCAACGGTCCGTCAGTTGACTCGACAGGCTCCCCGATCTTCAGGCCCGAGGTGTCCTCGTAGACCTGGATCGTCGCGAGGTCACCCTCGAGTCGAATGACTTCGCCCATGAGGCCGACAAGGCCTACACGCACGACGTCGTACATCTTGATTCCGGTCATTCCATCGGCCACGACGACCGGACCGGTGATCTTGGCTAGCGTTCCGAGAATCATCAGCCTCGCCTCAGTGTTATGTCGAATCCGATTGCTCTTCGGATCAGGCGTGCTAGGTACGCCCTGTGGTCCTCTTCTTCTTGCAGCTTCTCGCGTATCGGGAGCGTGATAACGATCGGTCGATACGTCTGGTTGATCTTCTGTTGCGTGCGCTCGTCGATATCGGTCATGAACGCTTCGTTCACAGCGACGATACCGCTCGTATCGTCATCGATGAGCTGATTAAGGGCACGACGTGCCTCTTCAGGGCCCTCGACGGCGACAACGTCGACGCCGGCAAGCCCGAATCCGTCAGCCGTGTCCGTGTCCGTGAGCACGATGAGCTTATACAATGATGAGCTCCTCCTTTATGCGCTCCACGGGCATACCTACCGATACTCCCTTGACGATGATCCGCAGGTTTGTGACCTCATTTGCCTTGGCCCACATATATCCGATGATGATGCCAACACCCAGAGGCTCTCCCTGACCTGCCGCAAACGCACGACGCATCAAGTAGTCCTCCAGAGCACGTTCGAACACTGATACCGACCCGTGTTCGACGTACTTGATGGCTACAGCTTCTACGGGACGTCCATAGGGCGTCCTCTTGAGTCGTTCATAAACCTCGTCAACGTCTGACATGGACGCGAGATCGCTGAACAGCTCCTCTTTGACGTGAAGGCCGCCGGGCAGGTAGAACCGGTTGACCTCTTCCGCCTCAACATCTGCGTTCAACAATCGCAAACATGTGAGCAGGTTGATCGTGTCCACTTGCACGCCAAGGAACCTGCGTGCAAGCTTCGCGTTCGATCGCCTGCAGCGCAAAGACTTGTCAGCCCATGCCGTGTAGAACTTGTCCAGCGCCAACTCGAGAACAGACAGATCGCCATCCTCGTTGTAGTGCGCCATCTCCGCACGAAGCGGCACGGCGTATGGCAGCTCCCACGTTGCAAGAGTGTCCACAAGAGCCTTGACACTCGGCTGCTTCGCGAGCTCCACCATATCCACGTGCGACAGCTGTCCTACCGCGATGAGACTATCCTCGATCTCCTCGTGGGAGAGTGACATGTGAATGCCACGGAGGATCGTCTTGACGTTGAAGAGATCCCATCTGCCGAGCAGGACTATCATCAGGCCGTACGCTTCATCGTTGGCAAGCCCGAGGACTTTCCGGAACTTGCGAACCATGTTGTCTTTCAGCGCTTCATCGACCTGCTGGGCGGTACGACCGTGCAGCAGCCGCTCCTCAAGATCCGGACCGTACTCCGTCTGCATGAGTACCTGGATAACGTCGCTTATGTCCTTGGAGGCCATAAGGTCATCCAGGTACGCCTGCGTGAACAGGCGTGCCCTCATGCCTCGAACACGGGCATTGGAGTAGCCGTAGTCTCTTCCCGGATTGCTCTTTCGCTGGAGTGTGGCCACTGCGCTCATCAGCCCAAAATCTCCGACACGCGCGCATAGGTGAACTCATGCGACTTGGCCAGACGTGTTTCAAACGTATTGCTACGCAAGATACGCCCGTTCTCGGTGGAGACCACAACGCCGCCGCTTGTCTGCAGACTTGGATCGATCGTGCAGCTTGCGTTCAACTCTTTCGCTGCCTTCTCGGCAAGTCCGGCGTCTGCGGGATCGACATGCATGGTGCATTCGCCCTCGACCCCAGCCAACGCCTCTTCAGCAAGCGCCCGGAAGACACTCTCATACTCTTCGGTCGCACGCAGCGCGCCAAGCCTGACGGCAGCATCCTCGAAGACCTGCTTGACCACGCTCTCGCGCACGGCAGCCAGATGCTTCTTGTTATCCAGCTTAGCAGCATTGATGGTCTTACCGGTCCTCTGCCCGACCAATTCCCGAGCGCCTTGCAGCCTTTGCTCGCGTACTCGATCAGCCTGAGCATTCGCTTCAGCCAACACGGCCGCAGCTTGACCTTCGGCCGCACGAACGAGTTCGCTGCACTCAGCGTCAGCCTGCTCATCGAGCGCCTTGAAGATGTCCTCTATCGCCATTCGTCAATCCTTCCGCGCGTTCACCGGGTGGAACGGTTTGCTGCGCCTTGCCGTTCTGAACGTGCTGACTATGCAGCGGTACCGATCATGAACGCGATAACGAAACCGAGCAGTACGATGATCTCAGGGAGAGCCTGCAGAACGATCAGGTTCATGCCTGCCTCAGGACGCTCGGCGAGCGTACCGGCACCTGCGGCACCGATGCGGGCCTGTGCGTAGCCAGCAGCCAGAGCGGACACACTCATGGCCAGACCGGCCGCGATCGCACGTGCGATATACACGTTGTCGCCGAGTGTTGCAGTAGTACCTTCCTCGGCCAGAGCAATGGCCGGGACAACCATGGCAGCAACGAATGAGCTACCGAAAACCTTTCTTGCGAGCTTGTTCTTGATCATGCGCTCTTTTCACCTCCGGTTTTGTGGAACGGCTTGTACTCTTCTTTGCTCGTCTCATAGTACTTCTGGCCGAACTCATAGAAGTTGAGACGTAATGCATGAACTGTTGGCGTAAAGGCCGCCAATACCAAATGCAATGCATGGAACAGCACTGCAACGAACACTCCGACGAGGAACGGCATGCTCTCCGCCATCGTGTTGATAGCTGTTGCGAAGATGGCGTCTGAAAGGCCGACGGCCATGATACGGATGTAGCTCGCGGTATGGGACACAAGCTCCAGTGTCTCGACCGCGCCCATGACGCCTCCGTAGCGAAGCACACCATATACACCGACGACCATGACGGCGCCGCCGATCATCTGCCCCACTGGCTTGATGCCTGCGCCCAGCAGGTACGCCGATACACCAAGGATGATCCCGCCCAGGATCAGGCTGGCGAGCCCACTCTTCACATAGGCGTGCTTCATATGCTTGGTCTTGAAAGCATTGACAGCGCCAAGGATCAGTCCGAAGACCATCTGTACGACTCCAAGACCAAGCGCCATCACCATCAACGGAACGACACTGTGCTCTCGGTTGTACGGTAGAACGAAGTCACCAAACAACGGGATGGTCTTGATGACCTCAGCTTCCCAGAGGATGCCTCCGAAGAACTCGCCATAGAAGAAGCCGAAGATGATAGCAGCGGTGGCTGCCGGACCGAACAGACCGGTCGCGAGCTGCACACCCTCGTTATCCTTGAACTTGAAACGCATCCACAGGATGATCGCCAGCATGATGGCGCCATAGCCGATGTCGCCGACGATCATACCGAAGATCAACGGGAAGCTGATCGCCCAGACCATCGAAGGATCGACAGTTCCGTACTGCGGCTTGCCACCCATCAGATAGCCCATGACCCATGCAGAAGGCTCGACCCACTTCGCGTTCTTGAGCGCGACCGGAGTCTCCTCGAAATCATGCTCCCCGATCTCGAGCTGATTGATGATGACATCGTCTTTGAAGCTGTCATAGACAAGACCGCGAAGCGCTTTGACGTCCGACACGGGCAACCAGCCGGTGACGATGAACGCGTACTCGGTCTGACCGAACTTGGGAATCGCGCGAACCTCATCGATCTTGTCAACGAGGACGTCACGGATGCTCGAAAGCCGCAAATACCACTTCGCGGACATGTCATCGAGCTCCTGGCGAACCTGCTCCAAGCGTGCAGGCAAGTCCGTCTTGCGGTCCTTGAGCTGGTCATACGCCACATCAAACGGCACGTCCTGGAACTCGGAAGGCAGCCTGACCTGGTTCACGTTCTCCATCGCGAGGAACTTGTGGACCGGGTCGGAGTACTTCCTTGAGAACACCACGATAACTGCGGTCGTATCTTCATCCACATCAGTCGACACAATCTCACACTGGCTCTTGGTGAGGTCGTCGAGCTCTTTCTTCAGTTCCTCCAGAGCGCCCTTGTACTTGCGCTCCACGAGCAGTGCCACCGAATCGAACGCGCCAGTCGTGACTATCTGCTTAGCCAGTGGCTGGATCTTGTGAAGAATCGGCTCATAGCGTGCGAGCAAAGCAAGCTCGCTCTCCATTGACGCCTGCGCCTGAGCAAGACTCGAGGTCTTGTCCTCAACCTGCTCGATGGTATCGGTGACCTGAGCGGCGAGTTCCTTGCTATCCAGCTTCCACAACTCGAGATACTGCTTTTGGCGGGAGGCCTCGTCGATCTTCGTGGCAGGCAGATTGAGGGCCTTGAGAATAGAGCGTAGCCGGAGCAGCAAGTCCTCCATACGCTCAAGTTCGACCGCCTGGTTCTCAACGACTTCCATCTGCTCAAGCGGTACATCTCCGGCCTGGATCTTCTTGGTAAGATCCTCGATATGCAGAGTGCCCTCTTCGTGCAGAAGTGAAAGAACGTCAAAGAAGCGGTTCTTCGGACCGATAAGTTCAACTTTTGCCATTGGGACTAACATACGCGTACCTCCCCCCAGTGATGCGATGGGTCTGACAATACCTATCTACGTCAGGCGTTCGTCACGATGTTGACTATGTAGTCAACAGCTTCTCCGCGACGTGCGGAAAGCTGTGCCTTCAAGTCCTTCGCTTCGTCGACGATACCTGCCCGCAGACTTTCAGCCTCTTTCTGAGCGTCGTCCAGCGCCTTCTGGGTGAACTCTTTGACTTCCTTGTCAGCCTGGGCGTCAGAGCTCTTGAGTATCTCCGTCGCCTTTCGGCGAGCTTCAGCCACGGTCTTTTCGGCCTGACCTTTAGCTGCCAGGACCCGCCCGGAGATTTCCATCTCCTTCTCGCGGATCTGATAGAGAGGCGAATTGGCGTCTTTGTTCACGACGTCCTGATGGAATCTGATCTCCTCCAGAACCTTCTCGTCCACTGGCTATCCCCTCTTCTCTATTCCGTCCTTGCGAGTCCGATCGGGACGCAGGCCCAAGAAGATCGGAAGCGCATGCTTCTACGATGAGCGCGCAAGACAAACGCGGACACGCGCTGCGGTCTCAGATGGGGTTTTCGCCAGGGGCTGAGCGGTTTCCTGCAAGATGAGAGGATTAATCTAAGTTCACGCAATTCGCGGAACAGGGGCTGCTCTGAGGACGTTCTCGCAGCTCAGAAAGGTCAGACGTAGCGACGCTCCATGCGACGGGAAAAACTGCATGCTGATTCATAATTGATGGTCCCGGCCTTCTCGGACAACTCATCCATGAGAATACGCTCGTCCGCCTGGGTACCCACCAGGACGACTTCATCGCCGACGCTGACGTCCAAGCCTGCAGGCACCTCGATCATGAGCTGATCCATGCACACCCGGCCTATTTGCGAGCAGCGGCGTCCGCTTATGAGGACGTCCATCTTGTTGGAGAGCACGCGATGCACTCCGTCGGCATAACCCAGTGGCAAGGTCGCGACGGTGGTGGGTGCAGCCGCCTGCCAGGTCAAGCCATAGCTGACGCCGTCCCCAAGACCGATCCGCTTCACGAACGATACGCGCGCCTTGACGGCCATTGCAGGCTTAAGGTCGATCTTGCCGTACGTGGCCGAAGAGGGATGAAGCCCATAGATAGCGATGCCGCAACGCACCATATCCAGATGCGTGCCCGGGTGCAGGATCGTTGCAGCGCTATTCGCAGCATGCACCACAGGAGGCCTGACGCCTTCCGTTCGCATCCGCTCGAGCGCGGCGCCGAAGCTTTCGACCTGGCGGTCGAACCCCCAGTCACCCGGAGTTTCCGCAGTCGCGAAGTGCGTGAAGGCCCCTTCCATCTCCAGAGCCGGGAATCCACGCAGCCACGTCACGAAATCCGCCGCACCCTCTGCATGGACACCGATGCGGTTCATGCCGCTGTCTATCTTGAGATGAAAGCGAGCCGTCCTTTGCGAGAGCATCGCCCGCTTGCTCAGCGCCAAAGCGAACTCGCGGGTCGCGACAGCCGGTATGATGTCGTGCTCGAGCACGGTGGCCACGGCGCTTGCCGGTGGCTCGGAGAGCAAGTGTATGGGCACAGTGAGCCCTGCTTCCCGCAGCGCAACCGCTTCTTCGACTGTGGCCACGCCCAGACGATCGGCGCCACCGGCAAGGGCCGCCCGCGCGGCCCGCTGCGCACCGTGACCATAGCCATCCGCTTTCACGACGGCCATGAACCGTGTACTTGCAGGGACAAGCGCTTTCAGCGTGCGGACATTGGCAGTGATCGCGGCCGTGTCGACCTCGACCCAGGCGTAGCGGCTGTAGCCCATTCAGTTACTCCCCCAGAATCAGGGAGCGAACGATATCAGACTTGCTCACGATACCCACGAGCGTCTCGCCGTCGAGGACCGGAACGCGACTGACCTCTCGGTCCACCATGAGTGTCGCCACATCCTCGACGGTGGTATCGACCTGGACGACTATGGGCTTCTCGGTCATCACATCGCCTACCGTGGCGCCCACGGCTTTCTTGAGTTCGGATTCGAAGCGTGCGGTGGCCGGCGGATACATGATGAGCCCGTCAAGCAGGTGGATATATGTAGGGAACTCCATCTTCACATCTTGCATGATGAGGTCGCTTTCGCTCACGATGCCGACGAGCTCGCCTTCATCGACGACCGGAAGCGCGCCGACCTTCTTCTCGACCATAGCTCTTGCGGCGTCTTTGACCGTCATCGACGTGGAAACGGTCACCGGGTCAGGCGTCATGATGTCCCGAGCTGTGAGTGTTGCCATGATATGTCCTCCTTAAGCCGGCTCTCGCCGGAGCGGGCCATCTGATCTCATATGTAGATGATACCCGCAGTTCAGCACCTGCGGGAGTCGACTAGGCGAGCAGTTCTCGGATCGCGGCAGGCAGGTACCCGTCAAGATCAGAGGCGGTCAGACACGTTTGCGTGAGCTCATCCGCAGCGAAGTCGCCCGCTCGACCATGCAGGTATGCGCCCAGGGCCGCCGCATCGAAAGCAGACAACCCCTGCGCCAAGAGAGTGCCCACCATGCCCGCCAGCACATCGCCCATCCCGGCCGTGGCCATCCCTGGGTTTCCCGCCATCGTGACCACTGCCCTACCCTCACCCGAGATGAGGGTGCGAGCGCCCTTGAGCAGACAGGCGACCTGCCCTCCGGACATGGCGGTAGCGCTTGTCATCCGATCCGCCTGTATATCCATGGTGGACATCCCCGTCAACCGCGCCAACTCGCCCGGGTGCGGAGTCAACACCGTTGGCACCTTCCTGTCGAGGATCGCCGAGGGGTCCGTTGCATCGAACGCGTTCAAGGCGTCAGCATCGAGCACGAGCGGGATGCTCGTCTCGGCAACAAGTCGACGCACAAGCTCCACCGTCTCGGGATTCATCGTCAAGCCGGGTCCCAGAACCAGCGCGTCGGCCTCGGAGGCGAACCCCAAAAGCGCGTCTCCCGCGGTCGTCGACAGCGTTCCGGCTGGCGTCTCGGGAAGCGCACGACTGATCACGTGAGGAAGCGTCGTCTGGAGAACGGGGACGATGGATCCGGGTACCGCCGAGAACACATAGCCCGCACCCATCCGCGAGGCTCCGCGGGCCGTCAGCACCGCGGCGCCGGCGAATGCACGCGAACCCGCCACGATCAGCACGCGGCCTCGCAACCCTTTGTGGTCTTCAGGAGCGGGCACCCGCATCAGGCCGCGATAGTCTCCCCGGTCCCAGACCTCAAGACAGCCCTCTCGATTGATGTAGACATGCGGGACACCGATGTCATTGATCACGATCCGGCCTGCATGAGCTGCACCCGGCTGTATGAGCAAGCCCACCTTCGGCGCCGAGAAGGTCACTGTCACATCAGCCATCACAGCGGGACCGCTGACAACGCCGGTATCGGCGTGTACACCTGAAGGGAGATCCACTGCGACCACGAACGCATCGCTGTCGTTCATCGCCGTGATAGCCGAAGCATACGGCTCAGAGGCCACGCCGTGGATCCCGAAGCCGAAGAGCGCGTCGATGATGACAGGGACGCCCAGCAAGCCATGGGTGAGCTCGAGCGGACCGTCAGGAACGCTCCACGCCACTCCGGCTTGTATCGCCGTCCGCGCAGCCGTCCGGGCCACTCCCGAGAGCACCTCGGGGCCGACGATCGCAAGCACGCGCACGTCCCGACCGAGTTCGTGCAGCAGGCGCGCGGCGACCCAGCCGTCCCCGCCATTGTTCCCGTTTCCTGCAACGACCGCGACAGGCCCGAGAGGCGCCACGCGGATCACGATGTCGGCGATGGCGTCTCCGGCCCGGTCCATCAGGGTGCCTAGGGTAGCGGCGCCATGAGAGACCGCCTCTTGCTCGGCGCGCATCATCTCACCGGCGGTCAGCGCATACTGCATTCGGCACCTCCCATAAGAAAGGGCCGCGCATCGCAGCGGCCCCCATAGCTTTCACGACTCTTCGGTATCTTTGCCCACCTCGTCGAGCAACCCGCGCATCTCCTTGAAGGACGCCGCAAGCTTCTGCTGCGGCGTGAGTTCCGGGTCTTCCTTGCGTGGACGCATCTGTTCAGTGATGGCCACCGCCGAGGCCACCGCCGTGGTGTGCGTGAAGGAGAGCGAGAGGTGCATCTCCACCACGCCGCACTCGGCGGCCACTTCAGCGGCGCGACCCCTGAGATGCGGCATCGGTCGGCCGCGATCGTCTCTCACGACCTCGACATCGCAAAAACGCATCCCGGAAAACCCGGTACCGAGCGCCTTGAGCACCGCCTCTTTCGCAGCAAAACGCATGGCGTAGTGGATCTCAGGCTTGTTGCGGCCCTCACAGTAGGCGCGCTCCTCTTCCGAGAAGATTCGCTCCCTCATCCGGGGGTGACGCTCGAGCGCGGCGCGCATCCGGTCGATCTCGACTATGTCCACACCCAGGCCCGTGATCATGGCTACTCCACCGTGACTGACTTCGCGAGGTTACGGGGCTGATCGACGTTGCAGCCGCGCATCTTGGCTATGTGGTAGCTCAGCAGCTGCATCGGGATCGTCGCCGGGATCGCCGAGATGTCCTCTGACGTCCGCGGTATGTAGAGCACGTGCTCCGCATGGGCCCTGATCTCGTCGTCACCGTGTGTCGCCACAGCGATGACCCGCGCTCCGCGAGCACGCACTTCCTGGATGTTGGAGACGACTTTCTCGTATGTGTGACCCTGGGTCGCTACGACCACCACCGGCACCTCGGGGGTGATGAGCGCAATGGGGCCGTGCTTCATCTCGCCCGCAGGATAAGCCTCGGCATGTATGTAGGAGATCTCCTTGAGCTTGAGCGCACCTTCCATTGCGACGGGTACCCCGACCCCTCTGCCCAGGAAGAGCGAGGACACGACATCTGTATACTCGCGTGCGCACGATTCGATCTCGTGCTCCTCGGCAAGTATGGCCTCCACGATATCGGGAAGCGTGGATATCTCCGCCCACAATGCTTCGATCCGATCCTGATCCAATGTGCCTTTTGCCTGCGCAAGCTTGAGCGCAAGCACGTTGAGCGCCGCTATCTGCGCCGTGAACGTCTTGGTAGCGGCCACGCCGATCTCGGGGCCTGCGTGAGTGTAGATGACGCCGTCGCTCTCCCTCGTCACCCGGCTGCCCACCACATTGGTGATCGCGAAGACCTTCGCTCCGCGGCGACGCGCCTCTCGCACGGCCGCAAGCGTATCGGTGGTCTCTCCGGACTGCGTGATAGCCACCACCAGGGTTTCATCGTCGACGATGGGATCGCGATAGCGGAACTCGCTGGAGACGTCCACTTCCACAGGTATGCGAGCCCACTGCTCTACAAGGTGCTTCGCGATGATCGCTGCATGGTAGCTGGTACCGCACGCCACGATGAACACGCGGTCCACCAAGGAGAGCTGCGCCTCGCTCATCTGGAGTTCGGAAAGCTGCACGGTCCCGTCCGCATCCATCCTGCCGAGGAGCGTCTCGCGGATCGCCCGTGGCTGCTCGTGGATCTCCTTGAGCATGAAATCGTCGTACCCGCCCTTCTCGGCGGCATCCAGGTTCCATTCAACGTGCAGCGTCTCTGGGGTTCTCGGCGCGCCGGACACGTCTGAGACGCGAACCTCCCCGGCAGTGACGGTGGCGATGTCGCCATCTTCAAGCACGAGGATCTCGCGAGTGTACTCCAGCACCGCAGGGATATCGCTTGCCACGATGTTCTCGCCATCACCCATGCCGATGATGAGTGGCGAGTCGGCCCGCGCGGCCACTATGGTGTCGGGCTCATCCAAGTGCACGATCGCCAGGGCGTACGCGCCTTCAAGGCGTTTGATGGTCTTGGCCACGGCCTCGGTCAGGTCACCGTCGAAGTAGCTTTCAACAAGGTGCGCCACGGTCTCGGTGTCGGTCTCCGAGAGCAGGATATGGCCGTTGGCCGCCAGCTCTGCGCGCAGCTCCACGTAGTTCTCGATAATCCCGTTATGCACAACGGCGATGCGCCCGGAGCAGTCCACATGGGGATGAGCGTTCTCAACGGTGGGCTTGCCGTGCGTCGCCCATCGGGTGTGACCGATGCCCACATTGCCGGACATCGGCGTGTCCGCCACCGCTTCGCGCAGGTTGACGAGCTTGCCGATACGACGGCCTACCTCAAGGTTCCCGTCACTGACGATCGCCATGCCTGCCGAGTCATAGCCCCGGTACTCAAGTCGCGCCAGCCCGCCGAGCAAGACATCGCTCGCCTGACGGGGTCCCACATATCCAACTATTCCGCACATAAGGAGGGTCCTCCCTCAAAAGGTCGCTCTATAGGAGTGAGGCGCGCAGTCCGGTAAGACGCGCGCAAGATACCGGTCCGCTGTCGCTTTGTCTCCCGGTCACCCGGGTGCTTTGTCGACAACGTCACGACCCCGGTCAGGGCCGGAGGGCCATCCGCCGAATGATTCGATAGACCCCCGCCTCGTCACCTGATCTGCATCAGGCCCGGCGCTTGCGTTCAGGTTGCGCAGGCTCTCCTCTCAACTGTGACAGCTACGCTCAGATTCTAGCAGAGCCCACGTAGCGACAAGGTTACATCCAGGCTACCCTAGCTCACGCTTGACTGCGGCGACGATGGAATCGACGACCTCGCTCGCGGTAGCCTGATCGGTCGCCTCGGCCATCACGCGTATCAGCGGCTCCGTCCCCGATGGCCGCACGAGCACCCGACCGTTCTCGCCCAGACGCTCCTCTGCCGCACGCACCGCATCGTGCACGGCGGCGCTGATCGACAGGCGCGCGCTGTCCGCGACGGGCACGTTGACCAGCACCTGCGGGAAACGCTGCATGACCTTCCGCAGCTCCGAGAGCGGTTTGCCCGTCCTCTTGATGATCGCAGCCAGGTGGATTGCCGAGACAAGCCCGTCGCCGGTGGTATTGTGCTCCAGGAAGATGACATGTCCGGACTGCTCGCCACCCAGACTCGCTCCGGAGGTCCTCATCTGATCCAGCACGTAGCGGTCCCCCACTTTGGTCTTTATGACGTTGACCCCAAGCCCTCGCATGGCCACTTCAAGACCGAGGTTGCTCATGACGGTGGTCACGAGCGTGTCATGCGCCAGCGCCGAGCGGGCCATCATGTCCGCGGCACAGACCGCCATGATCTCATCGCCGTCGACATCCGCCCCGGCCTCATCCACCGCAAGCACCCGGTCCGCGTCGCCGTCATGCGCGATGCCAAGATCGAACTCCCCGGATCGGACCAGGTCGGACACTACCGACAAGTGCGTGGAGCCCGACTCGAGGTTGATATCCATCCCGTTCCAGTCGCAGTTCACGCTCACCACGTGAGCACCCAGTCGCTCCAGCGCGGCCGGCGTCGTCAGAGCCGAGGCGCCATGACCGCAATCCACCGCGATCCGCATCCCGGAAAGATCTCCGTCCACACCGCCAACAGCATGCGAGACGTAACGGTCGACCGCATCGCCTATCAGGACCGCGCGCCCCACCCCGTCACCGGTCGGACGTGCCCAGTTCCTCTCGGACACCAGGAACTCCTCGATCTCGTCCTCGACCTCGTCGGGGAGCTTGAATCCGTCACGATCGAAGAACTTGATGCCGTTATACTCGGCGGGATTGTGAGACGCCGAGATGACCACGCCGCCATCAGCTCCCAGCACCCGCGTGAGATAGGCGACCGCCGGTGTGGGGACCACCCCGCATCGCAGCGCGTCAGCACCGCCGGAGCAGATGCCCGAGACAAGCGCCGCTTCCAGCATGTCGCCGCTACGGCGTGTATCCATGCCCACGACGATCTTGCCGCGACCGTACTCGCCCAGGAAATGCCCGGCAGCCTCGCCCAGCCTGAACGCCAGCTCGGGTGTGAGATCCGTGTTCGCAACACCACGGACGCCATCGGTACCGAATAGTCTGGCCATCGTTCCTCCCCGTTCAGATGAGCAAAGCCCGCCACGAGGGCGGGCTTTGTCTGAAGTTCTGAGATGCCTCGCGGCTCTTAACGCTTGGAGAACTGCGGACGCTTGCGGGCCTTCTTGAGACCGTACTTCTTGCGCTCGACCATACGCGGGTCACGGCGAAGGAACCCTGCACGCTTGAGCTCTCCACGATAGTCATCACCTGCAGCGAGCAGCGCACGGGAGATGCCGTGACGCAACGCGCCGGCCTGACCCGAGATCCCGCCTCCGTTGATGGTGGCGAACACGTCGAAGTGACCCAGGGTCTCGGTGACCTTGAAGGGCTGCTCAACGTAGTTCTTCAGACCCTTGCGACCGAAGTGAGTCTCAAACTCACGGCCGTTGATCACATAGACACCGGTTCCGGGAGTGATACGGACACGCGCCGTCGCGGTCTTGCGACGACCGGTGCCCCAGTAGACTGCCTTGCTCTCAGCCATTCGCTAAACCTCCAGCGTGATCTGACGGGGCTTCTGGGCCTCATGGGGATGCTCCGCACCACCGTAGACCTTGAGCTTCATGTTCATGGCCCGTCCGAGGGTGTTCTTCGGAAGCATGCCCTTGACGGCACCCTGGATGACGCGCTCAGGGCGCGTGGCCAGCATGTCGGAGATCGCAGTCTCCTTCAGGCCACCGGGAGAACCAGAGTGGCGGTACTTCTTCTTGTCGGCCATCTTGTTACCGGTAAGCTTGATCTTGCTGGCGTTGATCACGATGACGTAGTCACCGGTATCCACATGGGGGGTGTACTGCGGCTTATGCTTCCCCTTGAGGATCGATGCGACTTCGCTCGCCAGGCGACCGAGCACCATATCTGTGGCGTCGATGAGCAGCCATTCCTGCTCAACCTCGCCGGGCTTGGCGTAATAGGTCTTCAATGCTCCTCCAAAAATACGGACTTTGCAGCGTTTCTTGAGTTCACGGGGCTCGAGAAACGAACCCTTAGACTATAGCCACGGGGTTTCATTGTGTCAACAAACGCCCCCGGGCGTATCCATCAGTCCCAAGAGCCAGACCATACCACTACAGCCAGCACTCCTCCGGGTACTCGACATGCCACAACACCAGGCCTTGCGGAGGTGCCGTGGGTCCGGCGGCGCTCCGCTTCCCTGCGGCAAGCACCTCTGTCAGCCAGGTCTCAGAACGCCGTCCTCGACCGACCTCGACAAGGCTTCCTACAACGATCCTGATCATCGAATGCAGGAACGCGTTGCCGACCACACGCACCACGATGCTGTGCTCACCCAACTGAGTCTCAGGCGATATGTCGATAAGCTCCAGCGTGCGGACGGTACGTTTCCCTTCCGCGGACGCCGCCACACAAAACGACCTGAAATCATGCTCGCCGATCAGCGACGCAGCCGCCCTACGCATAGCGCCCAGATCGAGCGCGTCTTTCACCCACCACGCCCTGTCCGCAAGAAACAACGGCGGTATGGGTCCGGGAACGATCCGGAAGCGGTACTCCCGGCTGACCGCTGAATGACGCGCGCTGAATCCCTCTGCGGCCGAACGGACCTCAGTGACCACGATACCTGTGCCGGCAAGCGCATTGATCGAGCGTCGCAATGTGTGCAAGTCCAGGTCATCCGATTCCGTCTGAAAGCTCATCACCTGGCCCAACGCGTGAACCCCGGCGTCCGTACGACCTGCCCCTACCGTCTCCACGTCATGCCTCAACACAGTCGACAGCGCCTGCTCGATTCGGCCCTGCACTGTCGGCAGCCCCGGTTGACGGGCAAAGCCCGCGAACCCGGAGCCATCATACGAAAGGGTAAGGACGACCGTTTGAGCCACGAAACCTCCTACGCGAAGATCCCCAGCGCGACCAGCGCTGCCGTCCCACAGCATAGCACCGCCCAGTCGCGCATCAGCATACGGGCGGGGGTCAACCGCGTCCTGCCCGGCCCGCCATGATAACAGCGCGATTCCATCGCCACCGCAAGCTCATCGGCACGTCGGAACAGGTTCACGAACAACGGGATGAGCACAGGCACGTATGCCCGGGCGCGACGCAAAAGGCCGCCCTCGTCGAATCGCGCCCCACGGGCCATCTGCGCCACGATGATCTTGTCGGCCTCCTCGGCGGTGGTAGGAATGAAGCGAAGGGCCACCGTAAGCATCATGGCCACATCACCTGCGGGGAACCCGAACCGGGAGAGCGGGCGCATCAGCCGCTCAAGTCCGTCGGTGAGCTGAACGGGCGTGGTGGTGAGCGTGAGCAGCGATGTGCCTACGACAAGGAGCATGATGCGTGCGGCAAAGAACAGCCCCGTGCGCAGTCCGCCGGCGTCCACAGCTATAGGCCCCAGGCGGAGGAGCGACTCCGTAGCAGGGTTCCAGCGCAGCGCGTGGGCAAGCACGGTGAAGGTGAGAATCATAGCCACTGCCCTGATGCCACGAAGCGCGAGGCGCGATGGCACGCATGCAACCAGCATGACCAGGAAGATGAGCGCCGCTGCGATTCCCAGGCCCACGAATCGTTCGACCGTGAAGAGCCCTACGGTGTAGGCGGCCACCAGTCCCATCTTGGTCTTGGCGTCCAGCCGATGCACGGGAGAATCCACCGCCACATACTGTCCGAAGGTGCGGGGAATCCTCATGAGCAAACCACCCTGGCCGCCGAGAGGACACGTGCAGTCCCCTCCACATCGAGCGCCACTTCAGGGATCAAGGCCCCCCGCTGTCTGGCCAGGTGCTGCGCAAGCACCAGAGACGGGAGGGAGAGCCCCGCTTTCTCCCACACGTCAGGCCTCTCGGCCATCGCCCCCGGCTTACCGTCGAACAATGCCTTGCCTTCGTGCAGCGCGAAGACGCGATCCGCTATCGGCATGAACTCGTCGGCATCGTGAGTGACCACCAAGATCCCGACCCGGCCGCTCAATCCAACCAGTGAACGCAAGACAGCACGCCGACCGAGCGGGTCAAGTCCTGCCGTAGGTTCATCCAGCAACAGATACGGGGTGCGCATGGCGAGCACTCCTGCGATAGCGACCCTTCGCGCCTCGCCGCCGGAAAGCGTGAACGGCGAACGTGGTTTGTAGATATCAGGATCGAGCCCCACTGAATCAAGCGCATCATCCACGGCGCCCTCGATATCGGCGATGCCAAGGTTCCTGGGCCCGAAAGCGACGTCTGCCTCAACGGTCTCCGCAAAGAACTGCGCCTCCGGATTCTGGAATACGATGCCTACCGAACCCTTCGTGTTCGCAGGGGAACCGTCTACCAGGACCGACCCTCCCACAGGCTTGAGCAAGCCGGCGCAAAGGCGCAGCAAGGTGGACTTCCCTGACCCGGTGGCACCCACACAGACGACGATCTCACCGGCTTGCACCTGAAGACTGATCTCCTCAAGGACAGGCGCCGCTATGGATGTACCGACCTCATAGGTGAAGCCGAGTGACTGCACTGTCAGGGCCATAGCGCCTCCACCAGACTCTGAGCATTGGCGACGGCCACAGGGACATCCAGACCAGAGCGCCTCAAAGCGGTCGCCACCGAAGCGAGCGGAGGCAGCTCAAGACCGATACTCACAAGAAGTCCCTCATCAGAGAACAGCTCTTCCGGAGTCCCGTCGAACGCGATGGCGCCTGAAGCCAACGCGATGACCCGATCAGCATCAGCCGCATCATCAAGGTGGTGCGTGACATGGAGGATGCCGTGCCCGGCGACACGGAGTTTGCGCATGACCGCGAGCACATCCCGGCGACCCTGAGGATCGAGCATCGCGGTGGACTCGTCGAACACCATGTACCGTGGCTGCATCGCCAACGCCCCCGCGATGGCCAGTCTCTGTTTTTGCCCTTCAGAAAGCAGGTGCGGCTCTCGTCGCTCCAGGCCGCTCAACCCCACTGCGGCCAAGGCTTCATCAACCCGGACTCTCAGCTCCGCACAGGGTACGCCGAGGTTCTCCGGACCGAACGCCACATCCTCCTCCACGACGGTACCTACGATCTGGTTGTCGGGATTCTGCAGAACCAACCCCACGCGAGCGCGGATATCAAAGGCAACCTTGCCATCAGAGGTGTCCATGCCGTCAACAGTAACTGACCCCTCATCCGGTATCAGCAGACCGTTACACATCCGGGCCAGCGTTGATTTCCCGGATCCGTTTGCGCCCACAAGCACGACGATCTCCCCCGGCGAGAGGCACAGCGACACGCCGGCGATCGCCTGGCTGTCGGCCCCCGGGTAGGAGTAGCGCACTCGCTGAAAATCGATCATCACAGACAACCTTACCGTCAACGGAAACGAACGAGGGCCTCACTATACAGCGAGGCCCTCGTTTCACGCAGACCCGTTCCCGGGTCGTATGGTCTTACTCGACCAGCTCGATGATCACCATCGGAGCAGCGTCGCCCTTGCGGGGGCCAAGCTTGAGGATGCGAGTGTATCCGCCCTCACGCTCAGCGTAGCGCGGCGCGATGTCATCAAAGATCTTGTGCACGAGTGCACGGTCCTTGATCTCGGCCAACGCGAGGCGGCGCGCGTGCACGTCACCTTCCTTGCCCCATGTGATGATGCGATCCACGAGGGTCCGCATCTCTTTGGCGCGAGTCTCGGTGGTCTTGATTCTCTCGTGCTCGAACAGGGCAGCAGCAAGGCTGCGAAGCATAGCCTGTGTGTGGCTAGCATCGGTGCCGAGCTTGCGTCCTCTCTTAGCGTGTCGCATATTCGGTATCTCCTACTGAGCCAGCCCCAGGCCCATCGCCTGAAGCTTGTCTTTGACTTCCTCGATCGACTTAGCGCCGAAGTTACGGATGTTTAGAAGATCCGTCTCGGAACACTCGTTAAGCTGACCGATCGTGTTGACGCCCTGCCTCTTCAGGCAGTTGTAGGAGCGTACCGAAAGGTCAAGCTCCTCGATAGGCGTATCCAGCACGCTTTCCTTCTCGTCAGGAACAGCCGAGAAGATACCCTCTTCCGGCAGACCGGTGACGGCCTGCTCGGCGAAGAGCATCATGTGCTCGTTGATGATGCGGCCAGCACGCGCTACGGCATCCTGAGCATCGATCGCACCGTTGGTCTCCACCTCGAGGATAAGCTTGTCGTAGTCGGTACGCTGACCGACACGAGTGTTCTCCACCGAATACGCGCAACGCGATACCGGTGAGAACAGCGAATCCACAGTGACAACGCCCAGCGGATCCTCGGGACGCTTGTTACGGTCGGCGGTAACATAACCGCGACCCACGCCCACTCGTACGCTCATCTCCAGGGTCGTGCCCTTGTCGAGCGTTGCGATGACATGCTCGGGGTTGACGAGCTCGAACTCCGCGGGCACCTTCAGGTCCGCACCGGTGACTTCACCGGGACCCTTTGCCGTCAGAGTCGCTACCGCATCTCCCTCGCCGATCTCGGTCTCGCGGAACACGAGACCCTTCACGTTGAGAACGATATCGGTCACGTCTTCGCGGACACCGTCGATAGTGGCGAACTCGTGCTGTACTCCCTCGATACGGATCGATGTCGCTGCGGCGCCCTGCAAAGATGAGAGCAACACACGGCGCATCGAGCTGCCCAGGGTGTACCCATAGCCGCGCTCGAGCGGTTCCACAACGAAGCGCGCGGTGCTGTCATCGATCACATCGACTGACACCTGGGGCCTCATGAACTCGGTCATTGACTAAGCCTCCTTGGCTTCGTTCACGTCGTTCTACTTCGAGTACAGCTCGACGATGAGCTGTTCGCGCACGGGCGCATCGATCTGCTCGCGAGTCGGGAGCGACAAGATCTTGCCGGTGAGCTTCTCGACATCAACCTCAAGCCAGCCGGGGATCTCGATCTTCGAAGACGAGATCATCGCGGCCTTCAGAACCGTGAGGTCTTTGGACTTCGGAGCCACGGCTATGACATGACCGGGGCGGACGCGGAAGGACGGGATGTCCACGCGACGACCATCGACCATGAAGTGACCGTGACGGACCATCTGGCGAGCCTCATCGCGAGACGCGGCAAAACCAAGACGGTACACGACGTTGTCCAGGCGACTCTCCAGCAGACGCAACAGGTTCTCACCGGTGATCCCCGTCATGCGGGAAGCCAGCTTGTAGTAGTTGCGGAACTGCTTCTCAAGAAGCCCGTAGATCCTCTTCGCCTTCTGCTTCTCGCGAAGCTGAACGCGATATTCCGAGTCACGAGGCCGCTTCTTGCCAGCCTGGCCCGGGGGGTACGGACGACGTTCGATACCACACTTGTCGGTGTAGCAGCGGTCGCCCTTCAAAAAGAGCTTGATTCCTTCGCGGCGGCACTGTCTGCAGTCCGCCCCAGTATAACGTGCCATAGAGGTATCTTCCTCCTAGAACTACACGCGACGGCGCTTGCGCGGCCGACAACCGTTGTGCGGAACAGGTGTGCAGTCACGGATGCTCGCAATCTCCAGACCAGCGGCCTGAAGCGAGCGAATCGCGGTCTCACGACCGGATCCCGGACCTTTTACAAACACTTCAACACGACGCAGCCCATGCTCCTGCGCCATTTTCGCGCACGCCTCTGCAGCAAGCTGAGCGGCGAACGGAGTGGACTTACGCGAACCCTTGAAGCCCACCGTACCGGCAGACTGCCAGGAGATCACATTGCCCTGAGGATCTGTGATGCTCACGATCGTGTTGTTGAACGTGCTCTTAATGTGCGCCTGACCGACAGCGATGTTCTTGCGCTCACTGCGGCGTACTCGCGTCTTGACGTTCTTCTTCTTCGCTACCATGTGCTACTTGCCCTTCTTCTTCGCACCGATCTGGCGACGCGGACCTTTGCGCGTGCGCGCATTGGTGTGCGTGCGCTGACCGCGGACAGGAAGTCCACGGCGGTGACGGAGGCCGCGGTAGCAGCCAATCTCCATGAGGCGCTTGATGTTCTGGCTGGTCTCTCGGCGAAGATCTCCTTCGACCTTGAGGTTGCGATCGATGTACTCACGCAGCCGAACAACTTCTTCCTCAGTGAGGTTGCGCACCCGGGTATCCGGGTTGATACCGGTATCGCGCAGAATCTGCTGGCTCGTAGTGAGCCCGATGCCGAAGATGTAGGTCAGTCCGATCTCTACACGCTTCTCGCGCGGAAGATCGACGCCTGTTATTCGCGCCAAAGCCGGTTCCTCCTGCCTAACCTTGCCGCTGCTTGTGACGCGGGTTCTCGCAGATCACGAGTACCCGGCCGTGGCGGCGGATCACCTTACACTTCTCACACATTCTTTTGACCGACGGTCGAACCTTCATCGATCGTCCTTTCATATCTCTCAATAAGATCTATCTTCACGTCCAGCCGCAGACGTCTTCTTTTGATACCGTGCTGCCGTACAGACACCAGTGGCGCCGAACACGGCGCCTGTTGTTCCTCTCGCGAAGAACGGACGCACCCTACTTGAAGCGGTACGTGATCCTCCCGCGGGAGAGATCATATGGTGACAGTTCTACGATCACCTTGTCGCCTGGGAGGATACGAATATAGTGCATGCGCATCTTCCCAGAGATATGGGCCAGAACCTTGTGCCCGTTGTCCAGCTCAACGCGAAACATCGCGTTAGGTAGCGGCTCGACAACGGTGCCTTCCATCTCGATGGAGTCCTCGCGCTTGCTCAAATACCTTACTCCTTCACAGGGCTGAAGTCACAAGCGTGTAGTATAACCTATGCATGTGACCAGCGTCCAGCGGTCACTCTACCGTCAAGATCAGCGGGCCCTCTTCGGTCACTGCGACCGTATGCTCAAAGTGCGCAGACAGCGAGGAATCCGCGGTCACCACGGTCCATCCGTCAGACAGACTATAGACATCGTACTTGCCCGCATTGACCATCGGCTCGATTGCGATGACCATCCCGACCTTGAGCGCTGGACCGGTTCCCACCTTGCCGAAGTTCGGAACCTGCGGGTCCTCATGCATCGCTCGGCCGATCCCATGACCCACGTATTCACGTACCACGGAGAAGCCGGCACGCTCAGCGACGTCCTGCACGGCGGCACCGATGTCATAGAGCCGCATCCCCTCTCGGCATCGTGCGATGCCCGCCTGAAGGGAGGCCGCTGTGGCATCCAGAAGAGCCTTTGCTTCAGTAGAGATGGTTCCCACTGGGAACGTCAACGCTGAGTCGCCGTAGAAGCCGTCTATGACGGCGCCACAGTCAACCGAGAGGATATCCCCGTCTGCCAGGCGGCGCTTGGCAGGAATGCCGTGCACGACCTGCTCGTTGATGGATGTGCACAAAGTCCCCGGGAAGCCATGGTAACCCTTGAAGGCGGGTACCGCGCCCTCTCCCCTGATGCACTCCTCGGCAATACGATCGAGCTCGGCGGTCGTCACACCCACCCGGACAGCCTCGCCAACGACGCGGAGCGCCTTGGCGGTGATGCGTCCGGCCTCTTGCATGGCCTCGATCTCAAGCTGTGATTTGATGACGATCATAAGCGACTAGCCCTTCAGGATCGAGTCGACTGCAGTCCAGACATCCCCGACATCCTGATTGCCGTCCACGTGGCGCAAGACGCCCTTCTCGGCGTAGTAGTCGATCAGCGGAGCCGTTGAACGCTCGTACACGTTCAGCCGATTGGTGACGGTCTCAACGGTATCATCATCACGCTGGTTCAGCGCACCGCCACACGTGGGACACACGCCGTCAAGAAGCTCAGGCCGGACTATGACGTTGAAGATGGCACCGCACGCCCCACAGGTACGACGGGCGGTCAGCCGTGCGATCAAGGACTGCTTGTCCACGTCGATACTGACAACGGCGGTCAACTCCTTGCCAAGCTCGACAAGGACCTCCCCCAGAGCATCCGCCTGGACGACCGTGCGTGGAAAACCATCAAGAATGAATCCCACATCTGTGTCCGGCTGGGACAGACGCTCCTTGACGAGTCCGATGACGACGGAGTCGGGAACGAGCTCTCCCGCATCCATGTAGCGTTTGGCCTCGATGCCGAGCGGAGTCTGATCGGCGACGGCTTTACGCAGGATGTCACCGGTTGAGATATGCGGAAGGCCGTATGCCTCGATGATCTTTGCGGCCTGGGTGCCCTTGCCGGCGCCAGGCGCCCCCAACAGCATGACGTTCATGGTTCCCTCCTCGGTAGTGATACTACGTGGGACCCCGTAGAAGCTACGAGACCCCACGTTTGACTTCGGTGTGTCGGCGATCTCCTACTTGAAGAAGCCGTCGTAGTGACGCATCTTCAGCTGACTCTCCAGCTGCGTCATCGTCTCAAGCGCAACACCCACCATGATCAAGATCGACGTACCACCGAACGTCCGCAGTAGCGGCGCATTCGTGGCCTGGAACAGTATCTGCGGTGCAACCGCGATAGCCGCCAGGAAGATCGCACCGGGAAGCGTGATGCGGTTCAGCACGTTCTCGATGTAGACCACAGTCGCCTTACCGGGACGGACGCCCGGGATGAATCCACCGTTCTTGCGCAGGTTATCGGCAAGGTCGATCGGGTTGAAGATCAGGGCGGTGTAGAAGTACGTGAAGAAGATGATCAACACCGCGTACAGGATGATGTACGGCGCACCTGTTGAAAGGGCGTCGGACAACTTGATCAACCAGGTGACATTCGGGAAGAAGTTCGCCAGAGTCGCCGGGAACAGCAGAAGGGACGAGGCGAAGATGATAGGGATGACGTTAGCGCCGTTGATCTTCAGCGGGATGTAGGTTCCTACCCCACCGTAGACCCTACGCCCCACCACGCGCTTCGCATACTGCACCGGTATTCGCCTTTGGCCGCGTTCCATCACAACGACCGCCGCCACAACGGCCAGCGATATGACGAGGAACGCAGCGACAAGGATCGGATTGGAAAGCTGCAGGGACTGCACGATGGTCACGGGGAACCGGGCCACGATGTTGGCGAAGATCAGCAAGGACATGCCGTTACCGATGCCACGCTGGGTGATGAGCTCACCCATCCACATGATGAACGCGGTACCGGCCAGCAGGCTGATGACGACGATGATGCGTGTAGGCCAGTCAAAGGTCACGCCCGCTCCACCCTGACTCGCGGGAGCCTGAAACAGCGAGAGGAGCCCGACGGACTCGATCAGACCGATGCCAAGCGTCAGGTATCTGGTCACCTGGGTCGTCTTGCGCTGACCCGCTTCGCCTTCTTTTGCCCAGCGCTCCAGGGTCGGTATCACCGCCTGAAGTAGCTGCATGATGATCGATGCCGTGATGTAGGGCATGATCCCCAGCGCGAAGATAGCGAAGTTCTCAAGTGCTCCACCGGCAAACAGGTTCAGAAGGCCGAGAGCGGCACCGCTCTCGATAGCCGTCTTGATGGCCGCCGGATCGACCCCGGGAACCGCGATGTGGGCACCAACGCGATAGAGCGCGATGATGCCCAGTGTGAAGATGATCTTCTTGCGAAGATCAGGGATGCGGAAAGCGTTGACGAGGGCCTCTATCACGGCAGCTCGACCGTCCCTCCCGCAGCCTCGATCTTGGTACGCGCCGCCGCGGACACCTTGTCCACCTTGACGGTGAGCGGCTTCGTGATATCGCCGTCACCAAGCACCTTGACCGGAACCGACTTCGACTTGATGACGTTCTTTGCGAACAACACGTCGATGTCGACCGTGGCGCCCTTGTCGAACAGCTCCTCAAGACGCGAGATGTTCACGATGGCGTACTCGACGCGATTGCGGTTCTTGAAGCCAGGGAGCTTAGGCAGGCGCATTGCCAGCGGGTTCTGTCCACCCTCGAATCCCGGGCCCTTCCCGCCACCCGCACGAGAAAGCTGACCGTTGTCGCCTCGGCCACTTCGTCCACCGTGGCCGCTACCATGGCCGCGTCCGACACGCTTGCGGTCCTTGCGGGACCCCGGAGCCGGGAAAAGGTCATGAATCTGCATGTGTTACTCCTTCTTGTCGCCACCGGGATACCCGGTCGCCGGCCGCTCGCCGCCGGCAGACTGTCATCGTGACGCAGGATGCGCCAAACGGATCTAGGCCTCTTCGACCTTGACCAAATGCTTCACCTTGAACACCATACCGCGAACCGCCGGGTTGTCCGGCAACACAACGGTCTGGTTGAGACGCTTCAGGCCGAGTGCACGGACAGTGGCCTTCTGATCCTTCGGAAAGCCGATGCCGCTCTTCACCTGTGTGATAGTAAGTGTCTTCTCAGTTGCCTTTGCCATTGGAGACTACTCCTCCCAGCCATAGACCTGGCCCACGGTCTTACCGCGCAGACGGGCGACTTCCTCCGGGCTGCTGAGATCCTGAAGACCCTTCGCTGCCGCTTTCACCATGTTGAGAGCATTGTTGGTGCCAAGCGACTTGCTGAGGACGTCAGTAACGCCACCCAGCTCCAGCAGGGCACGAACCGGACCGCCGGCGATGACACCGGTACCGGGAGCAGCCGGCTTGAGCAGGACCTTGCCTGCGCCGTACACGCCCATGATCTCGTGCGGAATCGTCGTACCCGACACCGGGAACGTGAACATGTTCTTCTTCGCGTCTTCGACGCCCTTCTTGATCGCAGTGGGGACCTCGGCAGCCTTGCCCAGACCGACACCAACACGACCCTTGCCATCGCCCACGACCACGAGGGCTGTAAGGGAGAAACGACGTCCACCCTTGACGACCTTCGATACGCGGTTGATGTACACGACCTTCTCCTGAAGCTCAGATACAGGAGCGCCGCTGGTTTCGCGTGCCATGCGTATTCCTCCCTTAAAACTCGAGGCCAGCGCTGCGCGCGCCCTCAGCAAGTGACTTCACACGGCCGTGATAGAGCTGACCGCCACGGTCGAATACGACCGTCTTGATTCCCGCATCGAGCGCCCGACGGCCGACGAGTTCGCCGACCACTTTGGCCGCGTCGACATTCGAGCCGTTCTTGACCTCAGAGCGCAGCTCGGCATCGATCGACGAAGCCGCAACAAGCGTGGTGCCAGAGAGGTCATCGATGAGCTGTGCGTAGATGTTCGAGTTCGAACGGGTCACGCGCAGGCGCGGCCGCTCGGCAGTGCCGGAAACCTTTCCCCGCACTCTACGCTGACGGCGGGCGAGACCTGCCGCCTTTGCCTTCATCTTGTCCATGATCGCTTCCTAACTCTCTTCAAATCACGCGACCTATCGCCGCGTGCTCGCTGTCTACTACTTGGCGGCCTTACCGAGCTTGCGACGGACATGCTCGCCCGCGTACCGAACACCCTTGCCCTTGTACGGCTCCGGGGGACGGATCTTGCGGATCTCAGCGGCGACCTGACCGACGCGCTGCTTGTCGATACCCTTGACGCTGATCTTCGTGGGAGCCGGCACCTCGAAAGTGATGCCGTCTTCGGCTGTGACGATGACCGGGTGGCTGAATCCGAGACTCAGGTCCAGGTCAGCGCCCTTCAACGTCGCACGATAACCAACGCCGACGATCTCCAGGTCCTTCTGATAGCCCTCGGACACACCGACGACCATGTTGGCCACCAGGGTGCGGGTCAGGCCATGCAGTGACCGATGACGACGCTCGTCAGTGGGGCGGGTCACCAGTACCACGCCGTCCACCAACTCTATGTTGATATCGCTCACAAAGGTCTGCGTAAGAGTCCCCTTGGGGCCTTTCACAGTGACCTCACTACCATTGATGATGACTTCCACCCCGGACGGGACCGGGATGGGCTGCTTGCCGATACGAGACACGGCTGTGCTCCTTTCTCAGTCCGTCCGCTACCAGATGTATGCGATTACTTCGCCGCCGACTCCGGCGGAACGTGCCTGCTTCTCAGTCATGACGCCACGCGACGTCGAGATGACCGCAATGCCCAGTCCGCCCAGCACCCGGGGAAGCTCGTCTTTCTTCGCGTACACGCGAAGACCGGGCTTGCTGATGCGACGGATACCTGTGATGGTCCGCTTCTTGCGCGGGCCATACTTCAGGGTGATCTCAAGGGTCGCCTGCGGATCGGAGGGCTTCACCACGAAGTCGGTGACGTATCCCTCCTCTTTCATGATGCGGGCGATCTCTACGATCTTTTTCGACGACGGCATAGACACGGTGGACTGGAACGCCGAATTGGCGTTACGCACACGTGTCAGCATGTCGGCGATAGGGTCTGTCATGCTCATGTTTCTTTCCTCCTATGGTCCGGGACATCCGTCCCGCCGGTTCGCTCCGGCCCATGACCGGAACGCCTGTCGGGCGGCTCAGCCCCGACGCGACTGCTCGGCTTACCAGCTAGCCTTGCGCACGCCGGGAAGCTCGCCGCGGCTGGCCAGCTCGCGTACACAAATACGGCACAGGCCGAACTTGCGGAAATAAGCGCGCGGACGACCGCAACGGTTACAACGGCTCACGGCGCGTACGGAATACTTCGGCTTCCGCTTCGCCTTGGCGATCATTGACTTCTTAGCCACTGGGTGACCTCCTTGCCTGAGCAGCGCCGCTCTCCGCGGCCCCACTCGTGCTCATCTATTTACTGAACGGGAATCCGAACGCATCGAGCAGCGCCCGGCACTCCTCGTCTGTCTTCGCAGTCGTGACGAACGTGACATCAAGACCCCTGATGCGATCGACCTTGTCATAGTCGATCTCGGGAAAGATCAGCTGCTCCGTGACGCCGAGCGAGTAGTTGCCTCGTCCGTCAAAGGACTTCGGGTTGATGCCCCGAAAGTCCCGGATTCGCGGAAGCGCGGTCGCCAAAAGGCGATCCATGAACTCCCACATACGGTCTCCACGGAGGGTGACCTTGGCGCCGATGGGCATGCCCTGGCGCAACTTGAACGTTGCGATGGACTTCTTGGCTCGGGTGATTGCCGGCTTCTGTCCGCTGACAATCGTCAGGTCGACGATGGCCGCATCAAGCGCCTTGGCGTCCTGGACGGCCGCCCCAACACCCATGTTGAGCACTATCTTCTCGAACTTCGGGACCTGGTGGATGTTCTCGTAACCCATCTTCTCGATGAGCCCGGCAACAACCTCGTCCCTGTACTTCTCTTTGAGTCGTGGCGTCACTGCCTCTTCCCTTCACTTTTCTGCGCCCGCCAGATTGCCGACCCGACGGGACTTAGCATCCGATGGTATCGGATGACTACTTATCGATGTCCTTGCCGCACTTCTTGCATACTCGAGTACGCACGCCATCATCGCGCCTGCGCGCAACGCGGGTGGGCTCGCCGCAGCTCGGGCAAACCAGCATCACGTTAGAAACGTGGATCGTGCCTTCCATCTCGAGAATCCCGCCCTGCGGGTTCTTCTGACTCGGGCGCGAGTGCTTCTTGATCATATGTACGTTCTCCACGACCACACGCTCGGCTTGGGGGTTGGAACGCAGGACTTTGCCTTCCTTGCCCTTGTCCTTGCCGGCGATGACCCGGACTCTGTCGCCCTTGTGGATCGTCATCGACTTCGCCATTTTCGCAAACCTCCTAAAGGACCTCGGGCGCGAGTGAGACGATCTTCATGAACTTGCGATCACGAAGCTCACGCGCCACGGGGCCGAAGATGCGAGTGCCGCGGGGGTTACCCTGTGCGTCGATGATGACGGCGGCATTCTCATCAAACCGGATGTAGCTGCCGTCGGGACGACGGACCTCTTTCTTGGTGCGCACGACGACCGCTTTCACGACGTCACCCTTCTTGACGGTGCCGTTCGGGATAGCCTCTTTCACCGTGCATACGATCGTATCGCCGACATACGCGTAACGACGCTTCGAGCCGCCCAGCACCTTGATGCAGAGCACCCGGCGTGCACCCGAATTGTCGGCCACTCTTAGCCGGCTTTCTGCCTGAATCATTGCTTCCTCCGTACCTTCCCGGTCATCGGACCGTTCGACATGCCCGAGCGGACCAGTGCTACTTGGCCTTCTCTACAATCTCCACGAGGCGCCAGCGCTTCAGTTTAGAGACAGGTCGCGTCTCCATGATGACCACACGGTCACCGACCTCAGCGAGGTTCTCCTCGTCATGCGCGTGGAACTTGGTGCTGTGCGTGAGCATCTTGCCGTACAGCGCGTGCTTCTTGCGGTCTTCGACCAGCACCACGCATGTCTTGTCGCCGGCTGCGGATACCACGATCCCCTGCCGTTCCTTGCGACTGTTACGAACGGTGTCCATCCTGTGATCCCTCCTCGCCCTATGACGCCTGGCTGCGTGCCGCGTCGATCTCACGGACGCGCAGCTCAGTGTGCAGGCGGGCGATGACTTTCTTGACGGCGTTGATGCGCTGGGGATTGTCCAGCTGGCCCGTTGCAAGCTGGAACCTCAGGTTGAACAGCTCCGCACGGGACTCCTTGATCTTCTCCAGCAATTCGCTGTCCTGAAGATCTCTGATCTCTGTTGCTTTCATTTACGCCTCACCGCCAGCATCTGATCTGGTGACGAACTTGCACTTGATGGGCAGCTTCTGAGCCGCAAGGCGCATGGCCTCTTTGGCGACTTCATCGCTGACACCGGCGATTTCGAACATGATACGGCCGGGCTTGACGACTGCTACCCACTTCTCGGGGTTACCCTTACCGGAACCCATGCGGGTCTCGGCAGGCTTCTGCGTGATGGGCTTGTCCGGGAAGATGTTGATCCAGACCTTACCGCCACGCTTCATATAACGGGTCATTGCGATACGAGCGGCCTCGATCTGACGGTTCGTGATCCAAGCCGGCTCAAGCGCCTTGAGGCCGTATTCACCGAAGTTCACTTCGGTGCCGCCTTTCGCGACGCCCTTCCGGGAGCCACGCTGCACCTTACGGTGCTTTACTCGCTTAGGCAGCAGCATCTAGCTTCTCCCTTCACCTTCGCGCCGACGACCGCGGTTAGAGCGGTTCGGACGCTGACGCTCGGCAGGCGCCTGCTCAAGAGCGGTCTGGGTCTGGCCGGGCATGACGTCGCCCTTGTAGATCCACACCTTGACGCCGATGCCACCAAATGTGGTCACAGCCATGGCTGTTCCGTAGTCGATCTTCGCACGAAGAGTGTGGAGCGGAACGCGACCCTCGCGATACCACTCACGACGACCCATCTCCGCGCCGCCCAGACGACCGGAGCACTGGATCCGGATACCCGGGGCACCGCTCTTCATCGCGCTCGTGACCGCCTTCTTCATAGCGCGGCGGAACGAGACACGACCGACGAGCTGCTCGGCAACGCTCTGTGCGACGAGCGTGGCGTCAAGCTCGGGACGCTTGATCTCTACGATGTTCACTGCAACGGGACGACCGGCAAGCTTCTCCAGCTCCTTGCGGAGTGTGTCTACTTCGGCGCCCTTCTTCCCGATGACGATGCCGGGACGAGCAGTGTAGAGCTCAACGATGACCTTGTCGCCCTTGCGCTGGATGTCGACGCGCGACACAGCGGCGCGAGCAAGCTTCGCCTGCAGGTACTTGCGAATGCCAAGATCCTCGGCGAGGGTCACGCTGTAGTTCTTGCCCTCGTACCACCGGGAACGCCAGTCCTCGGTGATGCCGAGCCGCAGACCGATGGGATGGACCTTCTGACCCATGCTGCTACGCCTCCTCTCGCTGCTTGACGACGACCGTGATATGGCTGGTGCGCTTGTTGATCTTGGACGCACGGCCCATAGCACGCGGACGGATGCGCTTGAGAGTAGGACCCTCGTTCACATACGCCTCCGAGACATACAGCGTCTCGGGTTTGATCTTAAGGTTCTTCTCGGCATTGGCCGCAGCGCTGTGCACGACCTTGCCAACGACCTCAGCGGCTGCTCGAGGCGTGAACTTCAAGATCGCCTCGGCCTCCGCCACGGACTTGCCGCGAACGAGGTCGACGACGAGACGCGCCTTGCGCGCGCTCACCCTCACGTATCTCGCTGTTGCTTTGGCTTCCATGTACTCTTCCTCCGACTGTCACCCGGGCCGATGCTCGTTGGTGAGCTACCCGGGTTGTGGACCCTCAGGCGACTAGCGCCTGCCCTTTGCTGCATGCCCGCGGAATGTGCGCGTGGGCGCGAACTCTCCGAACTTGTGGCCGACCATGGACTCGGTGACATACACCGGCACATGCTTGCGACCGTCGTGCACAGCGACCGTGTGGCCGACCATCTCAGGGAAGATAGTCGAGGCACGCGACCACGTCTTGATGACCTTCTTCTCGCCGGCCTCGTTCATCTTCTGGATACGCTCCAGAAGACGCGGCTCGACGTAGGGTCCCTTCTTCAGGCTTCTGCTCATGGTCTGACTCCAGCTCCTTAGCCCGCGCTACTTCTTGCGACGGCGAATGATCATCCGGTCGGACGCCTTGTTCTTGTGACGCGTACGGTGGCCCTTGGTGGGAACACCCCATGGCGTTACAGGATGACGGCCAGCGGTCTTGTTCTTGCCCTCGCCACCACCGTGCGGGTGGTCGACCGGGTTCATCGCAGTACCACGAACCGTCGGGCGGACACCCTTCCAGCGATTACGCCCGGCCTTACCGATCGAGATACCTTCGTGCTCAGCGTTGCCTACCACGCCAACCGTTGCACGGCAGGTGAGTGGCACCATACGCATCTCAGAAGACGGCATACGCAAGATAGCGTTGGGTCCCTCCTTCGCCATCAGCTGAGCCGATGTACCCGCAGAACGGGCCAGTGCTGCACCCCTACCCGGCTGCATTTCGATCGCATGCACCACCGTACCGGTAGGGATGTTCTCAAGCGGCAGCGAGTTGCCGGGCTTGATGTCGGAGCCAGGTCCGGACTGGACCATGTCGCCAACGCCCAACTTCTGCGGGGCCAGGATGTAGCGCTTCTCGCCATCGGCATAGTGCAGCAGCGCGATACGAGCAGACCGGTTGGGGTCATACTCGATCGATGCGACCTTGGCGGGAACGCCGTCCTTGTTCCGCTTGAAATCGATCTTGCGGTAACGCCTCTTGTGGCCGCCACCCTGGTGACGCGTGGTGATACGACCATTGTTGTTGCGGCCACCCTTTTTGGGGAGCGGCTCGAGCAGCGACTTCTCAGGAGTCGTCTTCGTGATGTCTGCAAAGTCAGACACCGTCTGGAATCGACGTCCTGGTGATGTCGGCTTGTACCTCTTCAGTCCCATCGTGTCTCCTTCCGTCCGATCGCCGGTCCACCTGGGACTAGTGACCCGAACCCGGACCTACCACGGTGCCGGGCGGCTCCATCATGGAGCGAGTGCCCGGATAGCCGTGTACTCTACTTGCTTACCTATCGACCTTCGAAGAAGTCGATCTTGTCGCCAGCCTTGACGGTGACGACAGCCTTCTTCCATGTACGCGTGAAACCCTTGTTGTACCTAAGACGACGAGGCTTCCCGTTCACCGTCATCGTGTTCACCTTGGTGACCGTCACGCCGAAGATCTCCTGGATCGCCTGAGCGATCGCCGGCTTCGTGGCACGACGCTCCACCTCGAAGGTGTAGCGGTTCTGCTCCATGAGCGCGTAAGACTTCTCGGACACTATGGGCCGAAGAATCACGTTGTGCGCATCATACATTACTTGAGCACCCCCTCGAGCCACTCGAGGGCCGGTTTTGTGAAGAGCACGGATACGTTGTCGACGAGGTCATAGGTGTTGGCCTCTGCCGCGGTGATCACACGCACTTTGTCGATGTTACGCAGCGACTTGATCGCGACCATATCGTCGTTGGCGACGACCACGGTGACCCGTCCCTTGATGCCAAGCGCGCTCAGCGTAGCCGCAGCGGTCTTGGTCGAAGGCTCAGTGAGACCGAAACCGTCGACGACGAACAGGTTCTCCTCGGCGTACTTGGCCGAAAGAGCACTGCGCATCGCGAGCTTGATGAGCTTCTTCGGCACCTTGAACGCATAGCTGCGCGTGTGGGGACCGAAGACGACGCCACCGCCCGACCACTGAGGTGCGCGGATCGTACCCTGACGGGCGCGACCTGTGCCTTTCTGACGCCACGGCTTCGCGCCACCGCCGCGGACTTCACCGCGGGTCTTGGTGTTCGCGGTGCCCTGACGGCGAGCCGCAAGCTGACTACGCACGACCTGATGCATCGCAAACGTGTTCGGCTCAACGGCGAAGACGGTCTCGGCGAGAGCAGCCTCGCCCACCTTCTTGCCTGATATGTCTTTTACTTCAACAGTTGCCATCGTTCACTCCTTGCAAAGCCTGACGCTTACGTCAGACGGTACGGATCGTCAGAAGGCTGTTCTTACCGCCAGGTACGGCACCCTTCACAAGCAGAAGATTCTGCTCCACATCGACGCGCACGACCTCGAGGTTACGGACGGTGATCGTCTCGCTACCCATGTGGCCCGGCATCTTCTTCCCCTTGAAGACACGTGAGGGGGTCGCACACTGACCTACAGAACCCGGTGCACGGTGGAAGTGCGACCCGTGGCCTCCGGGACCGCCCTTGAAGTTGTGCCGCTTGATAGTACCGGCAAACCCCTTGCCCTTGCTGGTGCCTGTTGCGTGGACATGCGAGCCAGGCTCGAAGATATCGACCTTGATCTCCTCGCCGACCTTGAACTCCTCGCCATCCGCAAGACGGATCTCCGAGAGATAACGCTTCGGAGCGACACCCGCCTTCGCGAAGTGACCCTTCATGGGCCGGTTGACCTTTGACTCCTTGATATCGCCGAACCCGATCTGAATAGCACGGTAGCCATCCTTCGCGAGCGTGCGAACCTGGGAGACGACACAGGGCCCGGCTTCGATGACGGTGACAGGGATGAGCCTGTCGTCATCGCTCCAGACCTGGGACATCCCCAGTTTCCTACCGAGTATTGCCTTTCCCATCGTCCCACCTTCTAGCTCGTGCGGTCTTGGGACCATCAGCAGCACGGATTGCCACTTCCCCAGCGGACCACTTCCACTTACCGATGAGCCTGCGCTCATCGGGGCAAACCCTTGTTAGAGCTTGATCTCGATATCTACGCCCGCGGGGAGATCGAGTCGCATGAGCGAATCGACCGTCTTGGGCGTGGGCTCGAGAATGTCGATGAGGCGCTTGTGCGTCTTCATCTCGAAATGCTCCCGGCTGTCTTTGTTAACATGCGGCGAGCGTATCACGCAATAGAGATTACGCTCTGTAGGCAGCGGGATCGGTCCCGCGACCTTTGCGCCGGTCTTCTGCGCGGTCTCCACGATCAGCTTCGTGGACTGATCCACGATCTCGTGATCGTAAGCCTTCAACCGGATCCTGATCTTCTGGTTCGCCAACTCTCAACCCTCCGTCACAAAATGGAACGAGTCGCCTCGATTACTTCAAGATCTTCGTAACACGGCCCGAGCCAACGGTGCGGCCACCTTCGCGGATAGCGAAGCGCAGGCCGTCTTCCATCGCGATCGGGTTGATGAGCTCACCA
>JAFGVD010000036.1 GCA_016938135.1 Coriobacteriia bacterium
GTGGACGGAGTCGTGTGTTCGCCGCAGGAGGCTGCACAGATGCGCGCGCTTCTGGGTGAGGGCGCGCTTGTTGTCACACCCGGTGTCCGGCCGTCGTGGGCAGAGGCCGGCGATCAGGCGAGGGTATCCACTCCCGCGGAGGCGCTTGAGGCGGGCGCGAGTCATCTTGTTATCGGCCGCCCCATCACCGGTGCGGACGATCCGGCTTCGGCCGTCAAGCGCATCATGGAAGGGGAGTAGACATGGCATCCATGACAGACGAAGAGGTCTTGCAGGCGCTCAAGGATGCGAAGGCGATCTTGTCCGGGCACTTCCAGCTCACCAGCGGTCGTCATTCCGATACATACGTGCAATGCGCTCGCGTGCTTGAGGATCCCGCGCTGACGACGAGGTTGGCACAGGCGATGGTCGCTCGTCTGGGTGACAGGAAGTTCGACCTGGTTGCCGCACCTGCCGTGGGCGGCATCATCATCGGATTCGCGGTGGCTCAGGCACTGGGGGTCAAGTTCATCTTCAGCGAGCGTCAGGATGGCGCCATGGTGCTGCGCCGCGCGTTCGAGGTGCCCCAAGGCGCCCGCGTTCTGGTGGTAGAAGACGTGGTCACAACGGGTGGAAGCGTTGCCGAGGTGATCTCGCTGGTGCAAGAGGCGGGGGGTCATGTAGAGGCCGTCACCTCGCTTATCGATCGCGGGGGAGAGAAGAAGTTCGACAGCGAACTCCTATCTCTGCTTCAACTTGAGGTAGAGTCTTGGGAGCCCGATTCGTGTGGCCTGTGTGCATCCGATGTGCCGCTGTACTCACCCGGAAGCCGTCGACTTTCCTCGTGAGGGTTGGCATCACCGCAGGTCAGGGGTAACATCTATCACGTTGTCGCATTGCCGGGCCGTCGGCCGGAAGCCATGGACCCGCTGGGATATGCATGGGATCGAAGAACGAGGAGGAATCATGGCTCTGCCGAATCTCTCTGAGGCCGACCGCAAGGCTGCGCTCAAGAAGGCCGCCGAAGCCCGCCAGAAGCGGGCCGAACTGCGTCAGCAGATCAAGGCCGGAACGATGTCGTTCGCTGATGTGATGAAGGCCTCCGGCGACCCTATCGTCGCACGTATGAAGGTTTCGACCCTGCTTGAAAGCCTCCCGGGCTTCGGTAAGGCCAAAGCTGCAAAGATCATGGAAGAGCTTGAGATATCTGAAAGCCGTCGTGTGCAGGGCCTTGGCGCCCGTCAGCGCACGATGCTCATGGAGCGACTCGGTTAGTCTTGGTGGAGGAAACCTACTCCGAGGACATGGGACACGGCACGTTGGTGATAATCTCCGGCCCTTCGGGAGCCGGTAAGGGAACCCTGGTCGACCGTCTGGTCGCCAGGGTCCCCGAGCTTTGGGTGTCCATCTCGGCAGCCACACGCGCGCCCCGACCGGGTGAGGTGGACGGCGAGAACTACTTCTTCCTTTCTCCCGAGGAGTTCTCGCGGCGCATCGAGGCGGGCGATTTCTTGGAGTGGGCCGAGGTCCACGGCAACCGGTACGGCACGTTGCGCAGCGCGGTGGAGGCCAAGATGGCCGAGGGCCGGGACGTGATCTTGGAGATCGACCCGCAGGGCGCCATGCAGGTGAAGGCGCTGATGCCGGAGGCGGTGCTGGTGTTCATCGTCGCTCCGTCGATGACAGAGCTCGAGCGTCGTATCCGTGGTCGTGGTGCCGAGACAGACGAGCAGGTGAGCGTGCGTCTGGCCACCGCTGTGCGGGAGCTCGAACTTGTGGGAAACTATGATTTTGTGGTAGAAAACGATGACGTTGCCCGGGCTACTGATGAGCTCGTGCGCATCATCAAATCCCTTGATTAGAACAAAGGACGATGCCTGATGGTCATCAAGCCCCCTATCGACCAGTTGCTTTCAAAGGTCGACTCGAAGTACACGCTCTGCATCCTGGCGTCGCGCCGCGGTCGTCAGATCAATGACATGATCCACGGTGTTCGCGACCAGGCCCTGCTCACCATGCAGGCGCCGCAGATCGCGCAGATCACCAGCACCAAGCCGCTGACGCTGGCGATGGAAGAGATCGCCGCTGGCGATATCGGCTACGAGCGCGTCAAAGACGGCTACAAGTAGTCGTTTCATCACTGACCGCACTATGCGTGGTGCCCCGTCGCCGTACACTGGCTGCGGGGTATCCGTTTCTTTAGGGGTGAGCATGTTCGAACGCGCGGTGCTCGTGCACTACCATGAGATCGGCCTGAAGGGTAAGAACCGCGGCGCCTGGGAGCGCCGTCTGGCCGACAACATCGCTTTCGTCCTGGGTGATCTCACTGACTCGGCCGTGCAGCGCGTGGCCAGTCGCGTGATGGTGCGTGTGAGCGACATCCACAAGCTGGAGCAGATCATCGAGCGCGTGTCGCTCGTCCCGGGCGTGAGCTACCTCGCCGACGTGCTGATCACCAGCCGCGAACCACATGACATGGAGCGCGCCGCGCTCATGGCCGCCAGGCAGTTCCCGCTGGCGCGTACCTTCGCCATCCAGGCGCGCCGCTCGGCCACTGACTTCACCGAGCGCAGCCTGGAGATCAACCGGCGCCTTGGCGCTTACGTGCAGGCCGAGACGGGCCTGGGCGTGAACCTCACGTCCCCTGATGTGCGGGTGTGCGTGGAGGTGGTGCAGGGCGAGGTCTACACCTACGCGCGCCGCATCGAAGGCCCCGGTGGCCTTCCCACGGGGGTTTCGGGCACTATCGTGTCGCTTCTCTCGGCGGGTATCGACTCACCGGTGGCGACCTGGCGCATGATCAGGCGTGGCGCCGTGGCGGTGGGCGTGCACTTCTCGGGCAGACCGCAGGTGGATGCCTCCTCGGAGCGATTCGCCGATGAGATCGCGCAGGTGCTCGCCCGCACGGGGGGGATGGCGCGGCTCTACGTGGTGCCCTTTGGCGATCTGCAGCGTGAGATATCGCTGGTCGCGCCGCCGGATCTGCGAGTGCTCCTCTATCGCCGTCTCATGATCCGCGTTGCCGAGAAGATAGCCGCTGTTGAACGTGCCGGTGCCCTGGTGACCGGCGAGAGCCTCGGGCAGGTCGCTTCGCAGACGCTGGAGAACATCGCTGCGGTGGATGCAGTCGCCACGATGCCGGTGCTGCGCCCGCTTATCGGCGATGACAAGAACGACATCATCGGCATCGCGCGTAAGATAGGGACGTTTGAGGCTTCCACCCGTCCTCACGCCGACTGCTGCACGCTGTTCATGCCGCGCACGCCCGAGACGCATGCGACCGTGCGTCAGGTGGAGGCCGGGGAGGTCGACCTCGACCTTGACCGTATGGTGAGCGACGCGCTCGGCGGACTTACCTGGACCGACTACCCATGTCCGTCGTACAAGCCGCCCAAGCGCTGGCGGGATGCGGAGGCGTAGGACATGCGCATCCTCGTCCTAGAGCCCTACTACGGCGGTTCGCACCGCGCGGTGCTGGACGGCCTACTGGCGCGGTTGGGCTGCGAGTACGACCTGCTGACGCTGCCGGCGCGCAAGTGGAAGTGGCGCATGCGCGGCGCCGCCATCACAATGGCGGACGAGGCGCGGCGCCTGCGCTCGGATGGCGCTCGCTGGGACCTCGTCTACGCGTCGACGTTCCTGAACCTCGCGGAGTTCCGCGGCCTTGCCGGAGACGCGGTCGCCGGTGTCCCCGCCATCGTGTACTTCCACGAGAACCAGCTCGTCTACCCGGTGCGCCATGAGGCCGAGTGGGACTACCAGTTCCCGCTCACCAACATCACCTCGGCGCTCTCGGCGGAACTCTGCCTGTTCAACACCAGGTGGAACCTGGAGCGCTTCATCGAGGAGATCCCCAGCTTCATGAAGGCATTCCCCGATCATCAGCCACGCGGTCTTGCCGAGAGGATCGCTGCCAAGTCCCGCGTGCTGGCGCCGCCGTTCGACCCGGCTCCGTTCGATGCCGCTCCGGTCACGCGTGGGGAGCGGGTGCGCATCGTGTGGCCGCACCGCTGGGAGCACGACAAGGCTCCCGAGGTCTTCTTCGGCGCGGTAGCGCAGCTCGCCGCAGAGGGGCTTGACTTCGAGGTGGCTGTGGCCGGCCAGAGCTTCCGCGAGACCGAGTCGCTGATGGCTGAGGCCGCACGTGCGTTGGGTGACCGGCTGGTGCACCTGGGCGAGCCGGAGGGCAGGGAGGCCTACGCGCGCTTGCTTGCCAGCGCGGACGTGGCGGTCTCCACGGCGATCAACGAGTTCTTCGGTCTGGCGATGATCGAGGCGTGTTACGCGGGCTGCTACCCGCTTGTGCCCGATGCGCTTGCGTATCCGGAGATCTACCCCGCGGAGTGCCGCTACAGCGGCGAGGAGCAGCTTGTGGCGCGGCTGCGAGGGCTCATCGCGCACCGGCCGGAGCCGGGGCAGGGGAGGGTGATCGCCGGGCAGTTCACCTTCGACGCGCTGACAGGCGAGTACGCAAGGGTGTTCGAAGAGGTGGCGGGCGGCGCGCAGTAGCGCGAGCAGCATCCGTAAGAGTCCAACAGATGCAGAGTTGCAAGAATTCTATGCAAGGTACCTTGCACAACACGGTAGCGTGTGGTACAAGGTACATGGCACCGCACGAATGTAGTCGTGCGAGTAGGAAGGCAAGAAGTCATGGGTCCGGTGAACGAGACACGGATATCGCAGTTCAGGAAGGGCGTCGTAGAGCTCGCCATACTGGCGCTGCTCGACGGCGGGGAGCTCTACGGCGTGGAGATCGTTGATACGCTCGGCACGGATCCGGCGCTGGCCATCTCGGCAGGTACCGTCTATCCGCTGCTGAGCCGCCTGAAGAAGGGTGGGCTGATCGACTCGGTGTGGCGCGAGTCGCCGGTCGGACCGCCCCGCAAGTACTACAAGCTGACGAAGCGTGGGGAGACGGAGCTCGAGACGATGGCTGCGGAATGGTCGGGCGTCGTGGAGAGCATCCAAAGGCTGCTGGAGGCAAGGAAGTCATGAGCGAGACCGGGCTGAGCCCACAGGCACGTGCTCTGATCGAGGAGTACCTCACGCAGGTGCGCGACGCTCTGCGCGGCACAGACCTGCCGCGCAGCGAGATCCTGGTGGACCTGCGCACGCACATCGAAGAGGCGGCTACAGGAAGCGACGGCTCTCCTGACGCCGTGCGCGCGATCATCGAGGATCTCGGACCTGCCGAGCAGTACCGTGAGACTGTCGAGGAGACCGCCGAGGGCACGGCGCAGACCGCCAGGCGCGTGCTGGGAGTGCCCTATGATTTCACGCTGCCGTCGACGGCGAAGTTCGCTGCGCGCTGGTGGAACCCCGCCGACCCGCATATCTTCGTGCCGCGCATGTTCGGCGTCGGATGGACAGTCAACTTCGGAGCCGTCGCGGTCAGGCTCGGGATGATGCGTCCGGACGACGAAGATGCGATGCCTTTCGGCAACGTGCCCGATCGCGCGCTCGTACTTGCGATGGTCATACCCACGCTCATCGCCGCCGCGGGCGCCATCGCCGCCGCGGTGGCATGGCACGGTCTGCCGGCCGAGGTTCCTACGCACTGGGGCATCAGCGGAGCGCCCGATCAGTGGGGTCCCAAGGCCTCCGCACTCGGCTTCCTGTTGCTCATGGGTGTGGGTCCCGTGCTCCTTGGCTGGCTTCAGGGCTTCAGGAAGGGAACGAGCAAGGCGGTTCGGGCGTTCTGGGCTGCCGGCACGGCGACGTTCTCTGTGCTAGGCAGCGGGCTTATCGGCCTGACGATCTATGGCGCGAAGAACCCGGCTCCTCCCGGTTGGTGGAGCCTGGTGATCATCGTCGGTGCGCTTGTGCTGACGTTCGTGATGTTGTTGTTGATGTCGAGGCTGGGGCTGCGCGCCGAATGGCGCCAGACATCGGAGCCTCGCGAGGATAAAGGAGAGGCACGATGAACGCTGGATTCGATGAACTTGCGGCGCTACCTGCACCTGTACTGATCGCGATGGGGGTTCTCTACGTCGTCCAGATCGGCCTGGCTGTCTATGCGCTCGTCGACCTATGGAAGACACCGGTGGAGCGGATCCAGCTTGGAAAGAAGTGGATATGGGCTCTCATCATCCTGTTCGTGAACATGATCGGTGCGATCATCTATCTCGTGGCAGGGAAGAAGCCAGCCGCGGTGGCTGACCCCGCGCGCCAGATGGACGGGACGGCCCCCGGCAACGGCGCTGCGCCCGCGGACCGCGCTGCGGCGGCTGCGGATCTGCTGTACGGCTCCAAGGAGGAGTAGCGATGGCCGAGACGACCACAGGCACTCCGGCGATCGAGATCGTCGGTCTGACCAAGGTGTACGGAAAGACACGCGCGCTTGATGGAGTGGACCTCGAGGTGCCGCAGGGTTCTGTCTTCGGTTTCCTCGGGCCTAATGGCGCGGGCAAGACCACTACGCTGCGCATCCTCACGGGGCTCGCGACGCCCGATCAGGGCACGGCGCGGATCTTGGGCCGTGATGTCACCGACGTCGATAATGACGTCCGCTCCGACATCGGCTTCCTGCCGGACGTCCCCGGCTTCTACCCGTGGATGACCGCCGAGGAGTTCCTGCGGTTCTCGGGAGGGCTATTCGGCATCGCCGGAGAGGCGCTCGACGCCCGCGTGAAGGCACTGCTCGAGCTGGCTGGACTCACAGGCGTCAAACAGAAGGTAGGTGGCTATTCTCGCGGCATGAAGCAGCGTCTGGGTGTGGCGCAAGCGCTTATCAACTCGCCCAAGATCCTCATGCTGGATGAGCCTACCTCGGCGCTCGATCCCATCGGTCGCAAAGAGGTGCTCGACATGATAACGGCGCTTGCCGGCCGTACCACGGTGTTCTTCAGCACGCATATCCTCTCGGACGTGGAACGCGTCTGCGATACTGTCGCCATCCTGCACAAGGGGACGGTCGTCACTCAGGCACCCATCAACGAGCTCAAGGAGCGCTACGGCTCGCAGAAGCTCGTGCTTGAGGTCACCGCGCAGAGCAACGAACTCGCGAGTCTCTTCTCGGCGGCAAGCTGGTGTGCCGGCGTCGAGCACACCAACGGTCGCGGGCTCACGCTCACGGTGAGCGACATCGAGGCTGCGCGCGTCGCGGTGCCAGCCGAAGTGGCGGCGCGCGGCCTCGGCCTTATCCGTCTTGAAGCGGGCGAGGTCAGCCTTGAAGAGGTCTTCGTCGACCTTGTAGGAGGTGGGCAGTGATGGGTGGTTTCAAGACGTTCCTGCGCAAGGAGTTCCGTGAGATCTTCAAGACGTGGCGCATCTGGGTGTTGCCCGGGATCGTGCTCTTCTTCGCGATAAGCGGCCCCGTACTGACGGCGTTCACTCCGGAGCTGCTCAAGACGGTCACCACTGAGCAGCCGGGCGTGATCATCCAGATCCCGGATCCCACGTTCTTAGAAGCGTATGCCGAGTGGATCGGGAACCTGTCACAGATAGTTCTGTTCGCAGCCATCATCATCTTCGGTGGCATGGTGTCCGGCGAGAAGAAGTCGGGCACAGCGATGCTGGTGCTTACCAAGCCCATCACGCGGACGGCATTCGTACTCGCCAAGTTCGTATCCAACCTGGTGCTGCTGGTGTGCACCGTGGCGGTGGGGACGGCTGTGACGTGGGGCGTCACGCTCGCGATGTTCGGCGAGGCCCCTGCCGAGAAGCTCCTGGTGAGCACGGGACTGTTCCTCATCCTGGCGATACTGTTCCTCGGCGTGATGACGCTGTTCTCCTCGCTGGTGGACTCGCAGGCCGGTTCCGCCGGGCTTGGCATCCTTATACTGGTCGTCCTCTCATTGCTGGGCCTGTGGGGACCGGCGCTGGAGTACAGCCCGGCGGGCATCATGTCCGCGTCGTCTTCCTACCTCATGGGCAAGGACCCCTCGCTGCTGTGGCCGTCGGTGACGTCGGTCGTGGTGACGTTGCTGGCGCTGGCCGGAGGCGCGTTCGTGTTCAGCAGGCGGGAGCTGTAGCCGCCCGCGTGATCGAGGCACAAGAAAGGCCCGCCACGGCGGGCCTTTCTTCATGCTTGCGGGGTGAGGCCTAGATGTACCCTTTGGCGAGGTCGTCCAGCACTATATGATCCGCTTCTACCGCGCTCACGGCTTCCCAGACCTCTTTCAACCGATGGTTGGTCGCCCTGGCCGCAAACTCGGCGTAGAGGGCCGTTGCGCGGTTCTCACGGGTGCGCGACTCCTCGATATCGGACGCCCACGACCCGGCGGTCTCGCCCGGGGTCATCAGGTCCGCCGGCTTGCTCACCTTGGCAAGCTTGCAGAACACCGAGCAGTGCTCGGCCTCCACTTTGGCCAGCCGCTTGTAAGCGGAGCGCAGCGTGTCGTTGTCCTTGCGCTCAGCCATCCCCAGGTAGAAACGCGTGTTGGCGCGTTCAAGCTCGATGGAGCTCTCCAAGTCGACGCGTTCCATCTCGGTGACGGGGACATCGTTAAGACCCGCAGGGTACTCCTCGGGCATGATCATGAACTCTTCATGCGCACCGCAAAACGGGCAGTTGGCCGGGGCCTCGTATCCAAGGTAGGTCTCGCCGCAGATGCGGCAGCGGTACATCTTCATGCGCGGTTCCTTTCAGTGGGGTGGTCAGGGCAAGTCGAGCGCATCGGCCACGGTGGCGCCGAAGTCGCGTGCCGCCTCGGGACCGTTACCGGTGATGATCAGGCCGTCTACTTCCACAGGAGCGCCGGTCCAGATGGCTCCGTGCTCCCGAAGATCGTCTTCCTGGCTGGCGAAAGCGGTCGCATGAACACCGCCGAGAAGCCCCGCGTGCGCCAGTACCGATGGGGCGATGCAGATCGCGGCCACGACCTTGCCGTTATCGTGCATCGCGCGCGCGAGCTTGTGCGCGTAGTGATCATCGAAGTAGATCTTGGACCCGGCGCCGCCAACGAAGACCACTGCGTCATAGGCCGCGAAGTCCGCCTCGACAAGCGCCACCTCGGCGCGAGCGACCATGCCGAGCTTCCCGATGCACGGTCCCGGCGCTACGCTTCCGGTCACCACCGATGCGCCGCGCGTCTCCAAGACCTCGCGTGGATGAGCGTACTCCTCGTCACGGAACTGCTCGGGAGCGATGATCATAAGGACCGTTTTCACTGCTTCTCCTTCGGACTCCACTGGGCACTCCGTCCACTATATACCCCGGATGTGACGGGATTCGGGGTGCGTAGTTGGTGCCGGTGTCCAGCACTGTGCTCTCCGATGAGTGAGTGCTTCAGCTAGCATGATGTGGCGTTGCGGGGGGAGTCGACATGCCCGGAAGTGGGGAGTGGCAAGCCGACGGGTCATAGTCGGTCTGTAACCGGCTATTCTTCGTGATCCTCGCTCAGTAGCGTACCGGGCACGTAGTTCTCGGCCGCGGTGCGATCGGTCTGCCATAGATCCACCCAGGCGCGGGCTTCTCCCGGTGAAACGCTGTAGAGCTCGGTGGAGTCCTTGAGCGCACGGGACTGGTCGTCTGCCGGAATCCCGAAGATGTCGGTGATCGTCTCGGCGGGTATTCCGGTGGCTTCTGTGATCTCGTTCCAGCGTGTCGATCCCCGAATCAGTCCGGTATCCAAAAACGACCCTTCGCCACCGCCGTTGCCTTGACCGGCCGCCGAACCGGACTCCTGGGCAAGCGTCGGCTTCGTGATGCTGAAGTCGCCGGTGATGCTGCCCAGCAGGATTGCTGCAGCGAAGATAGCAACCACCGAACCCGTCATGGCGACAGGGGAGAGGCGCGTTCCACCGCTGGTGCTTATCTCCAGCGTGTCTTTGACGGGGCAGGCGTTCACGCACTCGTTGCAGTTGATGCACTCTGCGCTGTTGATGACATCTGCCGAGGAGACCTCGATGTTGACGGGACAGGCTTTGTCACACAGCGTGCAGTCGATGCATGTTTCGGCGTTGCGACGGATTCTGAAGAGGCTGAACCTTGATATGAGGCCGAGGAAGGCGCCCATGGGGCATGCGTACTTGCAGAAGAAGCGGTCGTAGAGCATCGACCCCGCCATCGACACTGCAAGGACACCGAAGCCGAAGGCGTACTCGGCCACCTCGGCCGTGGTCAGGTGCATGTAGGCCACCCACGGGTCGTAACTGCGCATGACCAGCGTGCTCGTGGCCCACGTGATGGAGAGGAATCCGAGCAAGACGCCGTACTTGAACAGGCGCGCTACGCGATCCAGACTCTTTGACATCGTCAGTCGCTTGCCGCGCATCAGCTTGCGGCCAATCGCGCCAAACCCCTCTTGAAGCGTCCCAAGCGGGCAGAGCTGCCCGCAAAACGAGCGTCGGAACACAACAGCGGTGCCCAAGACGGCTCCAAGGAGCACTAGGCTCGACATCGCGATCTTGCGGATGAGCACGCCGCTGGTGATGAACGAGGCGAGTGTCTCCAGACCACCGAAGGGGCACAGCGCGTCCACGCCCTGGGGTTTGTTGACGGCAAGCACCTGGTGCAGATAGCCGATGACCGTGATGGCTGTCAGTACCGTTGCAAGCACGATCCATCTGACTATCCGGGCCCTTGAGCGTGGCCCTCTGGGTGCTTTGTCGATCGCCACATCCACCTCCGGTTCGATGACATCGTTCACAAAATAACAGAATGCCCATCAACAGTCTTGCAAGAGGAGGTGAACGTGAAGCGCATGAGATGTGAAGCTCCAGTGAAGAGCACGGTCACCGGCTGAGGTACCGGTACACTCCAAAACGGTCGTCAAGGTGATCATATACGTAGCTACGCGCATTGACGGTGTCGTTGTAGCGCGTCGCAAGCTCGTTGCGTTCTGCCGCCTTAGCGTTGTAGGCTTCCGCGGCAGCGTTGTACTCGGGGACAAGCTCGTTGTAGCGTGCGGTGTCCGCGGTAGCCGAATAGGCTTCCAGCTGCGCTTTCAGAGAACTCGCCTGAGCACTGAGCTCTGCAAGTTCGGCGTCAGCTGTGTCCAGTGCCTCGCCGAGCTCTACCGACAGCTGCTGCAGCTGGACGTCGCGGTCCATGATGAAGGCGACTGTGTCGCTTGCGGTAAACGGCGTGGTGCCGCCGTCGATGCGGAACACGCGTGGCTCGCTGACCAGAGCGATGCCGCCACCCAGCCCGTCGGGCACCATCCCCACGAACCCCGGCGAGGTCGTCTCGGCAAACGCATATCCGGTTCCCCGGTAGTCGTTGATGTCGCTTCGGATGCCAAGCGCGACATGCTGCTCCGCCTCGAACAGCAGCACCGCCACGTCGTAGTCTTCGCGCGAGAGCAGCCCGGCCAGAAGCAGCGTCTTGTCGTCACAATCGCCCCACTGCTCCACGAACGTCTCGATGGGGAACTTGGGAGAAAGGTCCACCGGGTCCGTACGGTACTCGATCGACTGCACGAACGTCAGCAGCAGCTCCACATAGCGGTCGCTGTCCAGACCCATGGACGCCTTGATCGCGCGTGTCTGCGCAAGCAGCGCATCGTAGAAGGCGTCCTGGTGCGGTTCGTTGACGAACGCGGGGTAGTACTCCTCGATCCAGTCGTTCTCATGCGCGTTCCCAAACCGGGTGACGCTCTTCTCGGCCACGTCAGCGCCGGCATAGACGGCGCCGCTCACCGTGACGGAGACCGCCTGCTCCTTTCCCTCGAAGCTGAAGCTGTAGTCGACGGTTACATCCTGCGTGACAGCCGGGTCGGGAGTGATGGCGGGATACACCACGCCGGAGGGGAGTTCCACGCTTCCACCGCTCAGCACCGAGCATGCCGAGACACCCGCAAGCGCGGCGAGTATGACGATCATGGCTAGCGCCCGACGCATGGTCATTGGCCTCCGCTGGTCTGTTGCGTCGTACAAGCAACCCTGATGCCGAGGATAGCGGAAGTCATTATGACGTGCGTGTGACGTGAGCGATCCGTGGCTTGACCCCTTGAAGTGCGCGGTGTTAGAACAGCCTTTGTGTCCGTCGGTCCGGCAACCTGCGATCACTCCCAAACAACCCTGACGGAAGGCAGGCACCTGCATGAAACGCGGCTCGCGCGCTTCCCTCGACAAGCTCTTCTCCCACGTTGGACCGCGGCTGCTGGTGCGAGGAGGGTTCTTCCTCTTCTTCGTCTACATCAGTTCGCGGTTGCTCGCATTCCGCGCATGGGCGCTTGGCCAGGGGCCGTTCGTCGAGCGTCCCGAAGCGGTTGCCGGTCTGCTGCCCATCGGCAGCTACATGAGCTTCTTCCTGTGGCTCAAGAACGGCTGGTTCGATCCGGTACTGCCCGCCGGCATAGTGATCATCATCGGGGCGCTGACTACGTCGCTTATCTTCAAGCGCGGCTTCTGCGGCTGGATATGCCCCGTGGGAAGCGTCTGGGAGGCGGCAGCCTGGCTTGGCCGCAAGGTCTTGCACCGGGACAACTACCGACCTCCCCGTTGGTTGGACATAGCGCTGCGTTCTGTGCGCTATGTGCTCGCCGCCGCGCTCATGGTCTGGCTTGCCGCTGTGAGCATCCAGGAGGCCACAAGCTTCCAGCAGCTCCCGTACTACGCCACCGTCGACGTCAAGATGATCTTGCTCTTCTTCACCCCCGTCTACATGCTGGTCATCGCTGCCGCGTTCATCGGGATGATGCTGTTCGGCAACGTGTGGTGCCGCTATCTGTGCCCGCTTGGCGGCGTGTACGGTGCATGTAGCACGTTGTCTCCGACCACGATCGTGCGTGACGCGGATCTTTGCATCGATTGTGGCAAGTGCGCGCGGTCGTGCCATGCCGCCATCGCGGTGGACACTCTTCGATCCGTCCGGCACGCCGAGTGCGATGGCTGTCAGGACTGTGTGCGCGCCTGTCCTGTCCCCGGAGCGCTGGAGCCGCGGTTGTTGGGCAGATTCCGCTTCCCCTGGTGGGTGTGGCCCATCGCGGTCGTCGTCTTGTGGATGCTCATCTACACGGTTGCGGTGGTCACCGGGAACTGGCACTCGCAACTCCCCGTGGAGACGTTCCGCGCCTACATGCAGATACCGGGACTGTAGATCCGGCCGCATCCTTGCGCTCGCGCTTGGGTAAGCTAGTACGGTCGGCTGTTACGCCTGGAGGTAGCCATGTCTTTGCGTTTTGGATTCGTGCCGGTTGTCCCGCCGTACGTGGGCGCCCAGCAAGAGGAGCACGTGGTATCGGCATACGAAGCTGCCCTGAATGCGCTTGGCGGCGAGCGTGTCGATGCCGAGAAGCTCGACACGCCGGCGCCGTTGCTGTACCTGGTCGCCACCGGAGGCACCGAGCGCGTGGTGCTCGACCTGCGCGCCAGGCGCGCGCTCACGGCACCGGATGAGCCGGTCGTTTTGATCGCACACCCGGGCAACAACTCGCTACCGGCATCGCTGGAGGTTTTAGCCAGGCTGAAACAAGACGGTGAGCGCGGGCATATCGTCTACCTGCGCGGGCCGCAAGATGACTCCGGCTATGAGCGCATCGCCGAGGTGGTCGGCGACCTGCGCGCGCAGCGGACGCTCGCCACTTCGCGCATAGGGCTTATCGGCGATCCTTCCGACTGGCTCGTGGCGAGTTCACCGGACGCCGACGTGGTGGAAGATGCGTGGGGCCCGTCAGTGGTTCCTATCTCCATCGCGGAGCTGACCTCGCGCATGGAGGCGATATCCGGTGCTGACGTGGCTGAAGCGGTCGTCTCTCTTGCGGAGGGCGCCACGGACGTTGTCGAGCCGAGCAAGTCCGAGCTCGCTGACGTGGCGCGCGTGCACGCTGCGCTGCGTACTCTGGTGGACGAGTACGCTCTCGACGCGCTCACCGTTCGCTGTTTCGACCTTGTGCTGAACCTTGAGACGACCGGCTGCTTCGGTCTGGCCGAGCTCACTGACGAGGGATTCATCGCCGGTTGCGAAGGCGACCTGGTGAGCACGGTGGGACTGCTGTGGGTCCACGCACTCCTCGGCGAGATACCGTGGATGGCCAATCCCGCCCAGCTGGACGAGGACGAGAACACGCTATGGCTCGCTCACTGCACGGTGCCGCGCAAGATGGTGGAGAGCTATCGCCTGCGCAGTCACTTCGAGTCCGGTCAGGGTGTGGGCATCCAAGGCGAGCTGCCCCTTGGTCCCGTGACGCTGCTGCGCATCGGTGGCACCCGCATGGAGCGACTCTGGCTTGCGCAGGGCGATATCGAGCGAACAGGCGATTTCGAGAACCTCTGTCGTACCCAGGCTCAGATCCGTCTGAGTAGCGGTCATGTGAGCGAGCTCTTGCATGAGCCGCTGGGCAACCACATCGTCCTGGTGCCGGGCCACCACGCCCGCCGGCTGCGGGCGTGGTGGGAGATGTTCGTCTAGCCGCTAGCCGCCGTAGGACTCAAGCGTCTTGGAGATGTCGCGGGGCTTTTCGGCGAGCTTGTAGAGCGGCGCTTTGAGTTGCGGCAGGTCGTCTTGGTAGGTTGCGGCGCCTTCTTCGCGGTAGAAGATGCCGATAGGCACCTTGCACTCGTCCGGTGCGCAGGTGAGTTCATGGAACGTCTTCATCGACGTCTCAAACGCCATCGTGCGGTCGGTGACGTCGTAGCCCTCCAGCTCTTCAAGCTTGTAGACGCGGTCCCTGAACCACTTGAAGGTGTTCATCTTGTTCCATGTCACGCAGGGCTGGAACACGTCCACGACAGCGAAGCCCTCATGCTGGATGGCGGCCTTGTAGAGCTCCTTGAGGTGGGGGATGTCGCCGGCAAAACCGCGGGCGACGAACGTCGCGCCCTGGGCCACCGCCACGCCTACCGGGTTCACCGGCTCCTCGATGACACCGCCGGGAGTGGATGGCGTCTTCATGAACTGGTCGCTGGTGGGGGAGGCCTGTCCGGTGGTCAACCCGTAGATCTGGTTGTTGTGGAAGATGGCGGTCATGTCTATGTTGCGGCGCACCGAGTGGATGAAGTGGTTGCCGCCGATGCCGTAACCGTCGCCGTCACCCATCTCCACGATGACCTTGAGGTCGGGGTTGGAGAGCGCGATGCCGGTCGCCACGGGGAGCGCCCGGCCGTGCAGGCTGTGGAAGCCCTGGCATCGGAAGAAGTCTGCACCGTTGCCGTGGCAGCCGATACCCCATACCATCGCGAAATCCGTCCACGGGAGTTCAAGTTCCTCGAGCGTCTCTTTGAGCGCCCGCCACATTGCATGGTTGCCACAGCCGGGACACCAGGTTGGCGTGAGTGCGGTCTCGAAGTCAGCTACCTTAGGCATCTGCAAGCACCTCCTTGATCCCCGCAACGATGCGTTCCGGCGAGAACTGCCTTCCGTCGTAGCGGTGAAGCGAGTGGTCGACGTCCAGCAGGCACTGCTCGCGCACCAGCCCTTGAAGCTGGCCGGTGAAGTTGCCCTCCACGATCATGGTGCGCTTCGCGTCGCCGATGAAGTCCGCCACTTCAAGCGCGGGGAAAGGCCACATCGTGACGACCTGCATGATCGCCACGGCCACGCCCTCCTCGGCAAGCCATAGCGCTGCTTCGCGCAGCGGGCCCACAGTCGACCCCCAGCACAGCACCGAGATGTCGGCGTCGGCGGGCGCCACGCCGAAGTAGTTGGGGCCCGGCACCAGAGTCCGCGCAAGATCGAGCTTGCGCATGCGCTTCTCGTTCTGCGCGATACGGGTCTCGGCGGGTTCACCAAGCTGCCCGTAGCCGTACTCGTCATGTTCGTAGGAGTTGCCCAGCTGCAGCGCGCCCTCAACGCCGGGGAGCACGCGCGTCGAGATGCCGTCCTCGGTGAGCTTGAAGCGCAGGTACTCGCCGTTTCCGCCCAGCGCCTCGGGGTGCGGGGCCACATCGCCCTCGGTCACCAGCTTGCCGCGGTCCACGGTGATGGAGTCCAGGTCGGGGTAGGGGATAGAACGGCGGTTGTCCGAGAGGTAACTGTCGCCCAGGATGATGACGGGCGTCTGGAGCTGATCGGCGAGGTTGAACGCCTTCCAGGCAAGCTCGAAGCTCTCGGCCTGGTCGCCCGGCGCCAGCACCACGCGCGGGAACTCGCCCTGCGCGGCGTGGATGACGTAGCGCAGATCGGACTGCTCGGTCCAGGTCGGCAGTCCCGTTGCGGGGCCCGGGCGGGTGATCACGCCCACTACCACGGCGGACTCGCTTACGCCGGCCATGCCCAGCGCTTCGTTCATCAGCGCGAAGCCGCCGCCGGAGGTCGCACACATAGCGCGTGCGCCGGCAAACGATGCGCCTACCACCATGTTCATGGCCGCAAGCTCGTCCTCGGTGTGCTTGATGACCACTCCGTGGTCGCGTTCGTGCTTCGCCATGAAGTGCAGGATGGAGGACGCGGGCGTCATGGGATATGCGGCGTAAAAGCCGATACCGGCCGCCAGCGCGCCAAGGCCGATGGCCTCGTTGCCATCGATGAGCAGCCGTTTGGGTGCGCCTTTGATGCCGCGCGGCTTCAGCCAGAAGTCGGGGACGTTTTGCGAGACATACTGGTAGCCCAGCGCCGCGGCGACGATGTTGCTCTCGGCGACCTCGGGCGCCTTGTGCGCGAACTGCTCGCGCAGTGACTCGGCCAGCCCTTCAAGCGGGAAGTGCACCAGCGCCAGTACGGCGCCCAGGGCGACCGTGTTGCGCATGATCGTGCCGCCGGCCTGCCGCGCGAACTCCTTGAGCGGCACCGGGACGGGACGCAGCTTGCCCGAGGGCAGCCAGCCGGTGGTGGAGACGTCGGCGGGGTCGAAGATGACAGCCGCACCCTCCACAAGTTCGTCCAGGTGCAGGTCGACGCTCTCGCGGTTCAGCGCCACCAGCACGTCGACTTCTTCAACGTGGCTGAAGACGGGGTCTTTGCTGACCCTCAGGAAGTAGTTGTTGTGACCGCCCCTGATGAGTGATGGGTATTCGGTCAGATCGGCGATGTTCAGGCCGGCGTCCATGAACACGCGGGCCAGCGTCTGTCCCGCCGACTTGATGCCGAATCCGGCCTCGCCCCCGATCTTCACACGCAGTTCCCGCCCGCGGCGGTCCTTCCCCTCTGACATCGGTGTCCTCCTCGTTCGCTTGCCTGTCCCCTGGGTACCTTCCCAATCGTCGCACGTAGCGGCGGTGTATGCACGCGACATGATAGGCTTTCAGGTGTACTCTGGTGTGCCTTAAGGAGGAGTCATGGCACGCGGAAAACCAGTGATCGTCGTCGGTATCACCGGCGGTATCGGCGCATACAAGAGCTGCGAGCTCGTCAGGCGCCTGCAGAAGAGCGGCTTTTGCGTGAAGGTCGTCATGACTGAGGCCGCAACGCGCTTCGTCACGCCACTCACATTCCGTACCCTCACCGGCGAACCCGTGGCTGTCTCTTTGTGGGCCGATGAGCCCCACAGCAAAGTACATCACATATCACTTGCCGAGGAGGCCGATGTCTTCGCCATCGTGCCATGTACCGCCAACGTGATCGCCAAGCTCGCGCAGGGCCGTGCTGACGACATGCTCACCACCACGGCGCTTGCTACCGAGGCGCCGCTCGTGATCGCTCCGGCCATGAACACCCACATGTGGCGCAAGGAGACCACCCGGCGCAACGTCGAGACGCTCCGCACGCGCGGAGCGGTCTTCGTCGAGCCCGGTACCGGTGAACTCGCCTGCGGCGATGTGGGGGAGGGACGCCTAGCCGACGTCAACGCCATCGCGGATGCTATCGAGGTGGAGGCGCGTCGCTGCCGGGACCTTGCGGGTGCACATGTCCTGGTGACCGCGGGGGGTACGCAAGAGCCTATCGACCCGGTGCGCTTCATCGGCAATCACTCCTCGGGCAAGACAGGCTTCGCTATCGCCGAGGAGGCCGCCCGTCGCGGAGCGCGCGTCTCGCTCGTGACCGGCCCCGTCTCGCTGCCGGACCCGTTCGGTTGCGAGGTCGTCCGTGTCCAGACCGCTCTGCAGATGCGCGCCGCGGTCCTCGCTCGTTTCAGCAGTGCTGACGTCGCCATCATGACAGCCGCGGTGGCCGATTTCCGTCCGGCGGCCATGTCTGCCGAGAAGATCAAGAAGACAGACGCGCCCGCATCCATCGGACTTGAGCGCAACCCCGACATCCTCGCTGAGCTTGGCGGGATGGATTCGGGAGCGATCCTGGTCGGTTTTGCCGCCGAGACGACCGATGTGATCGCCAACGCTCAGGGCAAGTTGGCGGCTAAACACGCTGATGTCATCGTGGCAAACGATGTGTCCGACCCCTCGATGGGCTTCGGCACGGACCATAACAAGGTGTACTTCGTGACCGGCGCTGCTGTGGATGAGTCACCAGTGCTTGGCAAGCCGGCTATCGCGCGGGACCTGCTGGATAGGGTCGCCGCGCTCCTTGAAGCAAAGAGAGGATGAGAGTCATGGTTCCCCCTATCAAACTCGACGGCAAGGCCAAGCGCCTGTCGGTCTATGTGAGCGAGAGCGAACAGTACGACGGCAAGCCGCTGTATACCGCGCTTGTCGATCAGGCGCGCATCGCGGGCTGCGCCGGCGCCACGGTCCTTCGCGGGATCGAAGGGTTCGGTGCCACCAGCGTGATCCATGCCGAGCATCTTCTGCGCATGTCATCCGATCTTCCCGTTGTCGTCCAGGTGATCGACGTCGAGTCCCGGATCACAGCGCTGACTGCGGTCTTCTCGGCCATGTTCGGCGACGGGCTGATGACCATCGAAGACATCGACGTAGTGATCTATCGCGGCGGTCGCAAGGACTAAAGCGCTGCTCACAGCCTCACGGCATCTCCACATCTGCTCCGCGGGTTTGGCATCGCACTTGCGTAGTGTGATTCCCGTGCCCATCGCCCGATCCGGTTTCCGGACGGGTTTTGGGCGGCAATGAACCCGGCCACGGAGGCTTATGAGTAAGACGAAATGGCGCATCGCGCCTACCATCGCGGCGGTGCTGACAGCAGCCGCCATCGCGTTGCCAGCCAACGCGTATGCAGTAGAGGTCGAACCGCTGTTGCTCACCACCGTCACTGACGCGGAAGCACGCCTGGAGCGTGCGGAGTCCGCCGTTATCACCGTCGATCAACGTATCGCCGAGCTGGAGACGGATATCGCCGTTCTTGATTCGCGTATCGCCATTGCTGAGGGACTTCAGCCAGAGGGCATCACCCAGATAGCGGTGGACCTTGTGAAGGTCTATCTTGCACCGGTCTATGAGCCGTACGCCATTGAGGCGGGGGCGATAGTGGCAGCGGGTCTGCAGCTCACCGAGCTCCAGGAACGCCGGGACGCCGCGGCTGATGAGCTTGCATCCGCATCGCTCATAGCCGAGGTCCTTGCCGAGGACGCGGAGTATGCGCGCACGATCCTGGAACAGGCCGAGGAGCGCGAGGCTGAACGAATCGCTGCCGAGAAGGCAGCCGCCGAGGCCGCCGCACGTGCCGCAGCCATCAAGGAGTATGGCATCTTCCCTGTAGCCGGAGAGAACAGCTACATCGATAGCTGGGGCTACGCCCGTAGTGGTGGCAGAAGCCACCAGGGGACAGACATCATGGCTGCAGCCGGCACGCCTGTGGTCGCCGTGAAAGACGGCACCGTGCAGTCCGGCACCAACAGTCTGGGTGGCAACACCATATGGCTCACTGCAGAGGACGGTACGCGTTACTACTACGCGCATCTGCAGAGCATGGATGTCGCTTCCGGTGCCGTGAAAGCCGGCGATGTCATCGGCACCGTAGGTTCAACCGGCAATGCCAGCGCCAGCGCGCCGCACCTTCACTTTCAGATCGATATGTCCGGTGCGGTGAACCCGTATCCATATTTGCTGAAGATGATAGGCTGATGCGACTTGAACCCCCGCGCATAGAGCCTTAGTATGGTTACTCGCTGCCCACGCGGTAGCACGTCGGGCTGTAGCGCAGTTTGGTAGCGCACTTGACTGGGGGTCAAGGGGTCGCAGGTTCAA
>JAFGVD010000037.1 GCA_016938135.1 Coriobacteriia bacterium
CCGGGTACGTTTTCATCGTCTTGCTCAAGCTGAGCGCGACGAGTCCAGGTAGCTCCGGGGCGGTTTGCCAAAATCTTACCAGTCGTCCAGTACCCGTTCCGCCGACCGCATCGTGACCGGTCGGTGGGAGCGTGCTCTGATCGTCGCGCGGGCGACTGTACGTGCGTCCGGGTCCCCTGCAAACGGGGCCATTTCAGCGGGGGTTAGCGTCCCGATGGACGCCAACCCACGCCAGCGCGACAAGCGGGCACATGGACGAGGACGCACTCGTATCGAAGCTCGAGCAGATCTGGCGTGAGAGCGTGGCCGGCGATCCGCGCGCGGAGCTCCGGCGGTGGCGCGAGCGGGAGCCTGACAAGAAGCACGCGCTATCGGTACCTACGGCCGCGACACAGCACCTGCTGGCGCTCGTGTGCAATCGTTATGGTCTTCGGGTGTATCGAGCGCCGCGAAAGCGCTCCACGACCCTTTGCGTGGATGCACCCGCGGGTTTCGTACGCGAGGTCTTGTGGCCGCCGTTCAACAGCATGGCGCTGATGCTCGAGGAGCAAACGCATCAGCTTCTTGAGCGCGTCATAGAGCGCTGGGCTCGTAGCACTGACACGGGCCAGAAGTGAGGCCTCAAGCCGCTCTGTTCACCGGTGTTGCGATGTTCCTGCCGGGTTCTAGCTCAGCTGACGCGATCACTCCGGGCTCCCACGGGCGCTCCAGTATCGCACGCCACTTGGGGTCGAGGTTCGCGACGGTGCGAGCCCAGTACTTCGGGGCAAGCTCGAGCACGCGATGCTTCGGCCAATGCGGCACGAGCCTCAGCAGCTGTTCGAGATAGATCTCCGGGTTGAGACGATGGAGCATGCAGGATGCGATCAGTGACCGGAAGGTCGTGTACCAGCGGATGCCGGTCTCGTTCGCGAAGAACACCCAGTTCGATAGGCCCACGACCAGCTTGCGAAGCGCACCTTCCGACTCGTTGTTGTCGAGACGGATCCGCCCGTCCTCAAGAAAGCGGCGAAGTGCATCGCGCTGATTCGTGTAGTACGTGACCGCGGCCTCCAGCGGACTGCGTGGGTCCACTCTATCGCGATTGAGCTCGATCCATTGGTCGAGCAAGGCCAAGATCGGCCCAGCGCGTTCGGCCCGTAGCTGGGTGAAGGTCGCAAGGTCGAGCTTCTGTGCCCGAAGTTCCCTGTCGACTTCGAAGAGTTTTCCAATGAGCGACAGCGCTTCAAGCGCCCGTAATGGGTCGGTTTCGAGGGCACGATAGAAGGGTCGCCGACAGTGGAACCAACAGCCGTGCTCGGTCATCCCGTGCTCCCGGTACAGCACATCGAAGACCGAAGCGGCGTCAGCCAACAGATGTCCGTGGTAGCCGTCTAGCAGCTTCGCGAAAACCTTGCCGTTGTGCTCGCGGTCGTAGCGAAACACGACGTGGTCCCGATCGGCAATGAACACGAAGATGTGCCAGGATTCGCACTTCCTCCGCTCCACCGGCCATAGCCGCGCTGCCTCTGCCTTTGCCTCGTCATCGAGTCGAGGGGGTAGCACGGGTGCGCTGGTCGCGTCCGTCGCGATCACGAAGGCGTTGTTGCGTGAGTCCTCGAACATCGCATCGACCACCGGAGCGCAGAACTCGTCGGCTGCCTTCAACCAGCCGCACTGCGTCGACTTCGGGACCATGAAGCCATCGCGCGCACTGATGTTCTGCTGCCGGTTCAGCGGCAACAAGTCGTCGTACTTCGAGGTGATGATGTGTGCGATGGCGCTCACGTCTGCCATCACGTTCGGCCAGAGACCCGCGGGCAGGGGCGCCATCAGGATCCTGGTGTCCGGCTCCCACGCAAGCTCGACGTACGTCGTCGACTCACCGTTGATGCTGCTGCCGCGGGAATTGTCGCTACCTGCGTCGCCCTCCTGCCGAGAATCCTTCAGACCCTTGTCCGGTTCGGTGAGGGCCTCGATGGCGACATACTTGAGCCGCACGACGCGCAAGCACACCCACTGCGCAGGGCGACGGGCGACTCGCTCCGAAACCTCTTCACCAATGAGCTTGAATCCGACGCCGCCTGCCGCGGTGACCTCCTCCGGCTCGAGCCGCTGCTCGACGATGGGCAGGTTCATCAGCTCGAGGTTACGCCGTCCGTGCGGATGACGCTTCTTCGGCTTGCTGTTTCGCCCCCTGCCTCTCGGTGCCTCGCCCTCGGCACTGTTGGCGTCGGTGTCATCACCCCGCTCACTGTCGTTCGCCGGCGCTTCGATTCCGAAGGTCTCCAGCACTCGCTCGAAGGCGAGTTGCAGCTGCTCGCGCGGTGCGCGCTCGGGATGATTCGGACGCGACGCCTCATAGGCCTTCTTGTACCGGTCCAGATCCGCCTGCTGCAGCTCGCAGAGCTTGCTCATCTCGGCAAGCTGCGCCTCGAACTCCGCCCGCTCCGCCTCCAGTCGTGCGACCCGTTGCTCCAGCTCCCCATTGCGAGCCGAGGCCTTCTCCAGGGCCTCGCTGAGCACTTGGCAACGTTCGCAGATCGTCATGCTCGAGATGCAGACATCACTATCAGTGACCGCGATCTCCTGCAAGCCCCTCAATTGTATTCTCGAAAGATCGGCTGTCCGATCTATGAGGCTTCTCAGATCGGATAGCCGATCGGTCTTCTCTCGCCAGAGCCACCGTCCGATCGGCGCCGCTGCGCGCTCGGTTTGCCGGAACGCTTCGCCGTGCGTCGTGCCGCTGCCAGCGCCCTGCGATCGATGCCCTCGAGCAAAAGCTCCAGTTCGCGACGACTCGCTCTGACGCTCGTTGCACCCGCCGGAATCGCCAACGGGATCCGGTACACCCCGCGATCGAGACGCTTGTACACAATGGAGTATCCGAAATGGTCGTGCCAGAGAATCTTCGCGTGTGTCCGTCTGCGATTATGGAACACGTAAGCCGCCTCCCCGCGCGGGTCACCTCCGAGTTGCTGCCGCACGATGCCCGCGAGACGGTCAAACGACAGGTGCAGGTTGACCGGTTCGGTTGCGACGTAGATCGTCCCGGGCAGGCGCATCATGACCGTCGACCCACGCCCATGAGAGCTGCCAGTGCTTCACGCACCAGCTCGGCCTCTCTCCCGTAGACCCGCAGCACGTGCCCCGTCGGCGCCACCACCTCCCACGCCAGCTCCCCGTCCCCCGTGCTAGCCTCTGCCGCGCGGTCATCCTGAACTTGCACACGCACCAGCTGGACCGAACCACGCCTCGCCGCGTTGGACGCCTTCCTCCCGCGGCGCAGTCGCCACCGCCACCACACCAGTGTTCTCGGTCGTAACCCGCGTGCCGCCGCGAATTCTCCAGCTGCCTGTCCGCTGCGCTCCCACTCGCCGACCAACCGTGCCCAGTCCTTGGCCCTGCGCCGTCGTGCCTTGCTCATCCCTCCGGCCTACCGGGCAAAACCGGCGGACTGAAGGACGCAGTCCACGGAACGGGTACGGAATCGCATCGCGCCGCCTTCCATGGGATAGACAAGCCTCGTTCCCTGGATGTAGTCACCGATTCGGGAGACC
>JAFGVD010000038.1 GCA_016938135.1 Coriobacteriia bacterium
ACGGTCTGTTCCTTAAAGTGGCGCGCGAGGTTGTCGAGGAGTACGCGGACTCGGGTATCGAGTTCGAGGACTACATCATCGACGCCACTTGCATGCAGCTTGTGCTTCACCCGGATTGGTGGGACGTTCTTGTGCTTCCCAACCTCTACGGCGATATCGTCTCCGACCTTGCGGCCGGGCTTATCGGCGGGCTGGGTATGGCACCGGGTGCCAACATCGGCGCCGACTACGCTGTGTTCGAGCCGGTCCACGGCTCGGCACCCAAGTACGCCGGCAAGGATATGGCCAACCCCACCGCGCTGATCCTCTCGGCGGCACTGATGCTCAACCATCTGGGTGAGCGGGATGCCGCCGACCGCATCCTTGCGGCGGTTCAGAGCGTGCTCGCCGAGGGCGAGAAGGTCACCTACGACATCCGCCGTACGAACACCGGCAGCACCGAGGGCTCGGTGGGCACGCAGGCATACGCTGACGCGCTGATCGAGAAGCTCTAGCACCCGTACTGCCTTCATGATGATCAGCAGGCCCCCGTCACGAGTCGATCGTGGCGGGGGCTTTGTGCGATCGTGGCTACTATCTGCCCGACCAGGGGGCACCGGGGGATACGACGCCGGGTGCGTCTTGCCATCCCCATCCGGGTTCTCCGCCACCGCCGCCATGCGCGAACGCCGGCGAGACCGTTGTGAGCACCATCGCCGCCCCTAGTGCGATGGCCAGGATTGCCTTGCGGATCTTCATATCGCATCACCCCTCCCCGCAAGACGGGTCCTCAGTACGAATCTACCCCCGAGGGCGTTCATCCCACCTCAGGCTGACAAACGGCATCTTCTCGCGCACGGCGGTGGCGCCTATCGGAACGGAGGTCCGCTGTGAACCTCGTGGATAGCGCGCTCCGTCAAGCCGAGAAGGACGTCTTCGTCCCGGGGTGGGACCCACTCGTCTTCGTCCAGCAGGTGGGGGACATCGATACCGGCGCTCACCTGGGCTGACAGCCATGCAGGAGGGAGCGAGGGCGGGAGCGACACCCCGGCAAGCATTGCGGCCAGCATGGACCATGCGCGGGGAACGATATGTTCCCAGGAATAGCCGCCGCCGCCGAATGCGACGGTGCGACCGCCGCAAAGATCATCGGCGAGAGTCACGATGGACTGCGTCAGCCAGTGGTATCCGGGGAGCGTCATGCCAAGCGAGGTGAGGGGGTCGGCGTGATGGGTGTCGAACCCTGCTTGCAGCACGATGAGGTCAGGGGCGAACGCCTGGACCGCGGGCTCGATGACCGTGTTGAAAACGAGTCGGTAGCACGCGTCGGTCGCCTCGGGAGGCAGTGGGACGTTCACTGAGGTCCCCAGCGCGTCGCCGTCTCCGCGTTCATCGGGAAAGCCCGTGCCGGGGAACAGGGACCTGCCGGATTCATGGATGGAGACCGTCAGCACGCGGGGTTCGGCGTAGAAGGCCTCCTGAACGCCGTCACCGTGGTGTGCGTCGATATCGATATAGGCGATACGAAGACGCAGGTTGCGGGAGAGCGCATCGGCGATCGCGACCGCGACGTCGTTGTAGACGCAGAAGCCTGCGGCACGATTCGCGTGCGCATGGTGAAGCCCGCCCGCGATACTGAAGCTGCGCGGCGTGACGCCATCAAGGACTTCTCGCATCGCCACAATGCCGGCACCCGCGACCAGAGCCGCCGCTTCGTGCACCCCGGGGAACACGGGGTTGTCGGCGGTGCCCAGTCCGTGCGCGAGCAGCATGCTTCTCTCCGCAGTGTCCGCGTCTCTTACTGCCCGGACGTAGCCGGGGGTGTGAAACAGCTGCAGCTCTTCGTCCAACGCAAGGCGTGAAGGAATCGTCCGGATCGCTGTGTTCAGCAGTCCGAATGCTGACATGAGCTCGACAGACCGAGAGACGCGTTCAGGCCTCAGCGGGTGATGCGGACCCAGGTCGTATCGGCTCAGACGACTGTCGTAGACCAGTGCGATCTGCATTGATCCCCATCCGTGAAATGGCTTTAGGGGTAGGTACCCGGGATCGACAAGGGGGCGTGCTCAGGCCGGACTTATGTTCGTTCATAATTAGCGAGAAATGCCCACCAGGGTATTGAAGAAACATAAGGAGGATTACAGGATGGTCAGTATCCGCGTCGGGCTAGGGGCCAAAGGGTCCCGGTGCGGTGATGGTCTGCGGCGTTGAACTGTCGTCTGTATGTGGGCACCTGGACGACAGGGAGCCAGTGGTGCAACCGGCTGATCGTTTCAGTCGGCGTTTTCATGTCCGGGGGTGGACATGCCGACACCGCGTGCCTGGGAAGGCAGCAGACGACGGGGAGGTTCATTTCTGATGAACAGACGACGCTACATCCTTGCTCTTGCGATCCTTTGTCTTGCGATCGGCCTGTGCATTCCGATGGCCGCTTCAGCCACCGTCCTGCCTGCGGCGGGGGAGAGCATGAATCAGGACTGTCTTGAGTGCCATGGTTCCGGGTCTGTGGTCACGGGGGTGACAGTCGACTTCACGGTTGGCTCAGTGGACAAGACGACAGCCTGCGTGAAGTGTCACTGGATCTCACCGCATCCTGTCCACAATGCCGATCAGACCTGTAATCAGCTTTGTCATGGCCGTTGGGACTGGGGTACTCGGACGGATTTCTGGGTGTCTCAGACCACTCCTGATGCCGTGGCCACTGGTAGCTACTTCAACTCGGACGTGTCCGTCTACACGTCGGCGGAAGAACTCCATCGGATTCACACGAACCGTGGCTGGATGGCCGAGCTTGCCGATTACCGTCCCAAGTGTGCCGGCTGTCATGCGCCTGCTGCATGCGATGCATGTCACTCTTCCGATGTTGCGCACGGCGCACATGGGGTTGCCGGTGATCCTGAGGTGGGAGACGTTGTTGAGGAGGAGACAAGCGTTCTCACGCGTGGTGTTCCAGTTGGCAACCTGCTCTCTTGGGCCGACTACAGTGCCTACGAGCAGGGCGCATGCATTGCATCGGGCTGTCATGCTGGCGTGGCTCCGGGCTACTTTGTCGATGACAGTGAGCTGCAGTATGCAGGGGAGTGGACAACGGCCACCAACGCCAACGTGCTGGGCGGGTCATATACCTATTCGTCGTCCGGTACGGCATCATTCCAGCTCACCTTCACGGGTACCGGGCTTTCGTGGGTGGGTCAGCGCACGAATACCGGGGGAATCTCGGAGATCTACCTGGACGGAGTCTTGAGGAAGACGGCCGACTGTTTCATCGGCACATGGGGCTTTGACAAGAACATCTCCGTCGTCAAGGACTTGCCCTATGGAGAGCACACGCTTGTCGTTAAGAACAGCGGTCGATCGACATACCTCTGGAGCTACGTGTTCGTACAGGGTGTGCGCGTCTATGGAGACAAGCCGGACTTCGTGGCTTCACCCGATTGCAGTGGTTGTCATGATCAGCATGGTGACCTGGCGGCGGAGCATACGAGCACCTGGAGCATGAGCGGCTGTACTTCGACGGGCTGCCATCTCACCAATGAGCTCGCTGAAGAGCATGACAAGTGGGAACCGGAGAACACCTGCGCACTGTGTCATGGCCCGGCGGTCGCAACGGGTATTGCTGCAGCGGTCGATGACGGCCTGACGGGTTGCGACTCATGTCATACCGCGCTTCTCACGGAGAGCGCCCACCATACGCTGCACAGTGCTGCAAGTGTGAATCAGCGTGGGTGCAGCAAGTGTCACAGCATGTATCTAGACACAGAGCATGCCAATCGGGGGTTCACGTGCGCCGTGTGTCACCAAACAGAAGATCCCGCTACGGTGGCGGCTGTGGCTTCGGGCGACATGCGATGCACATCTTGTCACGGCAGCCAACCGCATCGTTCGAGGTAGATCGTCAGAGATACGCGTAAGACGAGGTGAATGGATGGTCCGGTTCTTAGGAGCCGGGCCATCTCTATTGTGTGGCCGAGTCGGCGCTCTATGTGCCAGCCGGTCGTATTGGATGCAATGAATCTGTGATTGATGGCCAGTGGTGAAGTATCCTAGGAGGACTTCATCGGCGGGAAAGCCCTTCACCGGCGACGAGGCGACGGCTCCGATCACGGAAGAGAGGTCTCAAGTCATCATGTCTGATCAGACCAAGAACGAGACGGTTCCAAGCGACGCTGGCTACTTCGGCCAGTGGGGCGGCCAGTTCCTTCCACCGCAGCTTGAGGGGCCTTTTGCCGAAATATGGGACGCATATCGTCAGATAGAGAACGACGCGTCGTTCATTGCTGAGCTGCGCTACATCCGCAAACACTTCCAGGGACGCCCTACGCCGGTCTATCACGCGCGTAGCCTTTCCCTTGCAAATGGTGGCGCGCAGATCTACCTGAAGCGCGAGGACCTGAACCACACCGGTGCGCACAAGCTCAACCACTGTATGGGCGAGGGGCTGCTTGCCAAGTACATGGGCAAGAAGAAGGTCATCGCCGAGACGGGAGCCGGCCAGCATGGTGTCGCTCTGGCGACTGCCGCAGCTTACTTCGGTCTTGAATGTGAGATCCATATGGGCGAGGTCGACATCGCCAAGCAGGCTCCGAATGTGAGTCGCATGCAGTTGCTGGGTGCCAAGGTGGTGCCGGTAAGCCACGGTCTCAAGACCCTCAAAGAAGCGGTCGACTCGGCGTTCGAGGCGTACCTTGCCGATTACGAGAACTCCATCTACTGCATCGGGTCTGTCGTGGGCCCGCATCCGTTCCCGCTCATGGTGCGTGACTTCCAGCACGTGGTGGGCGTGGAGTCCAGAGAGCAGTTCCAGGACATGACCGGCAACCTGCCTGACGTCGTCACCGCTTGCGTAGGCGGTGGCTCCAACGCGATAGGCATCTTCCGGGCCTTCCTTGATGATCCCTGTGATCTCGTCGGAGTCGAGCCGCTGGGTCGCGGACTTGCCACCGGTGATCACGCCGCGACCATGTCTTATGGAACCGAGGGCATCATCCACGGGTTCAAGTGCTATCTGCTTCAGGAAGCGGACGGCTCTCCCTCGCCGGTCTACTCATGCGCGAGCGGTCTGGACTATCCCGGGGTCGGTCCGGAGCACTGCTACCTCAAAGACACCGGTCGCGTGCAGTATGTGACCGCATCGGACGACGACTGCAAAGACGCGTTCTTCAAGCTCTCGCGTCAGGAGGGCATCATACCGGCTATCGAGAGCGCGCACGCTGTCGCGCACGCGCTCAAGCTGGCGCGTGAGATGGAGCGGGGCACGATCCTGGTCAATCTCAGCGGTCGTGGTGACAAGGATCTGGACTACGTCATCGAGAACTGGGGCATCGGAGAGTAACAGCTGTCGCGGATGTGGCAAGGCGTTCAGGCCGAGGTTACATCCAGTGATTCAGCGTGTTTCAGACGCGTGTGCGGCGCTTGTCGCACACGCGTCTGTGCCGTATACTCGCAGCCTGATCAACTGAATATGAGAACGGCTTTGATGGGGACAGTAGAGGCCAATCCTTACCACAGCGAGCCGGGGATGGTGGAAACCCGGCGTTGGACGTCTCGAAACTCACCCCTGAGCCGACCGGAAGAACGGACCGGGACCCGCATGCGGACGACCTTCGCAGGGCACCGGTACAAGTAAGACGGGACGGTGGCATCCGTTACCTGCCGCATGAGTGGACGCACGTTCTTCGTGCGTCAAACGGGGTGGTACCGCGGGAGTGATTCTCTCGTCCCTGATGGGGGCGATAGCATTCTCGGCGGTTTCGTCGTTTCTCGACCATCCCATCAATCAAAGCCCGTTCATGCGGCACGTGCGGCAGCCGCCGACCCTTCGGGGAAGGTGGACGCATGGAGCTTCGGAGCGATCGCATGAAGAAGGGCCTCACCAGGGCGCCTCACAGGAGCCTTCTGAAGGCCGACGGCCTCACCGATGAAGAGATATCGCGACCTATCATCGCGGTGGTCAACTCATCCAACGAGATCATCCCGGGGCATCTGCAGCTGGGCGCTATCGCTGACGCGGTCAAGGCGGGCATCCGCATGGCTGGCGGTACCCCGTTGGAGTTCTCCACCATCGGCGTCTGCGACGGTATCGCGATGGGCCACGCCGGCATGCGCTATTCGCTGGCGTCCCGCGAGGTCATCGCCGATTCTGTGGAGCTTGTCGTTCAGGGCCACGCGTTCGACGCGATGGTCATGATCCCCAACTGCGACAAGATCATCCCCGGTATGCTCATGGCCGCAGCGCGGCTGGACATCCCTACCGTCGTCGTCTCGGGCGGACCGATGCTGGCAGGCAAGTGGAAGGGTCGCGATGTGGACCTGGACACCGTGTTCTCCACGGTCGGTGCTGTCAGCGCCGGTACGGTCTCCGATGAAGAGATGTGCGATCTGGAGAACGCAGCGTGCCCCACGTGCGGCAGCTGCGCCGGTCTGTTCACCGCCAACTCGATGAACTGCCTGACCGAGGCCATCGGCATGGGACTTCCTGGTAATGGCACGATCCCGGCCGTCTATAGCGAGCGGATCCGCCTGGCGAAGCATGCAGGCATGCAGGTCATGGAGCTGCTCAAGAAGGGCATCACCGCCCGCGACATCATGACACCCGCCGCCATCCGCAACGCCATGACGCTGGACATGGCCTTCGGCGGCTCATCCAATACCGTGCTGCACCTCACTGCTATCGCACATGAGGCCGGTGCCGACATCACGCTGGATGACTGGGCCGATGTGAGCGCCAAGACGCCCAACCTCGTGCGGATCTCGCCTGCGAGCGAGTATCACATGGAGGACCTGTACTTCGTGGGCGGCATTCCCGCGATCATGGCGGAGCTCGCCAAGCACGATCTCATCGATGACACGGTCATGACGGCCACCGGCGAGAAGTTGCGCCATAACCTGAAGGGCGTGGCGGGTGCTGACGGGCGCATCATCCACCCGGTTGATGAGCCCTACTACGCCGAGGGCGGCCTTCGTGTGCTCAAGGGCAACCTTGCACCGCGCGGCGGTGTGGTCAAGCAGTCGGCCGTAGCCGCCGAGATGCGCAAGCATTCCGGCCCGGCGCGGGTGTTCGATTCCGAGGAGGATGCGGTCGAGGCGATCCTCGGCGGCAAGATCGTCCCCGGCGACGTTGTCGTCATCCGTTACGAGGGTCCTAAGGGCGGACCGGGGATGCGCGAGATGCTCGCGCCTACCTCGGCGGTCAAGGGCATCGGTCTGGCCGGCAGCGTCGCGCTCATCACCGACGGCCGCTTCAGTGGCGCCACATCCGGAGCGTCCATCGGGCACGTCTCGCCCGAGGCGGCGGACGGAGGCACGATGGCGCTGGTGGAGGAGGGTGACATCATCGAGATCGATATCGATGCGGGCTCGCTCACCCTTGATGTGACCGAGGAGAGGCTCGCCATGCGCCGACGCGCGTGGACGGCTCCCGCTCCCAAGGTCTCCACGGGATACCTGGCGCGCTACGCCCGCTTCGTGTCCAGCGCGGACGAAGGGGCGGTGCTTTCGTGAACAACCAGCCAGGCAAACGCAGAACGACCCAGGAGGTGACGAGATGAGGATCACAGGCGCAGAAGCTCTGGTGAAGTCATTGCAGGCCGAGGGCGTCGAGGTTATCTTCGGTTACCCGGGTGGCGTGGCGCTGCCCATATTCGACGCTCTCTACGACGTCGAGAGTCCCAGGACGATCCTTGTGAGGCACGAGCAAGCGGCTGTCCATGCCGCGGACGGTTACGCGCGAGTCACCGGCAAGCCGGCGGCGGTCATCGTCACCAGCGGACCGGGCGCAACGAACACGGTCACCGGTATCGCCAACGCGTTCATGGACTCAGTCCCCATGGTGATCATCACCGCTCAGGTTGCCACGCACGTCATCGGCACCGACGCGTTCCAGGAATCGGACATGACGGGCATCACGATCCCCATCACCAAGCACAACTATCTGGTGAAGGAGTCGGCTGAGCTGCCGAACGTCATCAAAGAGGCGTTCCATATCGCCACGCAGGGTCGTCCCGGCCCGGTGCTGATCGATCTGCCTGTGGATGTCAGCAAGGGCGAGCTGGACTTTGACTACTCCCGGCCGGTCAATATCCCTGGCTTCAAGCCCACGTACAAAGGGCACAGCAAACAGATCAAGCAGGCTGCCCAGCTCATTGCAAAGGCTCGCAAGCCGTTGCTGTACGCGGGCGGCGGCGTGCTCTCCTCGGGAGCATGGAAAGAGCTCAAGGAGCTTGCGGAGCTGATGCAGCTACCCGTGGTCACCACGCTGATGGGCAAGGGTGCGTTCCCCGAGGATCATCACCTGTTCGTGGGTATGCCTGGAATGCACGGCGCCAAGTACACCAACTACGCCATCACCGAGACGGACCTGCTCATCGGCGTTGGCGTGCGGTTCGATGACCGCGTGACCGGCAAGCTCGCCGCGTTCGCTACCAAGGCCAAGGTCATCCACCTGGACATCGATCCCGCCGAGATAGGCAAGAACAAGGCCGTGGACGTGCCTATCGTCGGTGACGCGGCCAATGGCCTCTCGGCGATCATCGACGAGTTGCGCAAGATGGGCGCTGAGCCCCGCACGGATGCCTGGATGCGCGTGATCGATGACTGGCGCAACCGCTTCCCGTTCCACTATCACACTGCAGACGGCGTCCTTATGCCTGAGTACGTGGTGGAGCGCATCCGGGAACTCACGAAAGACCGTCCCACGGTCATCTGCACCGAGGTAGGCCAGAACCAGATGTGGGGCTGCCAGTACACCAAGATCCGCGAGCCGAGGACGTGGGTCTCCTCCGGCGGACTCGGGACTATGGGCTTCGGTTTCCCGGCGGCGATGGGCGCGCAGGTGGGACGCCCTGAGCATCTGGTCATCGATATCGCCGGAGACGGCAGCTTCCAGATGAACAGCCAGGAGCTGGCGACCGTGTTCATCAACCGTATCCCGGTCAAAGTCGTCATCTTGAACAACGGTGTCCTGGGCATGGTGCATCAGTGGCAGGAGCTGTTCTACGACAAGCGGTACGCATCTTCGATCCTGGGCCAGGATTCGCCTGATTTTGTGAAGCTTGCCGAGGCCTATGGATGTCTCGGCGTGAGGGCGACCACTGCCGAGGAGGTCGACGCTGCATTGCAGCAGGCGTTCGACTATGACGGCCCGGCTGTCGTCGACTGCAGGGTCACCGAAGAGGCGTGCGTATGGCCGATGGTCGCACCCGGAGGCTCTATCGACGAGATGCTTGGCGGCATCCCGGGAGGTCCCGTGTCCGAGATGCTCGATGGCGAGCTGCTTGAGGAGGTGTGGGAGTAGATGCATCACACACTGTCAGTACTCGTAGAGAACAAGCCCGGCGTACTCACGCGCGTGGCGTCGCTGTTCGCCCGAAGGGGCTTTAACATCGACTCTCTCGCAGTGGGTATCACCGAAGACCCGACGCTTTCGCGGATGACCATCGTGGTCTCGGCTGAAGACACTCCGCTGGAGCAGGTCACCAAGCAGCTGCACAAGCTCATCAATGTGCTCAAGATCCAGGACCTGGATCCCAAGGAGATGATCGACCGCGAGCTCGTCCTGTTCAAGGTGAACGCGCCGCCTGAGCGGCGTCACGAGATCATCGAGATCGCCAACGTCTTCCGCGCCAAGATCGTCGATGTGGGCAAGAACAGTCTGACGATCGAGGCGACCGGTGCCGGCGACAAGCTGGCCGCCATGGAGGACCTGCTTCGCGCATATGGCATCAAGGAGCTGGCGCGCACGGGCAAGATCGCCCTTGCACGTGGCTCGAAAGACCCGCAGTAACAACACAGTCAGAGCAATCCCGGGGGACCGGGCATTTATCAGGAGGGCATCATGGCTATCGTCTACTACGAGAAGGATTGCGACCTCAAGTGGGTGCGCGAGCGCAAGATCGCCGTCATCGGCTACGGTTCACAGGGTCATGCCCACGCACTCAACCTGCATGATTCGGGTTGCGACGTACGCGTTGGCCTGCGCCCCGGCTCAAAGAGCTGGGACAAGGTCAAAGAGGCCGGCTTGAAGGTCATGACCCCGCGTGAGGCTGCTCAGGAAGCCGACATCGTCATGATCCTGACTCCCGACGAGACCCAGGCGCACACGTACTACTCGGAGATCCATGAGTCCATGACCGCGGGCAAGGTGCTGGCGTTCGCGCATGGTTTCAACATCCACTTCAACCAGATCGAGCCTCCCACTGACATCGATGTCATCATGATCGCCCCCAAGGGTCCCGGTCACATGGTGCGCCGCGTGTTCGTCGAGGGTTCCGGCGTGCCGTGCCTGATCGCCGTCTACCAGGACGCCAGCGGCAACGCCAAAGATATCGCGCTTTCGTGGGCTGCCGGCATCGGTGGCGCGCGTGCCGCGATCATCGAGACCACGTTCTCCGAGGAGACCGAGACTGATCTGTTCGGCGAGCAGGCTGTGCTGTGCGGTGGCGTGACCGAGCTCATGAAAGCGGGCTTCGAGACGCTTGTGGAAGCCGGCTATCAGCCTGAGATCGCGTACTTCGAGTGCCTGCATGAGATGAAGCTCATTATCGACCTGATGTTCGAGGGCGGATCGGCCAAGATGTTCGACTCGATCTCCAACACCGCCGAGTACGGCGCCTATGTCACCGGCCCCCGCATCGTCACCGATGAGACCCGTGCCGCGATGGCCGAGGTTCTCTGGGAGATCCAGAACGGCACGTTCGCCCGCAACTGGATGCTTGAGAACAAGGTGGCCGCACCGTCGTTCAAGGCGATGCGCCGCATCAACGCCGAGCACTACGTAGAAGAGGTCGGCGGAGAGCTCCGAGGAATGTTCAGCTGGATCAAAAAGGACTAGCACCCGACTTTTCCCGCCGTCGAAGCCGGGCGACGGCACCGTATTCAGCCTTGTGAACTAGGGAGAGAAACGATGCAGAAGAAGTACTTGATGACGCCGGGGCCCACACCTGTGCCCGCCGAAGTCATGCTGAAGATGGCTGCGCCCATCATCCATCACCGCACGCCTGACTTCTCGGCGGCGTTCAAAGACGCCGTGGAGGGTCTGAAGTACGTGTTCCAGACCGAGGGCGACGCGCTGCTGTTCGCATGTTCCGGCACCGGGGTCATGGAGTCGGCGATCGTGAACTGTTTCTGCGCCGGTGACACCGTCATCGTGTGCCGCAACGGCAAGTTTGGCGACAGGCAGAAGCAGATCTGCGAAGCCTACGGCGTGAACGTCATCGACCTGCAGTACGGCTGGGAAGAAGTCGTCAATACCGCTGACGTGGAGAAGGCGCTCGCCGAGAACCCGGGCGTGCGCGGAGTCATCGTCACGCAGTCCGAGACCTCGACCGGCGTGCTCAATGACGTCAAGGCGATAGGCGAGATCGTGAAGGTTTACGAGGAGTGCGTGCTCATCGTCGACTCGATCACCGGCATCGGCGCCGTTGAGTGCAAGACCGACGAGTGGGGCCTGGATGTCGTCATGACCGGTTCACAGAAGGGGCTCATGCTCCCGCCGGGTCTGGCTGCGTGCACCGTGAGCGCCAAGGCATGGAAGGCCTATGAGCGCTCCACGCTGCCGAAGTACTACTTCGACTGGATGAAGTACAAGAAGAACATCGAGAAGGACACGACGCCGTTCACTCCGGCCGTCACGCTGGTGCTTGGCCTGAACGAAGCGCTGAAGATGATCCGTGACGAGGGGCTGGATAACGTCATCGCCCGTCACAGCATGCTTGCCGATGCGACCCGTAAGGGCTGTGAGGCGCTGGGTCTTAAGATCTTCGCCCCGGCCGAGGGTCGCGGTTCTGCCGTCACGCCGGTGTGGGTGCCTGAAGGCGTGGACGGCAAGGCGATCGTCAAGATCATGAAGGACAAGTACGGCGTTACCATCGCCGGCGGGCAGGACGACTACGCGGGACGCATCTTCCGGGTAGGTCACCTGGGTTACTTCGGCGAGTTCGACATCATCACAACGCTTGCGGCGCTGGAGATGACGCTTGCGGAGTTGGGATACGAGTTCGAGCGCGGTGCTGGCATCAAGGCCGCCGAAGCCGTCTTCATGGGGGAGTAGAGATGAAGGTACTGGTAGCAGAGAAGATCGCCGCGTCAGGTATCGAGGTGCTCAAAGAGCAGTTCGAGGTCGACGTGTTGACCGACCTCACGCCCGAGCAGCTTGTCGAGAAGATCGGCGAGTACGACGGTCTCGTCGTCCGTTCCGCAACGAAGGCGACACGTGAAGTCATTGAGGCGGGCGTCAACCTCAAGATCATCGGACGCGCCGGCGTGGGCGTGGACAACGTGGACGTCACAGCGGCAACCGAGCGCGGCGTCATCGTATGCAACGCGCCCACGAGCAACATCGTGTCGGCCGCCGAGCACACTATCGCTCTGATGCTGGCGCAGGCGCGCAACATCCCGCAGGCTAACGCGAGCATGAAGCAGTGCAAGTGGGAGCGCAGCAAGTTCACCGGCACCGAGGTCTACGAGAAGACCCTGGGTGTCGTGGGCCTTGGCCGCATCGGCGCTCTTGTGGCCGAGCGTGCGCGTGGTCTCGGTATGAAGGTGCTCGCGTTCGACCCCTACGTGTCCGAAGAGCGCGCCGCCCAGATGGGCCTTGAGCTGGCATCGACGCTCGACGAGCTGCTGCCGCGAGCCGATTTCCTCACGGTGCATCTGCCTAAGACGAAAGAGACCATCGGCATGTTCGGCGCCGCGGAGTTCGCCAAGATGAAGACCGGCGTCCGACTGATGAACACCGCCCGTGGTGGCATTTACCAGGAGGACGCGCTGATCGAGGCGCTCCGCAGCGGCAAGGTCGCTTCGGCAGGCGTGGATGTGTATGAGAAAGAGCCGTGCACGGATTCACCGCTGTTCGAGTTCGAGCAAGTCATCGCGACCCCGCACCTTGGTGCTTCTACCGAGGAGGCGCAGGATCGTGCCGGTGAGCAGATTGCACAGTTCGTGGCCGCCGGACTCCGCGGCGAGATGGTCCCCACGGCCGTGAACATCGCACCGGTCGCTCCCGATGTCATGGAGCAGGTGGGTCCCTACATCCCGGTCGCGGAGTCGCTTGGTTCCGCTCTTGGCCAGATCGTCCGTGGCCAGGTCTACGAGCTGGAGGCGCACTTCGTCGGCGCGCTCGCCGGCCAGGACACCCGCATCCTCAAGACCGCGCTCTTCAAGGGCCTGCTGACCGCCGTCACACAGGACTCCATCAACTTCGTCAATGCGAACCTGTACGCCGAGCAGCGCGGCATCACGATGTCGGAGCACAAGCGCACCGATAGCTTCGACTACGTCAGTGTCATGGTCGTTGTGGCCAAGACCGAGCTTGGCGAGGTCAAGCTGGGTGCGACGCTTGTGGGCAAGAAGAACGAGCCGCGTCTGATCCTCATGAACGAGTTCGAGCTTGATATGGCGCCGACGCGTTACATGGCGTTTCTGAAGTACGGAGACAGAACGGGTGTCGTCGGTGCCGTTGGTGGCGCGCTTGGCGAAGCCAAGATCAACATCGCATCCATGCAAGTCGGGCGTACCGAGATGGGCGGTAGTGCGTTGATGGGAATCAACGTCGACTCGCCCATCGGCCCCGAGCTACTGAGCCGGATAGCTGAGCAGGTCGGCGCAGAGGGAGCCTGGAGCATCGAGCTCTAGCCCCTCAAGCCGAGAGGTGGGGCGGCCGCCACCCCGGAGTGGCCGCCCGTATCCGGCAGAGGAGTGCATCATGAGCGACAAGGTCTACATATTCGACACCACGTTGCGTGATGGTGAGCAGTCGCCGGGCGCAAGCATGAATACCGCCGAGAAGCTCGAGATCGCGCGCGAGCTGGTGCGACTTGGCGTGGACGTGATAGAGGCCGGCTTCCCGGTCTCAAGTCCCGGCGACTTCGAGAGCGTGCGGGCGGTGAGCGAAGAGGTCGGTGATGCCGTTGTCGTGTGCGCGCTTACACGCGCGGTGCCCAATGATATCGAGGTGGCCGCAGACGCGCTCGCCAAAGCGGCACGGCCGCGCATCCACACCGGTATCGGCGTGAGTGAGAGCCATCTTCGCGACAAGCTTCGCATCACCGGCGATGAGGCTGTGGAGCGCGCTGTTGCAGCGGTCAAGCTGGCGCGTGGCCTGGTGGGCGACGTGGAGTTTTACGCTGAAGATGCCGGTCGGGCCGAGCCGATGTTCCTTTATCGGATGATCGAGTCGGTCATAGCGGCCGGTGCCACCGTCGTGAACATCCCCGACACCACGGGCTACACGTACCCGGAGGAGTTCGGCTCGCTTATCGGCGGCCTGTTCGAGCATGTGAACGGCATCGAGAACGCCATCATCTCCGTGCACTGCCACAACGACCTGGGCATGGCGACAGCGAACTCGCTTGCGGGAGTGAAGGCAGGCGCCCGCCAGATAGAGTGCACGATCAACGGTATCGGTGAGCGTGCCGGCAACACCTCGCTTGAGGAAGTCACGATGGCGCTGCGCCAGCGGAGCACGTATTTCGGCATCGATACCACGATCAACACCAAGGAGATCATGCGCGCGTCCCGTCTCGTTAGTACGATCACGGGCATCGTCGTGCAGCCGAACAAGGCGATCGTCGGCGCCAACGCGTTTGCGCACTCCTCGGGAATCCATCAGGACGGCATCTTGAAGGAGCGCTCCACCTACGAGATCATCGATCCCGCTGACGTGGGCGTTGGCGGCTCGAGCATCGTGCTGACCGCGCGCAGCGGGCGGCACGCGCTGCAGCACCGGCTCAACGAACTCGGGTTCGAGCTTCCGGAAGGTGAGTTCGAGCGCGTGCACGCCGCGTTCCTCGAGCTTGCCGACAAGAAGAAGGAAGTCTACGACGAGGATCTGGAAGTCCTGGTCGGTGAGTCGGAGCGTACGCTGGACGAGGTCTACCATCTGGCGCAGGTCCACTTCACGAGCGGCGAGCCGGGTATCCCCACCGCAACCGTGGAGCTTGTCACGCGTGACGGCGAGCATCTGATCGACTCCAGCCACGGCACCGGTCCGGTCGACGCTGTCTACAAGGCCATCAACCGCATAGTGGAAGTGCCCAACGAGCTCTCCGAGTTCTCGGTCAAGGCCGTCACCCGCGGTATCGACGCCCTTGGCGAGGTCACGATCCGCGTGACCAGCGACGACGGTCGGGTCTTCACCGGACGCGGCGCGCATAGTGATATCATCGTCGCCTCTGCAAAGGCGTACACGAACGCTCTCAACAGGCTGCTTGTCAGCCAGAAGCCCACGATCTCCGAGGAGCTATAGCATGCCCAGACCCATGACCATCACCGAGAAGATATTCGCGGCTCACGCCGGAGTCGACGAAGTCGAGCCGGGGCAGCTCATCAACTGTCAGCTCGATCTCGTCCTGGCAAACGACGTCACGACCCCCATAGCGATCAGGGAGTTCCGCCGTATCGGTGTCGATCATGTGTGGGATGCCGACAAGATCGCGCTCGTCCCGGACCACTACACGCCCAACAAAGACATCAAGTCTGCCGAGCAGGCCAAGATGATGCGTGACTTCGCCCGGGAGCAGAAGATCTCGCACTACTACGAGATCGGGTGCATGGGAGTAGAGCACGCGCTCCTTCCCGAGCAGGGCGTTGTGGGCGCCGGCGATGTCATCATCGGCGCGGACAGCCACACCTGCACGTACGGCGCCCTCGGTGCCTTCGCCACCGGCGTGGGTTCCACTGACGCCGCGGCAGGCATGGCTACCGGAGAGGCGTGGTTCAAAGTGCCTGCCTCCATCAAGTTCGTGGTGGACGGCGAGCTGGGTCCGTGGGTCTCGGCAAAAGACATCATCCTGCACATCATCGGGCTCATCGGCGTGGATGGTGCGCTGTATCAGGCGATGGAGTTCTGTGGTTCCACGATCGACGCGCTCAGCATGGAAGGCCGCATGACCATATGCAACATGGCCATCGAGGCGGGCGGCAAGTCCGGCATCATCGCAGTTGACGACATCACGCGCGAGTACATGGAAGGCCGTACCGAGCGTCCCTGGACCGAGTACTTCTCGGATGAGGATGCCACCTACGCGGCCGTCTATGAGATCGACGCGGCCCAGATCAAACCAACGGTAGCGTTCCCGCATCTGCCGTCCAACACACGCAACGTCGAGGACTCCCGCGATGTCTGGGTGGACCAGGTCATCATCGGCTCCTGCACCAACGGCCGCCTGGAGGACTTGCGAGTCACGGCGGAGATACTGAAGGGCCGCAAGGTCCACGAGAACGTGCGTCTGATCATCTTGCCTGCAACACAGAAGATCTACCGGGATGCGATGCACGAAGGCCTGTTCGACATCTTCCTGGACGCCGGCGCCGCCGTGTCCACGCCGACGTGCGGACCGTGCCTTGGCGGACATATGGGCATCCTCGCGGCGGGGGAGCGTGCAGTGGCCACTACCAACCGCAACTTCGTCGGTCGGATGGGTGATCCCACAAGCGAGGTCTACCTGGCCTCTCCGGCGGTGGCCGCGGCGACCGCGGTGGCCGGACATATCGCGCTCCCTGAGGACCTGGAGTAGCACCGACCGTCCGCGTTTAGAGTGCTTTAGTTGACGCCTCGAAGTGGAATAGACCTGTTGACCCTCTCGCAGGGGTGTACGCGTGGAGAGCCGTTGAGGCCGTCTTCCCATTGTCGCGCATCCTGTGCGGGGACAACAGGAGGACGTTCATGTCTGACTTCGAGCCAGCGGTCGCCGATGTAGAGCAGGTTCCGGCGCGTGTCCGGCACAGAGGGGTGTTTCGGGACCCGGTCGTGCGCGGCATGAGTTACGTCGCGGTGGCGATACTCTTGCTCGCCTTGCTCACGGTGATAAGCGCCCTCGTTCTGGGCGTTCTGACGCCATCAGGGCCCCGTACACTCGCCGAGAAGCAGGCTGCCGTCACGGGTCAGGCTGTCTTGAGCGGCTCCACAGACGTCGCCGTTTGGGGCCAGTACGCTGCATCTCTCATAGCCAGCGGTCAGTACGCGGCGGCCAGGGGTGTCATAGCCGATGGCCGGGCGACGCTGGATGACTCGGCGACGGCGGAGTTCACACTGGCCGAGGCGCGTCTTCTTAGTGCCCAGGGTCGGTTCGATGATGCCATAGTGGCCGCCGGGGCCGCGATGCGGCAGATCCAGGCCTACTACGACGAGTTGATCGCCGCAGGCGGCATGACCGCGAACAGCGCACGTATCAACAGTCTTCCTGAGAACTACTACGATGCGCTGCTCCTCAGGGCGTATGCGTACCGTGACATGGGTGAGTGGGAAAGCTCTATCGCCGAGTTCGATCGCTATCTGGAGGACAATCCTACGGCCGCTGATATCCTGGTGGATCGAGGGATGATCAAGATCGAGGCCGGTGAGAAAGAGGCGGCCGAGGCAGACTTCCGCGCGGCATTGCGTTTCGTTGCTGACGACGCGCAGGCTCTGCGGGGCCTGGAGATGTTGGGGGTTTCGCCGTGACGGACTCCATCGAGACACCAGGGCTGTCCGGGACTCCGGATGAGCCCATCAGGTCATCACGGGGCCGTAGGATACTCGCCCTGGTGCTGGTGGCCCTGCTGCTGGTGCTGGCACTGGCGGTGAACCTCCTCGCCCGGCTGTATGTGGTTCCCGGTGGCACGGACGAGCCGGTCGATACACAAGGGATCGAGTGGGTGCGATCTATCTACGGCATCAGTGACGCTATCGAAGACCAGCTCGAA
>JAFGVD010000039.1 GCA_016938135.1 Coriobacteriia bacterium
GGCCTGCTTGAGATCCGCAGGAAGCACGTCGCTGGCCACTACCGTGCGATCTTGCTCGTCGTACCACTCAGCAAGCACGGTTCCGTCGGCCGCGTAGACGATGGATGTCTCAGCCATCTGGAGCCGACCAAGGTCCGCCTGCATATCCGGGAGGCGACCAGACAGCTGCCACAGGTAGAGAGACAAACCAAGAGACAACAGCGCCACGACAGCCAAGATCCCGGACGTCACCGCCAAGATCTTGACCAGTACCTGTCTCAGTGATCGACCTTGCTCTTGTCTTTGCATCCGCTCGCCTTATGTGGCTTGCAAGGTCAAAGGCTCTCTACCGACCGGCAGCTGAAGCCACAGGCGCTAGATTCTCTCGAGCCACTCCTCGTACTCCGGCTCTTCACCGTGAACCACACTGAAGAACATCTTCTGGAGTTCAAGCGTGATGGGGCCCGCGTCACCTATGACGCGCCCGTCGACCGACCGTACCGGCACGAGTTCAGCTGCCGAGCCGGTCATGAACATCTCATCGGCGACATAGAGGTCCGTGCGCACGAGCGACTCCTCGAGCACGTCGTAGCCGAGGTTGTCCGCGATGACCATGATGGAGTCACGGGTGATGCCTTCCAAGACCCCGTCAGAGATCGGCGGAGTGGAGAGCACGCCGTCACGCACGATGAACAGGTTCTCGCCCGTTCCTTCGCAGACCTTGCCCTCCTCGTTGAGCATGATCGCCTCGTTGTAGCCGTGGCGGTTGGCCTCGATGCGCGCCAGTGAGGAGTTGAGGTAGTTCGCGGTCGCCTTGATCGCGGGCGGCAGCGAGTTGATGCCGCGCTGGCGCCACGAGGACACGCCCACATCCACGCCCTTTGTGAGAGCCTCTTCGCCCATGTAGGTCTCCCATGGCCACACCGCGATAATCATCTGCACAGGAGCAGGGATCGGGTCCAGACCCATGACGCCGTAGCCACGGAATGCCAGCGGGCGGATGTAGCACGACTTGAGGCCGTTGGCCCGGATGGTGGCCTTGACGGCCTCGACCATCTCTTCTACCGAGTAGCCAAGGTCCATGAACAGCATCCTGGCGGAGCGCTCGAAGCGCTGCATGTGCTCGGTGAGGCGAAAGACCGCGGGGCCCTCGGGGGTCTCGTAGCAACGGATGCCTTCGAAGACGCCGGAGCCATAGTGCAGCGCGTGCGTCAGTACGTGGACCCGTGCGTCATCCCAGTCCACGAGCGTGCCATCCATCCAGATCTTGTCCACCTTTGGAAGTGCCATCTCTCGTCCCCTCGTCTCGCCGGCCCGCCTTGGGCGTGTCGTACATAGTACTACGCTTCTCGCCTCGGCGTGCACCCCCACCGGCCCATCCGTTTGTTTCACCGATAAGGGCCGAAATGGTACGACCTATGCTACAGAGCATGTGGTCTCACCCAAGCGGTGCTTAGTCGCATGCGCCCGGGCGATGACCGCACATGCCTACCCACGAAGCGCCCCGACGAAAGGCACAACCCGATGCGATCTGCCGAGACGACCGACCGCTCCTCTTACGATGCATCAGCCCTGATCGTGAGCGCCATCGTGTTCCTGTCCGGCGCCATTGTGATGGTGCTTGAGCTGGTGGGTTCACGTCTGCTCGCCCCCTACTTCGGCAACTCGCTGTTCGTCTGGACGAGCCTGATCGGCGTCATGCTGGGCTTCATGGCGCTTGGGGGCTTCCTCGGCGGACGATTAGCTGACCGCCACCTGTCCCATGCCATCTTGTTCTGGATACTGCTGGCGGCTTCCGCCTCTATCGCGCTCGTCTCCTTCACCGAGGGCGCTCTTCTACCGCGCCTGGCCGAAGGGTCGAGTCTGCGGATGACAGCCGTCTTCTCGGCGGCACTGCTGTTTGCCATTCCCTCCGCCTTGCTGGGCAGCGTCTCGCCCTACTGCACGCGTCTGAGACTGCATGCTCTCGCCGACTCCGGCGCCACGGTGGGCTCGCTGTATGCGCTGTCCACGCTCGGGAGCATCATCGGCACCTTTGCGGCTGGCTTCTGGCTGATCGCGCGTGTGGGGAGCCATGACCTGGTCGCCTGGCTCGCAGCGGCCGTGCTCGTGCTCTCGCTCCTTGTGGCGTGGCCCATGAAGTGGCAACGCGGCGTTGCGGCCATCGTGGGCGCCGTGCTGGTCTTCTCGGCGATGCAGGTTTCCAGCACGCTCGACGGGTCGCTGGACACCCAGTACGACCGCTACTTCATCGGCCATGAGACCGAGGCCTCGACCATGCGCCCGGTCGTGACGCTGGCGCGGGACGTGTACTCCATCGAATCGGCGACCTACTCCGACACGGGCGAACCCTTCTTGCTGGACTACTACGACTACTACGACCTGGCTCTGGCCACCGTCCCGGATGTCCGGAGCACGCTGCTCATCGGGGGCGGCGCTTTCTCCTATCCCCGGCATCAGCTTGCCAACTACCCTGATTCGGTCACTGACGCCGTGGAGATCGACCCCGACCTCGTGGACGTTGCAAGAACCACCTTCGCGCTGGATGACGACGAACGCCTGCGCGTGATCGTGGAGGACGGACGCACGTTCCTGAACGACTCGCGAAGTACCTACGACGTCATCTTGATAGATGCGTTCAAGTCCGCGAGTTCGATCCCCTACCAGCTCACCACGCTGGAGTCCATGCGCCAGTGCTACCGGCTGCTGGACGACGACGGCATCCTCGCGATGAACATTATCGGCTCCCCGCAAGGGCCGGGCAGCCGCTTCCTGTGGGCCGAATACGTGACGCTCAAATCGGTCTTCCCCCACGTGGAGGTCTTCGCCGTCTACGACCCGGCTCAGCCCACAGAGATCCAGAACATCTCCATCCTGGCAGCCAAGAACGGGTCGGCCGATCTTCTCGGCAGGCTCCAGGACGCCTCGCCCGACCTGACATCCCGGCGCATAGACCCCGCCACCATGGCCGAGACGATCGCAACGACCCCGCTCATCACCGATGACTTCGCGCCCGTCGACCAGTACCTCATGGATCTGTAGGCGAGGCGGACATGGCCGAGACGACACATCCTCGACCGCGCACCCACTCCCGCGGTCACATCATCGCTCTGCTGGGCGCCTACGCGCTCTCCGGCGCAGCCGCGCTCACCTACGAAGTGTCTTGGATGCGTGAGCTGAGCTCTATGTTCGGCTCGACCGCGTATGCCTCCGGGATCCTGCTGTCGGCATTCATGACCGGACTCGGGCTGGGCGCCGTACTGGGCACGTGGCTTGCGGGACGATCCGCGCATCCGCTCAGAGACGCAGCGCGGGCGGAGCTTGCGGTGGCGGCGTTCTCGGTGATCACGCTTCTCGCACTTCGGCTGCTTCCCACCACCTACTTCGACCTCATCCAGGGCACCGGCATGTCAGGCGCTTCGTTTCTTGCGGTGCAGTTCGCCGTCGCCTTCGTGGTCATGGTCCTGCCCACCACAGCGATGGGCGCCACCTACCCGCTGGTGATCGAGGCGGTAGGACGTCGTCGCGAGCTTGGCGGATGGTCAGGCAGGCTCTACTCGTCAAACACCGCAGGGGCCATCACGGGCTCACTCCTGGCCGGGTTCGTGCTCATACCGCTGGTGGGTCTCAAAGGGGCGCTCATCTCGGCGGCCGCGCTGAGCAGCGTAGCCGCGCTGATGTTCGCCGCTCTCGCCATACGCATGTCCGGCGCACCGTCGATACTTCGTTCGGCCGAGTATCTCGTCTTGCCGATCGCATTGCTGGCGCTGCTGGCCATCCCCACGTCCACCGGCGCTCCACTGGGCATAGGACAGGTCTACTTCTACGAGTCCTCGGACCAGTACGAGCATCTGGCCGACTCAAGCAAGGTCCTCTACGAAGAAGAGGGCGTGTACTCCCGGGTCACGGTGTATGAGGACCCCTGGGGCATCAGGACGCTCGCCAACGGCGCGCTGGACGAGGGCAACAGCGGAGACTACGACAAGACCACCACCACGATGCTCGCACTCGCACCCACCGCCAGTGCATCGAACACGCGCACGGCGCTCGTCGTTGGATTGGGCACCGGATACACCTCCCTCGCATACCACCGGCTCGGATTCGAGCACGTGACCACCGTGGAGATCAACCCCGAGGTGCCTCCCGCCGCTACGTACTTCATTGGAGAGCTGCCGCAAGATGACAGCTGGCGCGTGATCGTTGACGACGCGCGCGCGCATCTTCTGACCAGCACGGAGACGTATGACGCAATCACGTCTGAACCGAGCTGGCCGTGGAGTTCGGGTGTGGCGGCGCTGTTCACCGAGGAGTTCATGAGCGCCGCCAAAGCGCGGCTCAACCCCGGCGGTGTCTACTGCCAATGGCTGCCCAACTACCTACTGGAGCCCGAGGACGTGGACATGATGTACAAGACGATGCGTAAGGTCTATCCCCGCGTGGACGTCTGGGCCATCAACTTCCCGGAGGATGCCGAGTCAGAACTCCTGCTCATCGGCCATGTAGACGGCTCCGGTCCATCGGTGCAGCAGACCGCCGAGAGGATCTTGGAGCTCTTGCCGCCATTCTCGGCAGAGAACCCGGTCGTGACCGAAGACACGCTCTCCGCCTACAGTCGTCTTGGCGAACTGGAGGAGGCCGTTGCCGACCCTTCAGTGCCGCTCAACACCGATGACCACTCGACGCTTGAGTACCGGGTGTTCCGCAACCTGGTCGATAACGTCATCTCGCAACCGAAGGAGCGCTGAGCCGTGGCACACAACGCACAGGCGGTCCGCGCCACACCTGCGGTCGATCGCAAGGCACTCCGACTCCCCTTCGGCCTGCTGCTTGCGGCCGTGTTCGCAGCCGGCTCGGCGTCACTGGTGTACGAAGTCGTCTGGGTGCGCCAGCTGGGGATGTCGCTGGGCTCCACCGCCATCGCCTCGTCAGTGATGCTTTCCGCCTTTCTCGGTGGACTCGCCGTGGGCAGCTGGCTCTCGGGACGCAAGGCGGACGAATCGCCTTCTCCCTTGAAGTCACTCGTCCGGATCGAGATCGCCGCGGCCGTGATCGGTGCCGTGTCCGTCCCGGTCCTCGCCGCCGCAGGACGCGCGTACGTCCTGGTAGCAGTCACCACATCCGCAGGGTCCGAGACCTCGCTGGTGCTGCGCGCGCTGTTCTCACTGGTGGCCATGTTCATCCCCGCGGCGCTCTTCGGCATGACCTTCCCCGTGGCTACGGCAGCAGCCGCGCGTCTTGTGGACGTCGACAAGGCCGGCGGAGGCATATCGGCAGCGAGCTCTTTCGGGTCTGCAGCGGGTGCTGCAGCGGCGGGCCTGTTCTTGGAGCCGCTGCTGGGTCTGACCGAATCGGCCTATGCCGGAGCATCCCTCAACATCCTAGCCGCGCTGCTGGCTCTCGCCGCCCTGACGGCCACGTCAAGGCTGAGTCGGGGCTGAACCCACCGGACCACGGAGCCTTCGGGAGCCGGAGCCGTGGAAACAGGCAGCGGCCCTACGGCCCACTCGTGGAGTGGCACAGATCCACGCAGAAATCACGTCCGCTCTGATACGCCATTCCAGCGTGGCAGCTGTCGCACCCGGCGCTCGTCGCGCCTGCGGCACCATGGCGCGGCGCGAAGACCGATCCATGTGATGGAAACCTCCCGGTGTGACAGGTAGTGCACGCCCTATGACCGGTGTAGTGGCACTTCCCGCACGTCTCGCCATCGTTGTACCAGATGTCCTCAACGCCTTCCCGAGCGTGGGCGTATGCCATGAATTCAGGAGTATGCGGCAGGCGTATGCCATGACACGCATCGCAGGTCTCCTGGGAATGGCATCCTCCGCACTGCGGGTCAGACACCAAGGCCTGTGCGGTGGCTGTCGAAGGCTCGCTACGACCGGCTACCGCCAATGCTATGTCGTCAACGTGGCAGTAGGCGCACTCCGCCGACGCATCGATATCGTTATGACAGCGCAGGCACGGCTGCATCCCCGTGGTAGCGGAACCCATGATGCCGTCGCGAAGCACGTGACAGTCCAAGCACTGCGCACCGGCCTCGATGGGCTCGGCGTGCGAGACGCGGACCGCCTTGACCTCATCGGTGGTCGTCTCGGCGATATCCGAGTCATGACACGCCCTGCAAACGTTCCCGGCAACGTAGCCGTAATCGCCACCGGGCCGTTCACTCGCGATACCCGAGATGATATGGGCGACGCGAGTGGGCACGGATGTGGTGATGCCTGCAAGAAACGAGCCTGACTCGTGACAGCTCACGCATGAGGTGGAGCCGTGGGGATCGTCCTGCGACTGGCTCAACGCATGAGAGCTGTCCGAGTGACAGGACAGACATGCCGCGGGGGCAGACGTCGTCAGACCCGTGGCCAGCCACCAGCCCAGAACGCCCAGCACGACGATGAGACCGGTCGGCATCCGTTTGCGGACCGCCACCGGGGTTGCGAGCTCCGATGCGATCATCCCTTCAGAAGCCTGGATGTCTTGAGCAACCTTGGCCTCCAGGGTCGAAGCCTCGTCAACCTCCGTGTCATCGGTACCCCTGGTGACGAGCATCAAGACGACCAGCAAGAGCATGACCAGGATCACGACCATGATCCCGAATATGAGCATGGCCTCTACGGGTCGCGAGGCCGGGTCCACGACGATCTCCCAGACCAGGCTCGGCACCTTGCTGAAGTCCCGCAAAAGCAGCTCCTCCACGGTCACTCACCACCCGGAGGCTGAGTGTTGCCCGGGTGCACGTGCTTCACATGGCACGTCATGCAATCCGAAGGCGCATGGCAGTTCTCACATGTCTCCCGACCCTGCTCGTTCACAAGAGCGGAGTGCTCCGGAGCGAAGTCCCCAGGGTGTGGCATCGTGAGTCCATGACAGTCATCGCAGAACGACTGCGTGTGGCAAGACTCGCACTGTGCATCTTCATCCACCGCGAAATCACCATGGTTCTTAGCGAATGCAGCTTGATGTGGCACACCCGACCCGTGACAACCAACGCACTTGTCGGCAGGATGACACGCGGCGCACGCCAGGGAGTCCCCCATGCCGTGCGTCTGACGCCAATTGGCGGCGTGTGTCAGAGCGAACATTCCGGTGCGGACTCTCTCGTCACGGGAACGCTCGGTATGACACAGGTCACACTCGACCGCAGTGGCATCAGCCATGTGGCACTGGACGCAATCAAACATGTCAAACGACCGAGGCCATGTCACCGAATCCCCATGCGCCACTCGCGAGTGGCAATCCGCGCAGTCCCGATCGACAGTGCATGTTGCATGGTCGATGCGGATGGCGGTCTCGTCAGAGACCTCGCTGGTCACGGCATGACAGCCCGAGCACACGGCGTCGCTCACGATGGCCGTTGAGCGGTCCGAGAAGATCGGCAGCCTCAGGTACATGCCATAGACCTCTCGGCTGGCGAACCCGGCTCCTGCCAGGACCGTAGTGCCGCCGTGACAGTCGAGGCACGCGATCGATGAGTGGGCCTCTCGAACCTCCAGCGCCTCTTCCGAGGACACGTGACAGCTCGCACAGCGTTCAGGGGTAAGGGCGACAACGCCGATAGCGAGCACGTTCATGAACGCGACGACGACCGCGGCGGCAACGGCGATCCGGAGCCATGCGGCCGATCTAGTGCGCTCTGTGTTCACTTCAGGCACCATTGCTGTCCGATCACGGTAGCAGGACCATTCTATCTCGCGGCCACTCGAACGCGAGTGGGGATCGACTCCCGTTGGGAGCCGACCCCCTCTCGCTTCGTACACGAGACTACGAGTCCAAAGGACTAGTAGGTGATGCCGACACCAGCTGCATCGCCAGTGTCACGGTGGCACTTGAGGCAAGCGCCGTCCATACCGGAGGTGTAGTCGGCATCGGCTACGTCGCGACCATCGGTCGCGATAGCGGTGTCGCCGACATTACCCTTCAGCATGAACCAGGCCGAGCTGTTCGCGCCGGTGTCCGTGCCATCGGTGGCGATGACATCGTTTCCATGCGGGAACTGCTTGGTGGTGGAGCTGATGCGGTAGTCGATGCTGTCGTGGCAGGTGCTGCATGCGCCAACGTTGGCGAATGCGACGTCACGCACAGCGAGGTCAGCAACAGCGGCGAGCGTATGACCCTTGATGGGCTCCTCACGCATGTGCAGGACTTCCCAGACATTGAACGTACCGTTTGCGTTGGTGACCGTGTCCGTCGGACCATAGACGCCCACCGGGATGGTCGTCTCGTAGGACGGAGGAGTCTGCTCAGATGTGACGTCGACGTTGCCATCCCACGCACCGAAGGTCGAATCAGCAGTGGTCGAGTTGAACGCACCGTTGATGTGGCAGCCGCCGTTGGCGCAGACATAGCCTGTACCAATCGAGCGTCCGTACGCAACGGTCGCAGCATCGCTCACGTCGTTGAGGATCGCAGCGGTAACGCCGGGGTTGTACACGGCGATTGTCGCAATGACCGAAGCGGGGTCTGACGCGTCAGAGCCGGTGGCGAAGACGTTGCCTTCCACGGCGGAGCCGCTCACGCCGGACGCGATTGCCGCGTCAAGCAGGCTGTCAGCGTGGTCGGTCAGCATAGCCGTCTTGAGGGTTTCGTACTTGGATACGTCGCCCGCACCGTGAGGTGAGACGGAGTGGCAGTAGCCGCTGGTGCAACCGGTGGCCGAACCGTGACGGTTACCCTCGGAGACCTTCGTTGACGTGAGAGCGCTCGCACCAAGGTGGCACGGAACGCAGGACTGTGCAGCCGTGCTCTGAAGCAGGGTGTCGCCGGTAGCAGCAGCCTTGTGTGCAGAGTGGCAAACCTGGCACTTCACAGTTGTCGTGCTGTAGTTGCCGTGAACGCTTGCGCTATCGGTTGCAGACACGCCGGCGCCAGCCATCTTGCTCTGCGCCTTGTCCCACGCGATGTAGTTCTCGCCCTTGTCCAGGAACGAGGAGGACCGGTTACCCGGGGCATAGCCCTTGGCCAGCGCGGTACCGCCAAATGCAAGCACGAGCGCCACCGCCAGGACGGCGGTGATCATGATCTTCTTCATTGATGCTCCCTTTTTGTGAGTTGAGACCAATATCTCTTTCATACCAATCACCTCCCTTCCGAGAATGTATCCTTCAGAGGCTTCGCCTCCATAAGCCTATTTAATGTACGACAAGTATTCCTCAAGCGGCAAGATGTGAAACACGCCTTTCGCGAATCTTGCGATAGACCCAGTACGTGAGAGCGAGAAAAAGCAGCGCAAGGGGCACGAAGAGCGCCCTCAGTGAGCCGGTGAGCGCGCGCCGCGCGGCAGGCAGGACCGTCGAGCCCGCCGAACCGGGCAGACGTACGATCTGCACCCGGTCATTGCCAAGGTCGGCGACTGCGAACCAGTCTCTCTCGGCGTCATAGGCCAGACCGGAGGGATAAACGAACTTCCCCTCCTCGGTACCGAAGGTCCCGTACTTGGCGATAAGATCGCCGTTCTCGGGATCGAACACGGCCATCGAGAAGTCGAGCAGGTCCAGGACGACCAACCGCCCGGCACCATCGATCACGGCAGATCCGGGCGTCTGCATCGCCGCAGGTGCGTCGGTCTCGACATCCAGGCTCATGGCACCCTCGTTGGCCTGCTGGTTGCCCGGGTTGCCCGTCTTGACCATCCATATCCGCTGACCCTGCGAGTCATACTTGCTCACACGGTTGTTATAGGTATCGACCACGTAGATGTCCCCGGCATCATCGATCGCGACTCCGGA
>JAFGVD010000040.1 GCA_016938135.1 Coriobacteriia bacterium
GCCGGGGAGAGGGCGCCCCGCGAACCCGGCCCCCCCCCAGCCCCCCCCCCCCCCCCCCGACGGAGGCAGGTCAGGTGAACAGCTGCATGAGCGGGACTGTCAGCACCGAGGCAACCGTCGTCACAAGAATCGCCGACGCCAGGAAATCGACATCGAGCTTGAACCGCATCCCGATCACAAGGCCCAACATCATCGAGGGCATTCCCGCCTGCAGGACCAGGAGCCGCACCAGGCCCGCATCAGAGACCACAAGGCCGCCAAGCAGCAGGGCCACGGCCGGCAGCACCAGCAGCTTGATGATGGCCACCCCGCCAACAAGACCCAACCTGTCCCGGATCCCATGCGGCTTGAGCGAGAGCCCCACCGAAATCATGATGAGCGGCACGACTATCTTAGACAGATCAACCAACCAGTCGCTTACCAGGACTGGAACACTCACTGACCGCAGCGCGAGCGCGATAAGCAGCGCGATGAACGGCGGGAACGTGAACAGCTCTTTGAGGGGATTCACGCGAGCCTGGTGCTCGCCCATCTCTCCCGCGACGACAATCCCCACCGTGAGGACGGCGGCAACGGTACCGAACACGTCGTAGAAGATAGCGCGGACAAGCCCTGTGTCGCCGAGAAGCGCTGTGGCAAGCGGATACCCGATGTATCCCGTATTGCCGAATGCGGCAGCCAGGATGAAAGCGCCAGCAGTGGGAGCGGGCAGCCTGAGGATCCGGGAGATCACCCATGCGAGAAGGACCGCCACAAGCGTGAAGCCCCATGCCATCAAGGGAACCTCCGCGAGATCCCAGCTTACAGGCGCCGGTTGCACCGTGGTGAAGATGAGCGCAGGCAGACCCACGTAGATCAGCACGGTGTTAATGGGCCGCGCGTCATCGCTCTTCAAAAGCCCCACTGTACGTAAGACTGTGCCAAGAGCCACGAGGGCGAGCATGCCCAGTATCACGCGCAGCAACTCGGCGACAGACACCCGGCTCGCCTAGCCCAGCTCGTGGATGGCGCCCGATCCAGAACACAGCCCGGCAAGTGACTCTTTGTATGAGGCTCTCGCAACACCTCGCTCGGTGATGATCGCCGAGACGTACTCGGCGGGCGTCACGTCGAACGCAGGGTTGTATACCTCGACGCCGGGAGGCGCGATGCGGAACCACCCGTCGAACTGGAAACCTCCACCCTTGCGGGCGATCTCCAGCTGATGGCCCTTCTTCATTCCCATAGAGTACGAGCCTTGCCGCGTGAGCGCGTCCAACGCGTTGGATTCCCGGGTGCTCTGGGGCTCGATGATGCCCGAGACCGTGAAGCCCGTCACTTCGCGAGGATCCCTCTCCTCGATGGTGATGTCGTCGCCCGACTCAAGAGTCAGGTCGACCGTGGACGTGGGCGCAGCGACATAGAATGGGATGCCGTGCTCTTTGGCAAGCACCGCAAGTCCATACGTGCCGATCTTGTTGGCGACGTCGCCGTTGGCCGCGATCCGGTCAGCGCCCACTATCACCGCATGCACGAGACCCTGACGCATCACGCTGGCAGCCATATTGTCAGTGATGAGCCGATGAGTGATCCCCGCGGTACGTAGCTCCCACGCAGTCAAGCGAGCACCCTGCAGCACAGGACGCGTCTCATCAACCCACACGCCGGCGATCTTTCCTTGCTCGGCAGCCGCGAAGATGACTCCCAGCGCGGTACCGTAGTAGGCAGTGGCCAACGAGCCGGCGTTGCAGTGCGTCAGCACCAGACTGCCCTCTTCCAGCAGCTCCGCACCGTGCACGCCGATAGCCCTGTTACGCTCCTCGTCCTCAGCAGCGATCGCCTGTGCCTCCTGCACGATGAGCGAGCGCAGCTCCTCAAGGGAGACGTCAGCGTTGTCGCGGGCGAACGCCTTCATCCGCTCGGCACCCCACGACAGGTTGACCGCCGTAGGACGAGTGGCAGCGATCTCTGCTGCCACTTCGTCGAGTCGAGCGAGGAACTTCTCGTAGTCCTCGATATCCGCGCCGTCAGTGACCGCCCACAGGGCAATGGCCAGCGCAGCCGCTACTCCCAAAGCAGGAGCACCCCTGACCGCCATGCCACTGATCGCGGTACAGACGCCTTCGTAGGTGTTGCAGGCGAGCAGATCGCCCACAAGCGGGAGGCGGGACTGGTCGATGAGTACGACCTTGCCGTCCTCCCACCATATGGTGCGGGGGATATCCGAGACTGCCATGACGCCCCTATCTGTGGATTAGACGGTGCCTTCTTGCCAGGACGCAAGGTACTTGCGCTGCTCGTCGGTGAGCGTATCGATGTTCACACCCATGGTCGCCAGCTTCAGTGCAGCGATAGACTCATCTATCTCAGCAGGGACAGGGTACACGCCCGCCTCGAGGCGGGCGGCGTTGAGCACCATGTACTCAGCCGAAAGCGCCTGATTGGCGAAGGACATGTCCATGACCGACGCAGGATGACCCTCGGCACACGAGAGGTTCACCAGACGACCATCGGCCAGCAGGTAGATCTTGCGGCCGTCCTCAAGCACGAACTCCTCAACGAGCGGTCGGACCTCGCGGGTCGAGACAGCCTTCTCACGAAGATGCGGGATGTTGATCTCGCAGTTGAAGTGACCGGAGTTCGCGATAATCGCGCCGTCTTTCATGGCAGCGAACATCTCGCTGTCGATGACGTTGATGTCGCCGGTGACGGTCACCCACACATCCGCGAGAGCGGCGGCCTCAACAGCAGGCATGACACGGTAGCCGTCCATAACGGCCTCAAGCGCGCGCAAGGGGTCGACCTCGCACACGATGACGTTGCCGCCCAGACCCTCCGCGCGCATCGCGATACCGCGACCACACCAGCCATAGCCGGTCACAACGACCGTACGACCCGCGATGAGGCGGTTCGTTGCACGGATGATACCGTCGATCGTGGACTGGCCGGTACCGTACCGATTGTCGAACAGGTGCTTGGTGTTGGCGTCGTTGACCGAGACGATCGGGAACTTGAGAGCGCCATCGGCCGCCATCGCGCGTAGACGGATGACGCCGGTCGTCGTCTCCTCGGTGCCGCCGATAACATCGGCAAGAGCCTCGGGGCGCTCAGCGTGGATACGTCCGACAACGTCGGCGCCGTCATCCATGGTGATCTGCGGCTTGTGGTCAATCGCGGCGTCGATGTGCGCGTAGTAGGTCTCGGTATCCTCGCCCTTAATGGCGTACGTACGGATACCGTACTCGGCCACCAGCGCAGCAGCTACATCGTCTTGAGTGGAGAGCGGGTTGCTGGCACACAGTACGATGTCCGCGCCGCCGGCTTTCAGAGTGCGCATGAGGTTCGCGGTCTCGGTGGTGACGTGCAGGCACGCGGAGACACGCATGCCCTCAAGGGGCTTCTCGGCCTCGAAGCGCTCCCGGATGCTGGCAAGGACAGGCATGTCCTGGTCGGCCCATTCGATGCGAGCCTTGCCTGCGGCGGCAAGGGACAGGTCTTTGACGTGATGATCCATTTTCGTGGTCCTTTCTCGACGATACGCAAGGTCACATGGGTGACCGGGAATTCACAGCCTTCGCAGTATAGCAAGGGAAAGCGCCCGCAGTTGAACCTCGGCGTTCTTTCCTGCCTCAAGGACCTCTTCATGCGACAGATCCTCGCCTGCGGCAACGTTGGTGACCAGCGAGAAACCCAGGACGCGAAGGCCCAATGCGCGTGCAGCGATCACCTCAGGGACGGTGGACATCCCGACGACATCCGCACCAAGCGTACGCAACATGCGTACCTCAGCAGGAGTCTCATAGTTCGGTCCGAGCAGCCCGGCGTAGACACCCTCCTTGAGGCTCAGCCCGATCTCATCGGCGGCGGCATGTGCTACTGAACGCAACGCTGGATCGTATGCGTCACGCATAGGGATGAACGGCGTGCCGCCTGAGGGTCCGGGCCAGCCGCTGAGGGGGTTGGTGCCCATAAGGTTGATATGGTCCGAGAGGAGCAGCACATCGCCGGTGTGCAGGCCATCGCCTACGCCACCGGCAGCATTTGTGACGATGAGGGTCTGAACGCCCAGCGCGGCCGCGAGCCTGGCGGGATATGCCGCATCATGCGCCGTAGCGCCCTGATACTGATGGGCTCTTCCTTTGAAGAGCACCGCGGGCACTCCTGCTATGCGCCCAACCACGAGCTGTCCTGCGTGTCCCGCGACAGCGCCCACCGCAGGAAAGCCCTCAAGCTCGTCGTACGGAATGAACGAAGCACCTTCTACTTCGTCCGCCAGCCCGGAGAGACCAGAGCCTAAGACGAACGCCACGCTGGGAGACTCGTCGGTTTCGCGCGAGACCCTGGAGACGTCGCTTGCGGGCACGCCAAGAGAGACCATGGACATCGTACCTCCTCAGAAGAGCAACATGGCGCCTAGTCCATCATCACCGAATCAAGCGCCTGGAGACCTTCTTCGGATATTGCCCCTGTTCCGCCAAGAAGCCACAACTGGCTTATCGCAAGCTTCTTCTCGCGAAGGAAGGTCGCCGTGCCGGTAGGGCAGACATCACTGTGTGTAAGGATGAGAGGCTTACCATTGGCTCCAGCAAGCATGCCGCCCACCAATGCGTCAGCAAAATCAAGACCCGTCGCCAGGTACACATCCGTGTAGGTGAAGGTCTCTCCGTTGGTCACTAGGCCAGAGTAACGGGCCACCTCCGCTGACGTCGCATAGCGATCGGTTCCCTGGAGACGAACCACAGCGCCTCCCGTGAGTCCAGCCAGACGAGCGTCGGTGGTCGTGGAAATGACAGCCGAACCCCCGGCGATGATCGTGGTCTCTGGCCGGACGGTCTTCAGATAGGCATCTGTCTGCGAACTCGTCCCGGAGGCAGAGACCAGGAGTATCGGATAGTCTTTGGCATACGCGAGCGCGGACACCGAGGCCGCATCTGCCCAGGAGGTAGAGCTCACCACGAACACCTTCGACGATGGTGTGAGCTCGTGGGCTTTCTCGGCAGCAAGGCGCGCTGTCTCATATCGATTAGCACCGGCGATTCGAACGACGGTTGCCGAGGGAGCAGCAGTCTTCACGGCGCTCTCAACGCTCGACGAAATCGCCGACTTGCCACCCATGATATAAACGGTCTTGGGAGCGAGCGCCACGATCGTGCTCTTGACGATGTCCGGCAGCGAGCCGCTCTTCGTCAGCAGCAGCGCACCGTCCGCCGCACCGGCAAGTCCCGCGCCAGTCAGGGCGTCCGGGAAGTCCTCACCGCTGGCGAGGACGACGCTATCGGCAGTGCCAGGGAACGCGAGACGTGCTGCCTGGACAGCGGTGTCGTAGCGCGACTCGCCTTCTATCCGCTTGATGGGAAACCCGCTGAAGTAAAAGCGGGTGGACAGCATGCCTAGCTTGCTGCGAACGGTATCGCCGCTGATCTTAACACTAACACCGTTGCTGAATGCCAGGGTCACGTACCTGACGTGACCGCTGTCGACACGCTCCACACTCACACCGGTGACCCACGTGGGGCTCGCCGGTACTCCAGAGACGCTTCTCAGCTTGTCTGCGAGCTGGAGGCCCGTGAGCGACTGTTCCTTCGATGAGGGCCATGGAGCGTAGCCAGGTGACGCGAGGTACTCATACGAATCGGAGACGCCACGCAGGTAGGGATAGAGGGCTGCCTTTGCAGCGAAATCACCATCGCTGGGCACCCAGACATCCTCGACATTGGCAGTATGGCCACCCGAAGTGGAGAAGAAGAACGTCTGGACGACCTTCGAGTCGTACTTCACTACCATGCCCTGGGTCGCAGCGACCGCGTTGTTGGTGGTCGTAGCCTCGCCCACCCACACGCCGTTGGAGTTGTAGGCCCCGTAGCCCTGATAGGCCTGACTGGAAGTGGTGCAGTACAGCGTGGCGTCCGTATCAACGTAAGCATACGAGCGCGCAACGATCGACTGCGCCTTGAGAGCCTCCGCCTTCCAGCTGGACGGCATCTCTCGTGGCACGACACCCTTGAGGTAGTCCTCGATGTCGAGTTCATTCAGGAGTTGGATCTTGCTGCTACTGGCACGCAATACCAGCTTGCCCCGGTACTTGCCGTTCGCAAAGCCGTAGATACCGGTCGCCTCTTTCACCGAGAGGAGAGCAGGGCTCCCCGAGGTGGGAATGACTGTGACCGAGCCCGTCAGAACCAGCGGCGTGCTCAGATTCGCACCCGTCACGGTGACCACGGACCCACTGGCAGTGAACACGTAGGTACCAGCCGCATAGCTCACGCCGTTGATGCTGAGCCCGGCACCGGTCTGTCCGTTTGAGATCGTCCAGAACTGCCGCGTATACGACGTAGGCGAGGACGCATCAGGGTCGAGGTTGACCTTCAAGTTCTTCGTCGCGGCGGTGCCGAGCGTCACGCCCGTGTAATAGTGCTTGATGATCCAACTGTAGTCCTTACCGGCGATGGCTGAGCCCTGCGCGCCGTACTGACTCAGACCGATACCGTGACCGTACCCCGTCCCCGTGATAGAGAACGTAGGGATGGCAGCGGTCGAAACATCGCTCGCCGTGGCCGGCGCGACTGTCATCGGCAGGGAGATGAGCGCGGCAAGACACGCGCCAAGAATTTGGATGTACGGACTGCGATTCACGACACTACTCCGTCTAAGCTACAACGTACCATCCTGGGCTAGTATTGTAACATCCGCGAACGCAAGGCACCACCGCGTGCATGTCACTCCAGATCCCTGACGCCGACCTCCGCACCACCATCGGGGTTCGCCATCTCGGAAAGAACATCGGCGTATGTGGCACGCAGCTTAACCGTGACGCTTTGCCAGTTGAGCCCGTCCTCAACGATACGAAGGCCCTTCTCGCCCATCTTCCTGCAAAGCTCAGGGTTATTCGCCAACGAAGTCAGCGCTTCAGCGAGTCGTCCGGGATCCCCGGAGGACACGGCCAAGCCAATGCCGTGTTCGGCGACATAGTCGCCGATCCATGTGCCTGACGCAACGACAACCGGAAGGCCGCAGGCCATGGCCTCCATCACTTTCACGGGAAACAGCGTCCGGACATTGCCCAAAACGACATCGTAGACTGCGTATACGACATCACACTGCGCGTAGAGACCCGGCAGCATGTCGTAGGTGAATCGACCGGAAACCGTCACGTGATCCAGATTCCTGGCCCGCTCCGAGATGACCTGCTCGGCGGTACCGCCTCCGGCCAGTATCGCTCGCATGGATGGATCAGCCTGAACAACGTCCATGAGGAGGCTCAAGCCGTCCGGGTAACGCTTCTGGCCGAAGTAACCGACTGTGAACGGTCGGTCAATGGGACGCTCATGTGGGCGAAACAACCCGGCATCCGGAGCATTCTCCACCAGCGCGACTTTGTGGGCAAAACCAAGTTTGTCGTAGTAATCGATCGTCCCGGGATTGGCGACTAGTATCTTCTCGGAGGCAGCGAAAACCCGACGCTCGAGGCGCCTGACTGCGGTGCGTGCAGCGAAGCCCGCGGCTCCCCGCTGTGGGACCATTCGGCTGTCGCGATACAGCTCGTGCATATCCAACACCAATCGAGGACGCGAGTCCCCGGCGAGCCTGAGCACACGCATACCGGCAGGTGCGGTATCAAGATCGTGACAGTGTACGACGTCGGGCTGCAGCTCCAGCGCTCTTTGAGATGCCAGACGCCAGAATCGCCTGAACAGACCAATACTGCGGATACCGCCGCCGTATGATGCCCGGGGTCCGATTCGCTCGTAGCGCACCGGGCCACACTGTTCCACAACTGGAGCCTGCCCCGCTCGATCCCAGGCAAGAACCGTGACTGTGTACCCCGCTTCTGAAAGCGCTGCTGCCTCTTTGTTCACGCGAGGATCTGATACGGCATCGTTCGTCACGAACATGACCACGGACGGCATCATGCATCCTCCCCGAGCTGAGCGGCCGAAACCACCTGTTCGTACACGTGTACCAGACGAGCTGCGACAACTTCCGGTGCGAACGTGGAGTGCGCACGCCTGGATATCGCTGCGGAGTCGAGGCCATCAAGGCGGTTCGAGACTGCTTCTATCCCGTCGGCGAGGGCTGCTGCATTCCCAACGACAACAAGCACTCCATCTTCAGGGCCCACAAAATCCTCTGGCCCGCCCGCACGCGTGGCGACCACAGGAAGCCCCGTGGCAAGCGCTTCAAGGATGGCAACCCCAAAACCTTCTCTGCGTGAAGACGAGACGAAGATATCCGCGTCCCTCAGGCACTCGACGAGACGCTCATCGCCTTGACTGCCCACCAAACGGACTCTGGCCTCAAGCCCCAACTCAGCTACGAGTTCACGTAGCGCCCTTTCCTCTGCCCCTGCTCCCACCAACACGAGTGACACATCCATGCCCCTCTTGACCAGCATTGATACAGCCTCAAGCAGAAGATCGAATCCCTTTTCGGGAACCAGTCGGCCCACGCTCACAAGACGCAAGGTGGGAATACGACGCCGCTCTAGAAGATGAAAACGCGCGGTGTCGAACGTGTTGGGCACCACGGTGACTCGACGAGGGTCGGCACCCGCAAGCGCGATCACATCGCGGGCCAAAGAACCACTAACGCACACAATCGCTTCCGCCGCGGCGACAGTTGTCCTGACCTCCGCAGCCCAAGAATCCCTCGCAAGATTGGAGTAGAGATCAGAGCCATGGACCGACAGGACCAGCGGCAAATCATGCTCGGCACACAGGCTGCGCGCAGCCGAGCCACTGGGATAGATACCGTGGGCATGAACGAACATGGGGGCGACCTCTGTCACCATCCGAGAGAACGCTGGTCCAGCGAATCGGGCCATAGCAGGCGCCACGGCACGGTACAACAACCTCCGCGGAAGAACTGGATAGCGTGGTCGCTCGATACGAGCATCCCCCAGGCTGTCCGCACCTCGGACATACGGCCGCTTAAGCACGGGAGCCAGCCAGCGCGGCACCCACGGCACCGGCGCTATGACACCCCACCTGACGCGAGCACTTGTAGCGAGCATCTGCTGCGCGACGAACGTCCCTCGCAGCGGCTCTACAGCGCCTGGGAACTGCTTGGAGAACGTGATCCCGGCCAGACCTTCATCAACCATGATCAGTCGCCTGAACGGCTCAGCCACCACTCGCGAACAAGACCGAGCACAACGCCCACAAACAGGCCGAGGAAGCCAGCGCCGGCCGCAGTCTGAGACTGACTGGCAAGCGCGCTGACTGACTGGATATCGACCCCATCTTCGTAGACATATGCGTCGTCATACGAAGAATACAGGACCTGGAACTCAGAGAGTCGGGACTGGAGTTCCCAGCGCTTGTAGGCGATGTCGGCGTCTTCCCAGGTGGTTGTCTCACCCTCGGCTTCGGACACGGCGATGGTCGCTTCAGTCAATGCGATCTTCTCCTCAAGCGACGCCACGTCCGAGGCGGCGAACTCAGACGCCGCCTCCACGACCATCTCGGCACCCTTCTGCGCGGTTCGACGCGCCAGATCCTCACTCTCGGCGTCAACCGAGACCACGAGGCTTTCTACGGTGGCACCAACTGTGTACGTACGTATATCGCGAAGCTCCGAGCGCGACGTGCCGACGGCGTCCATCACGGCGTTGATGAACTCCTGCGAGCCCGTAGCGGTGCTCATCTGTTCCGGGCTAGGCAGTCCTGTTGCTTTGGCGATCGTCTTCACATCGACGTGCACCACCGCTTCCGCGCGATACACATCAGGAGTGCGTCCGACCAAAGCTATACCAACAGCCACCGCGGCCACCGTGGTGATCACTACGAGCCACCACTCGCGGCGCACATACCCAATCACACGCTCAACAAACTGACTCATGATGCTGTGACCTCCTTGCGTGACTGCTCGAACCGTGCCGCGGCGACTGAAAGCGCCAGCGACAGCCACAGGTACTCAAAGTATAGATAGTATTGGAACAACGACTGTACCAGCACCGCCACAAGCGCGGCGACACCAATTGCCTGATACACACCCCAGCGAACTCGTCTCCGACGCCAGAGCATGGCCGCGAGAGCACACACTATCACCACCTCGGCAACCAGCGCAGGAATCCCCATCTCCGCCCACATCGCCAGCGGAAGCTGATGCGGCTTCGTGATGGGTATCAGTGCCCCTGGCTGTCGATAGCGTGGGTAAGCTTGGTCAAACGCTCCCAGCCCCGTGCCGAAGACCCAATTGTCAGCGATCATGTCCTGGGTTGAACCGATCATGAGGTATCTCGTCCTGACAGAGGCGTCACTGTTGACATCCGTTATCGAACTGAATCGAGACGTGATCATCTCAGGTGATATCAAGACCACAGCTACCACGAGCACTCCTACCACGGCCATGAATACGCGACGACGAGCTGGCGCTGCGGACAGTATAAGGACGCCCGCACCCGCGATCACGCCGACCCACCCGGTCCGCGAGAAGGTCATGACGAGGCCGACGGCGGACAGTCCTGCGGCACCGACCCAAAGCGCGGATCCACGGAGTCGCTTCGCGTGCACAGCCATACCTAACGCTGCGATAACTCCCACCGAAAGGAAGGTCGCCAGATAGTTGGGATCGTCGAACAGGGCCTCTGGTCGGATGACGCTTCCGCCTCCGGACGTGAACTGTGTATGAACGTTTCCAATGCCCAGCCCAGGGATAGAGTACTGCGCGATGGCAAGTACCGAGGATGCAACCGCAGTCAGAACCAAGGCAAGAATGACTCGGCGGGCCACTCGCTCGTCTCGGATAAGAACCGCAAAGGCAGCGTAGAACAGTCCCAAGAACATGATGCGCAGAACAGAGACGGCTGTAGTCGCAGGCGCGAGAGACCCCGGAAGCGACCAGAGCGCTGCGAAGACAAGCAACAGGACGCCTACTCCAACAGGAGAGAGCGCTCGCTCAATGCGGCGGTCGCCTTTCAGGAGCAAGCGCCCCCACGAGAACAGCGTCAGCAGCAACACGACATGGAACACAGTCACGCTCGTAGGACGAGTGATGATCCTGCCGAAGGTATCCAAAGGCAACGCCGCCAACATGAACAGCAAGCCATGCTCCGGGGACCGCAAAACTAGGACGGCGGACGCGACGCTGACCGGAACCAAGACCACCAGATACAGTGCACGAAGGCCAAGTGCGCCCTCGAGCAAACCTGCGGCCACGCCGGCCAACAGCGCAACGACCGCCCATGCGGCCACGCGCATCCACGGAGCCGTCTGCGTGCTACTGCGGATCATGCTGCCCGCCCATCTCGGCCGCCCTGGTGAGCATCCCCGCATATCGCGAGAGGTTGACCGTTCTATCCCCTACCCTGGCGATGACAGCATGGTTCCGAGCGGCGAATCCACCTTCGGCTGCCCGCGAGAGCCCCTCAGACAGCGCTTCGCCCAACGCCCCCGGGGAGATATCGCTGACCAGTATGCCGCGACTCTCATCAATTCCCTCGCGCATGGCTCGCAGATCCGTGGTGACAGGAAATGCACCGCACGCCATGGCCTCTTGGAGCGAGAGGGCGAATGAGTCCGACGGCGGCACAGAGACCCAGACAGCGGCGCGCCTGAGTTCTGTTGCAACAGCTGCAGGCTCCAAGCGGCCGGTGAACTCCACGCGTCCGGTTAGACCTTCCCGGGAGATTGCAGCCTCTATCAGTTCCCGATCACCAGGCAGACCATCGCCCACAAGAACCAACTCCGCGTCGCTGTGGCGATCGCACACGACTCTCATAGCCTCGACGATCTCTGTGAGCCGATAGAACGGCCGGAGTCCCCGTGTGCAGACCACGCGCTGAGGCTCGCGCCGCTCGGGTCCGTCAGAAGTGAATACCGACAGGTCGATACCATAGTTGAAGGTCTCGACGTCTTCTGGACGAGCCCCCATCGATATGACCTGTTCCGCGATCTGCTCACATGTGGCATGGACGAGCGTAGCGCGAGAGATGGCCCGAGACATCAGATACCGTATGTATGCGGGGCGGATATCAAGACGAAGGATGTCAGAACCCCAACATGTGGGCACGACGGGAACTGGGGAGAACAGGGTCGCGTACACCCCGTCGGGGGTCATCTGCTGAACGCTGACCACATCGTAGTCTCCAGAACGTAACTCCCGACGCATGCGCCAGGCGCGCACTACCTCTCGGAATAGCCGCGGCACATATCGAATCAAGCGACTGTGCCGCGCGAAGTTCTTGACGGTCACAGGTATGTCCATCGAGGAGACGTTCGAGATGACAGTGACATCGAATCCCTGAGCCAGCAGATAACTGACATACATCTTGAAATGAACATTGTTGGGCTGGATGCCAACCACAGCGATACGCACAGGCCGTCGAGTGCTGGACACGTCACCCCACCTGTCCCTCGGCAAGACCACGCGAAACCCGAACGAGCAGTCGCTCCCATCGCGGAAGATTCTCGGCCTGATCGCCGCGCTCCTTCACCATCTTGAGATTGAGGGCCCTGTGGCCCCCCTCGGCATATCGCGCAAACCCTTCCAACACGCCTCTGGCGACAGCCTCCGCGCATACATCTTCTACGAAGACAGCGCTCGAGGTGTCTATCCATTCGCGGACAGCAGGGATGTCTAGTACCACAGGAACGGCCCCACATGCCATGGCCTCGAGCAGCGAGAGCGGCGCGCCATCCGTGGGCGGCAGCGACACCCATACCCTGGCGGACTGTAGGTACCCGGCAAGAACAGAAGGACTGACCACTCCAACGAAGTCCACCGCGTGATCCACCCCCAACTCACTCGCTATCGCCCTCAATGGTTCTGATTCCCCCGCACCGGCCACCACGACACGTGCATCCGGTTCCTGGGACAAGATCAACGGCATCGCTCGAATCAGAGACTCAAGGCGGTAGAAGGGCCGCAGCCCACGTGACCAGGCGACCAGCGGACAGGGACGGGCCTCAGGGCCTGGAGCAAACACGTCGAGGGCGATTCCGTACTGGAACGTCTCGATGCGTTCCGGACTCGCTCCAGCGGCGGCGAGAGCGGCGGTCATCTCCTGCGAGACTGAATGTATCGCACTGGCACGCTGTATCGCTTTGGGCATCAGCCAACGGATGATCCATGGCCGCTGGTCCAAACGATGGATATCCGATCCCCAGAAATCGAGGACGAAGGGATCCTGACATAGGAGGGCAGCGTACACACCGTCGGGAGTCACCTGCTGGATATCGACCACATCGAATCCAGCGCTCAGACAACGCCGCAGTCGCCACAATCGTGGTATCAATCGAAGGCCCCGTGGCAGGAACCGGGCCACCCGCGGGTCCGCCGTGAAGTCACACACCTTCACCGGCGCATCGACTGACGCACGATTGGTTATCACGGTCACATCGTGGCCCTGGCGTACAAGATGTCGTACGTACACCGTGAAGTGCACGTTCTGCGGGTCGATGCCAACCACGGCGATCTTCATTGAGGTTGTCGCAGTCATCCGGCAGGGCTCTCTGAAGCTCTCGGACTCGGTCCATGGCTCATCTTTGCACAACGGAATCAAGCACGGCAGCCAGTTGGCCCGCTTGAGCCTTACGTTCATAGCGGGAAACGACTTCTCTTCGCAGCCGGGCAAGGGATCTCCCGGAGGCCTTAGCGTCCGAAAAAGCCGTGAGGGCACCGGCTATCGCATGGCTATCGGAGTACGACACCACGACGCCCGCATCTGCCTCGGCGATCAGCGTTTGAGCATGACCGTGCGACGGTCCCGCGAACAAGACCGGTAGCCCCATCCCCAGGTATTCATAGAGCTTGGCCGGCGTACCATGTACGCACGGCAAGTCCGCGAGGACGATTAGCCCCACATCGGATGCCGAGACGAGCTGCAACGCCTGCTTGTGCGGCAAGTACTCGTGAAGCTCGACCGCATCATCCAAGCCCAACTCATGAATCACGCCTTCGACATACTCAGGCCAGCGACCCACGATACGCAGACGGATATCCCGCGGCTGACCGTCAATGCCGTCCCGTGCTTGCTTGAGCGCTTGGAACATGGGCAGCGGATCGCGCGCACTATAGAAGACACCCATGAACACGACCGTAAGTGGTCCGCCGCTTTGCGGTGCCCACACCGGAAGATCAGAACTATCAAAACCGTTGGGTACGACCACGGGCTCCGGACCACCAAGCTCGATGATCTCGCTGGTGATAGGATGCGCCGTTGTGACGGCAGCCGCGCTGGCAAGAACCTCGCGCTCTAGCGTGAGGGAGCGCTTCCGATGCCATTCAGTGGGATACCACGTGTTGCCTGGGTTATCTCGCCATGCGTCCCTGTAGTCGACTACAAGTGGAACGCCGAGCTTGCGAGCGATTCTACGCCCGGCAATCAAGACGGAGAACGGCGGACCTGAAGCGAACACGACATCCGCACCGGTCTCCCGTCCCAGGCGCACTCCTGCTCTGACAGCGGGGGAAATCCACAGCATGGCGCAATCCGGAATCGCTATCAGGCGGGTGATCTGCTCGGTCCGGCCAGCCCGGCCGGTCGCGGCGACACGCGTCGCGAACTGCACGGATGTCCCCTGCTGACCCGGGCGTTGGCCCCTGCGGAACAACGAATCCCTGATCGACCTCGCACGAGCCAGCGAACGCGACACCCAGGAGTTGACTGGGCGCGCAGGAGTCCTCACCACCTGCACGCCGGCGATCTCCTCGGCCAGTGTCTGGTCCATCGCCCTTCCGGGCACGTGTCGTGCAGCCAGGGCAACGGTACGCCAGTCATGGGCACAAAGATAGCGGGCGAACTTCGCGAGACGTTGCACTCCCGCCCCTGCGGTCGGAGGAAACTCATAGGTGACGAACAGGGCTGTGCGGGTTTCCGGCTTCTGTGCGTTCATCCCTGCGCCCTAACCGTAGACCTGAAGGTCGAAGAGCTGTCGATAGACCCCATTCGACTCCAGCAGATCATCATGTCGGCCACTCTCGACGATCTTGCCGCCATCAAGCACCACGATGCTGTCCGATCGCTGGACCGTCGACAGCCGATGAGCGATGACGATAATCGTTTTTTCTCCATGCCATCCGCTGAGAGCACGCTGGATGTAGTCCTCAGACTCCGAGTCCAAAGCACTGGTCGGCTCATCCAAGATGAGGATATCGGGGTCTTGCAGGAACACCCTGGCGAGGGCCAGCCGTTGGCGCTGACCACCGGAGAGCCTCACGCCTCTGTCCCCGACTATCGTCTCAAGGCCATTGGGGAGCTTGTCAACGAAGTCCACGGCCCACGATTTCGCCAGCGCCATCCTGACTTCGTCCTCCGTAGGCGTGCGCTCCAATCCATACGTGAGGTTGTACAGCACGCTCGCGTTGAAAAGAACCGCATCCTGGGTCATGAAACCGATAGACCTGCGAAGGCTTACCAAGTCGAACTCAGATGCAGGCACATCGTCGAAGAACACATCGCCGCCCGTAGGCTCTTTCAATCTAGGGAGAAGATCGACCAGAGTCGACTTACCCGCGCCTGAACGACCCACTATCGCCACCTGAGTCCCCGCAGGAACGGAAAGATCGATTCCTTTGAGGACCCTCTCCTCTGACCCCTCGTCATGATAAGAGAAACTGACGTCCTTGAACTCGATACCCCGCGTGAGCCCCTCAAAGCGGCGTTCGCCACCCAGAATGACCCTGGATGCACGCGCCTGCTGGATCGTATCGTTAACCATCTCCAGGCTGTCGATGTTCGCCGAGAGGAGCTGCCGCCCCATGCTCAACTCCTTGGCCTTCTGGTTCAGGCGCAGAAGGATGAACAGGAACAGACCAAGACTCGACAGGCTAACGTGGAAGAACTCGACTCCCAGATACACCGTGCCGAACATCGCGAACATCTGCGCCGGGTCCACGGTCACTTCGATGACTCCGCGAGAGATCGCGATCTTCACCTGCACTTCTTCAAGACGGCTGATCACATTGCTGACGCGATCAGTCTCCGCATCCTCTTGCCCCAGCATCTTGATCAGTCGAATCGCATCTATGCGTTCACCGATCACGGTATACGCTTCGTTGTTGCGCTCAGCGGTCTCCTGGCCCAGACGTCGCGACCTCTTGATACTGCCCTTCACCAGGAATGAGATAAAGACCACCATGATGATTGAAATAACAGTCAACGCTGGCTGCAAGATCAGGAGGACGGCCACGTACATAAAGACCAGAACACTCAGTGATATGAGCTGGACGAACTGATAGATAGCCTGTCCTCCGCGCTGCACCTGCGCGGTCAGGCAGCTGACCAGGTTCCCGTGACCCTGCAACACGACATGAGCAAGATCGCCATGGACCAATGCCGAGAAACCCTGGACGCGAAGGCGCTTAGCCACACGCTGCTGAATGCGAGCGCCGTAGTACGAATAAGCGAAATAGACGACCTGCCGGATCAAAATAGGCAGAAACGCCATAACGAGGAGGGTGAGCAGTGTGATCGGTATCCCGAGAGCATCCGTCACCGAACGCAACAGCTGCCAGATACCAGAATTCATACCAGACGTCTCTGCGCCGGTCTCGATGAACTGGAGAACCGGTGCAAGCATGCCGACGCCCACGCCCTCGAAGAGCGCGTAGAGCACGGCCAACAGAACGAGTAGGCCTATCTCCTTGCGCTTCAAAGACAGCATCGCGAGTATACGTCGAACCTCGGATATGCCGCGCAGCGGCTGAAAACAACTCAATCGGATTCCCAACTCTCATACGTGAGCGCGGGCGTACACGCAGAATCAGTGTACCTTAGCCTATGCCAGCCTACCCTGCATCAAGGCAATCACGCTGTTGCCCGGTCGTTACTCCGCCTCGACCGTATGCAGAAGCGCCGCTACCGAGTTCTCTACGCCCGGCTCGATGGCGACAGCACCGCCGAGTATGTAAGCCTCTATCACACGTGTCGCTTGCGCAAGAACCTCTGCCGAGGTCGACGGTATCCTGTCATGCTTGGTCAGCACTATGACCGTGTTGTAACGCGCCGCCAGTAGTCCACCAGGCACTGCGTCAGCGAAAACCTCGCCCGATGCTATGACGGGACGCGCAAGCGTCTGCCCCGCCTCAGGAATAAGGGACTTCTCGGCGACCCTAAGCGCGGTCTCATATCGATTCTGCCCCCACCAGCGCTCAAGCGCGGGAGCGAGCTCCCGGCATGCATCCTCGATGGCGACACCCAGAGCAGACTCGCCGCCAACGATGACGACCCGCGTGGGCGACAGCGTTGCTATCTCACTCTCGATGGCCGCAGGAAGCGCGTTGGGTGCACTTAGAAGTACAGGGAATCCACCCCGTGCAGCATACGGAGACACGGAAAGCGCATCCGCGAATCCTACGCCTGAAGCCACGAGCACCGTCTCCGGCAGGCCGCGTCGCTCCGCAAGCGCGGTCGCTATCAAGGCGGAAGTCTCGTACCTGTCGGCTCCGGCAATCGTCTGGATCTCCGCCGAGGGCCGAATCGCCCGCACATCGGAATGGACTTTCACCGAGAGGCTCGCTTCGCCACCGAGAATAATTATCTTGCCGGGGCGAAGCCTTCGCAGTTCGGCCTCCAGAACTGCCGAGACACCCGTTGGCTTGCACAGGAGTACGGGCGCCCTATAGGACTGGGCCAGCGGGACGCCACACAAAGCGTCCGCATACTCCTCAGAGGAAGCGAGAACCACGACGTCAGACCCGACAGGAAACGCCTCCTGGGAGATCTTCACGGCTGTCTCGATACGGTTCGCACCTGCAAGACGCGTCAGTGCTGGCGTGAACTCCTTCTGAACGTAGACTCCATCAACGAACAGAAACAGCTTGTGTATGAAGCTGGACATGTCATTGTTCCATTCGCAGAACAAAACGCCGCTCGTATCGCCATCGGAGCGCGCGACTATCTGCGGGTTGTTGTACCGCTCCGCAGCACCGGGAGACCTTCCGACAACCTCGTCGAGACGCCAGCCACCTGCCCCGTCGTCAGACACCCAGTGCTCGATATCGCCGCCGCGAGTAGCGCTCTCCTCCTCTTCGGGAAGGGCCTGTCCGTCGGGGGTACCGCCGGTTGTCAGGTAGACGTGAGCCGCGCCCGCTGAGTCGAACGCCAGATCAGCTGAGTCGAACAGGTTGTCCGTCTGCACGATACCGGCCGAACCGCCCCACGTCGTCCCGTTCCAGCGACGATAACGCCATGTACACTCGGCCGACACTCCTCGTGTGCCCACCAGATACACGAGCGCAGGGGAGCCATCCGGCGCAACGCGAACGACCACCTGATTCGCGTACTCATCGGCAGTGTCCTCAACCAAAGCCAGAGCATTCATGGTCTCCAGATCGCGATCAGCGCCGATAGGGTCACCGGATACATTCACCCACTGCCCCGTGAGGTCACGCTTCATGTAGTACACGTTGCGTCGGACGAACCAGTCCAGGGCGCTCTGCTCAAGATCACGCAGCACGAACGCGACGTGCAGCTCGCCCGATGGACCATGCGTGGAGTTCACATACCAGGCCTCGACACCCGGGGTCGAGTCAATCACGCACTCCCCGGCCGTCCAGGTACCTTCGGTCGACATACGTGCGACTTCCCAGTCCAACTTTCGCGCATCGCTTGAAGACGTCCCGTGATTTCGATAAAAGAGCTCGACGCCACCACCCGGCAATGCCCATGGCTGGGGGTATGTCGCCATAAGATCCTCAGCGTCGCCATCAAGCCTAATAGTGTTATCGCTATCCCACGAATCGATCTCATGCGGAGCGAGCGACTTGGCGTACCTGAGGTTCTTGTTGTGGCCGCCGTAGAACACATACAGGTAGCCTTCGGCTTGGTCGATCACCAGGGACGGCCCACCGTGGACGTCTTCTGAGAGACGATTCTCGCCAACCCGGTATGTGGGAAGCCATGCGCCCTTGTTGTTGTCGTACGCGGTTATGTAGGGGTCAAGATCGGGCCCTTGAAAGACGATATATGTCATTCCGTTCACCGGATCGTAGACAGCCTCGGGACTGATCGCCATGGCCTCGTATGACCCGTTCCCGGATGAATCCGCGAAGAAGAAATCCGCGAACCAGCCGTTCGCGGAGGCGACTCCGCTCAGCAACAACACCGGTACCAGTAGCAGAGTGATAGATAGTCTACGCACCAGAGACCTTTCAACTTACACCGACAACCCGCGCGAGGTATCAGTGGATTGTATACTGTGAGACCATGAAGACCGTTGAACCACACGACGTCAACGGAGCGACCCCGCTGGTCGCCACCTATGATATCTTTCGGGGTCAATGAAGTCTGTCCTTCCCGAACTGGAGGTCGCTATGCCCCTCAATGTCACAGTAGTCGGAACCGGCTACGTCGGACTGGTCACCGGTGTGTGCCTGGCGCACTCTGGTCACAACGTGACATGCGTCGATATCGAGCCCGCGAAGGTCGAAATGCTGCGGGCGGGACGAAGCACGATCTACGAGCCCGGGATCGAGGAGCTTCTCAAGGAGGGCCTCAAGAACGGCAACCTTCGATTCGAGACCCCTGAGGCGGGCTGGAACCCACTCATCGGTGACGTGACGTTCGTCGCGGTCGGCACACCGATGGCCAGCAACGGTGCCGCAGATCTGAGCGCTGTGCATGCGGTCGTCGAGGATCTTGCCGAGGCCGCGGACCGCCCCTTCCTCATGGTCATGAAGTCCACCGTGCCCATGGGAACCGGCGAGACACTATGCCAGCGCCATTTGTCCAAGTCGGGGGTCTCGATCGGCTACGTGTCAAACCCTGAGTTCTTGCGGGAAGGCAAAGCGCTTGAGGACTGGTATCACACCGACCGCATCGTCCTCGGTTCCGCAAACAGCGCTGATCTCACCACAATGAAGTCATTGTACGCGGATATCGACGCAGCGATTGTGGAAACAGACATCGCCAGCGCCGAAACAATCAAATATGCTTCAAACGCCTTTCTTTCAACGAAGATCTCGTTCATCAACGAGATAGCCAACGTCTGTGACCTGGTCGGCGCGGATATCGACTCGGTTGCGAAAGGGATCGGCCTGGACAAGCGTATCGGCACCGAGTTCTTGAAAGCCGGCATCGGCTATGGTGGATCATGCTTCCCCAAAGACACGCGTGCGCTGGACTTCATCTCAACACTGCACGGCTACGATTTCACGCTGCTGAAGGCGGTCATCGACGTGAATAACCGTCAGTATCAGCTTCCGGCTGTGCACCTCATGGATGCCCTAGGCGATCTGAACGACTGCCGAATCGCGGTTCTTGGCCTCGCATTCAAGCCTGATACGGACGACGTGAGGGAATCCCCTGCTCTGGGCATCGTACCGCTGCTTGTTGGCGCAGGCGCTCGGGTTGCGATCTATGACCCCATCGCTGCTGATACGCCGCTTGGTGGGGCAGAACGAACCACAACAATCTGGGAGGCCCTTGAGGGTGCCTGCGCTGCGGTGGTCGTGACTGAATGGGCAGAGGTCGTCAATCTTGATTGGTCACGAGCTGCTGACCTCATGCTTGACGACGCCATCGTGTTCGATGGGCGAAACTGCCTGGATCCTCGGACCGTCCAGGCCGCTGGAATGCGCTATATGGCAGTAGGGCGTGCCGGGGCTCACCGCTCAGAGGCCTGACGAGGCATCTTGAAGATCCTCTACATCCACCAGTTCTTCGCGACGAGGGAGTCATCGCTCGGCCTCATTCGCAGCTACGAGTTTGCACGTCGCTGGGTTGACGACGGCCATCAGGTGACCATGATAACGAGCAGCTCGCGTCTCCCGGAAGAGTACTCGGACTCGATCTTCTGCCGAGGAGAGATCGATGGCATAGATATCCGCACTGTCCGGGTAAGGTACTCCAACTACATGAGTTACTCTCGCCGTATGCTCTCGTTCCTTCAGTTCACGCTCGGCGCTACATGGCTGGCAATCTCCGCCGGCAAGCACGATGTCGTCTTCGCTACCTCGACGCCGCTCACTGTTGGCATCCCGGGATGGATTGCCGCTTTCGTGCGAAACACGCCATTCGTCTTTGAGGTACGAGACCTATGGCCCGAGGCCGCAATTCAAATGGGAGCATTCTCGCGAACAGGAGTACTTGGACGCAGTACCAAGGTTCTCGAGCGATTCTTATACCATCGCTCCCGCGAGATCATCGCACTCTCTCCGGGAATGACGGAAGGCGTAATCGCCGAGAATATCGAGGCCGCACACGTGCACACCATTCCCAACTGCTCCGACCTTGACCTCTTCCATCCCGGGCCTAAGGACAACGAACTCTCAGCGGAGTTGGGACTTGAGGGTAGATTCGTCGTCGGATATGCAGGCGCGATCGGCCCGACGAACGCCGTAGAGGCAATCGTTCCAGAAGCGGCCCGATTGCTGATGGAGCGAGGGCGCGACGACATCGCATTCGTGATCGCGGGTGACGGGAGTCACCTGCCACTGCTTGAAGACCAGATCGACAAGCTGGGACTCAACAACGTGCATCTTCTTGGACGGGTTCCTAAACACGTGGTTCCCTCGATCACCCGTTCCTCGGATGTCTTGATGACGCTATTTGCGGATGTCCCGGTCCTTGCGATGAACTCACCCAACAAATTCTTCGATGGCATCGCTTCAGGTCGCCCTATGCTCGTAAACTCACCGGGCTGGACAAAGGATGTTGTCGAACAGCACGAGATAGGGATCTACGTTCCTGCAACCGACAGCATGGCAATGGCCGATGCCATCATGCGACTGGCCGATGACAACGAGCTCAGGGAGCGCATGGGGCACAACGCTCGCCGACTCGCCGAGACGGAATTCGGACGCGACCAGCTCGCAAATCGCGTGTTGGGAGTCCTAGAGCACGCCGCACACATCAGCTAGGAAGAGGGCACCGTGGTGACGTCGGTCTTCTCGGCCCAGTCCTTGCCTACTACCACCAAGATCCTAGACGTGAACGAATACATGCCCCTGCTTGCGACTATATCGACATTCGGAAGGTCAACTGCTACCCGCTCTGCGGCAGCCTTATCGTCTCCGTCATACACGACGAGCGTCCTGTCGTAGACGAACTGGTTGGCATTGCCGACCTCGCTGATGATGTAGCCGCGCGACTCGAGAATACCCGAACACTCGGCGGCCACTCCGGAGAGTCCTGCCCCGTTTCGAACAGTGACGCTTATGTCGGCCGGATCGAGCACTGAATCGGCTGCAGCCGAGGCGTCAAAGGATCCGCCGTCATTGAACGCCTTGAGGAGCCGCGCTTTCTCCGACTCATCAGTCCATACGTACGGCGACTTCCATTCTCCAGCGATTGTCGCAGTCTGGACGTCATCTCCGCCGATACCCTTCAAGGCCTGAATGACCTCGAGAATCTCACCGACACCCATGCTTGTCGACATGTAGCCTGAAATCGACCGCGCTATCGAAGGCAACTTGGGGAGGTTCTCGATCTTGGCGGACTGCTCGGCAAGCGCCTTGAAGAACGTCTGCTGGTGACGCATGCGGGTAAAATCAGCGTCAGCGAAATCACGACTCCGGACATAGGTGAGAGCATACTCTCCGTCAAGCAGCTGGTAGCCTGGGTCGATATGAGATGCAGCATGGCCCGGACTATGGCTTGCAGCCTTCCAGTCATCGATTTCGACATCGACGTCGATCCATACACCGCCAAGAGCATCGACCGCGGCTTGAAAGCCAGTGAAGTCGATCTCCATGTAGTGATTGATCTCTATGTCCAGAAAGCCCTCGACTGTCTCGATCATGAGAGCCGGGCCACCCTCGGCACCACCATAGTAGTTAGCGGCGTTTATCTTGGATATTCCGTGACCGGGAATCTCCACCCTGGTGTCACGAGGAATCGAAAGCATCCAGACCTTCTTGAGCTCAGGGTCGACCCTGGCCACGATGATGGTATCGGCGCGCGCTGCCTCTTCACCTTCGCGGATATCGCTACCCATGAGGAGGATATTGAACGGCTCCTGCGGAGCAGCTTCGGTCAAGGCCTCCTGCGTCATAGCGTTGTTCGCCGCTCCGGACTGCATGGACTTCTCGATGTCCTTATACGTGTAGTAGCCCCACGCCGCTCCTCCGAGCACCACGACTGCAAACACAGCCAAGGTCACGTAGGCGACCCGCTTGATTCTCTGTTTGCGACGCTCCTGGTGGATTCGCATCTTTGGAGCGGATTCGACCACAGCGGAGGGACGCCGATTGTGAGTCGGTTTTGGCGGATCCAACCGACGCTTCAAACGGCGCCGTGATGCAGAGTGCTTGCCCATTTCACTTCCCTTTTCACGACCGCAACGACTGGCTCACGTTGTCAGGTCATATGTCTAAAGACTCACTATGGTGCTCTCATTGAACGACTTGAGAGCGTTACGAGTGTCCAGTATCAACGGCGCGTTACGAACGACCGCATCGTAGTTCACATTCTGGTGGTCGGTCACAACGAGCACGATGTCAGTGTCCCGGAGCATCTGGTCATCAAGCGTGACGCTAACCCTTGCCTCAGAGACAGGCACATACAGGTCGTGGAAGCTCTTGCGGTGCGTGTTCAAATCATCCATCAGGCATCGATCCACGTAAGATCCCTCAACTAGAGCCGCTCTTGCGGCAGCAGACGACTTAGAACCACTTACTTTATCGCAAACATGAGTTCGCCGGTGCAGGCCAACTCTTCTCCTACGTAGGCCCTTGCTTCACCAAAGCCTAGAGCACCTCGTGACTTCGTGATCACCACTTGCATGCGAAGCGTGTCGCCGGGCGTGACCTGACGCTTGAAACGCACCTTGTCGATACCTGCGAAAAACGCGATCTTACCCTTGTTCTCGGGAAGCGAAAGAAGTGCCACAGCCCCCACCTGCGCCATCGCCTCCACGATAAGAACACCCGGCATGACCGGATAGTCGGGAAAGTGGCCGGGGACCCAGAAGGCGGTCTCAACAACATCCAGGTAGCCGATGGCGCTCTGACCGGGAACCACATCTTCCGCCCGATCGACAAGCAAGAACGGATCCCTGTGAGGGATGATCGACTTGATCTCTTCTCGATTCAGCATCATTGACCCTCTCACTCAGTCGTCCGTCATGACCACGTCAGCGCCCAGAGCCGAGAGCTTGGGGACGAACGCCTCATAGCCGCGCTGGATGTGCTGCACGTCCTGAACGAAGGTGCGCCCATCGGCGATGAGGCCCGCCAGGACCAACGCCGCGCCACCCCGGAGATCCGGGCATCGCACAGGCGCGCCGGAGAGCTGAGAGACTCCGCGAACGAGGGCACGGTGACCCTCGATGACGATCTCGGCACCCATACGTCGCAGCTCATCGGCGAACATGAAGCGATTCTCAAAGACGTTCTCTGTGATCACGGAGGCTCCCTCGGCGATTGCCATCAGGGCCATGAACTGCGCCTGCATGTCGGTTGGAAAGCCGGGATATGGCAGGGTGGCTACATCGGTGGGCACGACCGCACCGGCACGCCTTACCGTAGCGCCGTCTTCGTGCATCTCGAACTCGCAGCCAACCGCCTCCATTTTGACAAGGACGAGCTCGAGGTGCGAAGGGTCGAACCCGCGAACGGACACCGGCCCGCCGGAGAGTGCACCCGCAACCAGGAAAGTGCCCGCTTCAACGCGGTCCCCCACGGTACGATGTGTGACGGGCGCCAGGCTCTCGACGCCCTCGACCACGAGCGTCGAAGACCCTCGTCCACCTATGCGCGCGCCCATTCCCACCAAGAAGTCCACCAGGTCGCCGATCTCGGGTTCGCGCGCGGCGTTCTCGATGGTGGTCACGCCGTGCGCCAACACCGCGGCCATGAGAAGGTTCTCGGTTGCGCCCACGCTTGGGAAGTCAAGGATCACATGGGCGCCATGCAGCCCCGCGGGTGCCTCGGCATGTATGTAGCCATGTCCGAGCGTGATATCCACGCCAAGCTCTGTGAGTCCGCGTATGTGCATATCGACCTTGCGCGACCCGATGTTGCATCCTCCCGGCATCGCGACACGCGCATGACCGAGTCGTGCGACCAAAGGACCGAGCACAACGATAGAGGCGCGCATCTGCGCGACGAACTCATACGGTGCCTCGAAAGAGGTCAACTCGGCGGCATCGATGCGCAAGGTGTGCTCCTCGCGCGATACCCGGGCGCCAAGCCCTCGCAAGACGTCGGCCATGATGTGCACGTCGCTGATGTCCGGAACGTTGGTGATCGTCGATTCACCGGCAGCAAGCAGCGACGCGGCCATGAGCTTCAGGGCCGAGTTCTTGGCGCCACCGACGGTAACGGTGCCGGACAATCTGTTTCCGCCTGTTACAACGATAGATGCCATGAGGGCGAATGCCTCCGAGGAATAGGGTACAGCCTGAACAGCGTAGCTGACCGATGCGACCAGGGGCAACGCTGAACGCCAAGCGTTACGGTCCTGATATGAGAGAACGCGTCTGCAGAAGTCCTGACACAGCGCTGGATACGCAACGCGGCGGGTCCGAAGACCCGCCGCGTTGAAAGCTCTCGTTCTATTGAAGCTAGCGTCGCTCGGCGACAGCCACCTGGGCCTGACACCATTTGAGATCGCGCTCGCAATCCTCAAGGATGCCATCTTCGGCCGCATCTTGCTTGAGCTGTGCCATTCGCTCCTCTAGCTTGGACATGCCCTCTCGGGCACGACCCACATCGATCTGCGACGCGAGCGCCGCATTGTCGGCCAACACGATGACCTTGTCCTCGTGCACCTGCAGATATCCGCCCGAGATCGCGAACCAATCGACGTCTTTGCCGTCGTTGTAGCGAACACGGAGCTCACCTGGCTTGAGCACGGTCACGAGCGGCACGTGCAACGGCAGGATGCCGATCTCACCTTCGAGCGTGGGAGCCACGACCATCTCCACCTCATTGGTGTAGAGGACTCTCTCCGGTGTCACTATCTCGCACAGTAGTGTGCGTGCCATAAGACCGCTCCTTCTTCTACGCCGTCGCTGCCATCTGGGCGGCCTTTTCGAGGGCCTCCTCGATGGTGCCGACATAGCGGAACGCCTGCTCGGGCACATCGTCGTACTTGCCTTCCACGATCTCAGAGAAACCGCGGATGGTGTCCTCCAGCTTGACGTACTTGCCGCTCATACCGGTGAACTGCTCGGCCACGAAGAACGGCTGGCTGAGGAACTGCTCGATCTTGCGTGCGCGGGAGACTGCAAGCTTGTCATCCTCGGAAAGCTCATCCATGCCGAGGATGGCGATGATGTCCTGCAGGTCTTTGTAGCGCTGCAGCACACCCTGTACCGCACGGGCGACGCGATAGTGCTCGTCACCGACGACCGACGGGTCGAGCGCACGCGAAGATGATGCAAGCGGGTCGACAGCCGGGTAGATGCCCTTCTCGGCGATGGAGCGCGAGAGGACCGTCGTAGCGTCCAGGTGCGTGAACGCAGTGGCGGGCGCGGGGTCGGTGAGGTCGTCGGCAGGCACATAGATGGCCTGGACGGACGTGATAGACCCGTTCTTGGTAGAGGTGATACGCTCCTGCAACTCGCCCATCTCGGTGGCCAGCGTGGGCTGGTACCCGACGGCGGAAGGCATACGGCCGAGAAGCGCCGATACCTCGGAGCCCGCCTGGGTGAAGCGGAAGATGTTGTCGATGAACAACAGCACGTCCTGGCCCTGGTCACGGAAGTACTCCGCCGAGGTCAGACCGGCGAGGCCGACACGAAGACGGGCTCCCGGAGGCTCGTTCATCTGTCCATAGATGAGCGCCGTCTTCTTGATGACGCCCGACTCGGACATCTCGATGAAGAGGTCGGTACCCTCACGGGTGCGCTCGCCAACACCGGTGAACACGGACGTACCACCGTGCGCCTGCGCCAGGTTGTTGATGAGCTCCATGATGATAACGGTCTTGCCTACGCCAGCACCGCCGAACAGACCCGTCTTACCACCCTTGATATAGGGCTCAAGCAGGTCGACGACCTTGATGCCGGTCTCGAAGATCTCAGTCTTGGGCTCCAGATCCTCGAACTCCGGGGCCTCCCGGTGGATCGGGTAGTAGTCCTCCACCTCAGGCATCGGCTCGCCGTCTACCGGCTCACCGACCACATTCCAGATACGACCCAGTGTCGAGGGTCCAACAGGCATCATCATCGGCTTGCCGGTATCGACGGCTTCCATGCCACGCTGGATACCGTCGGTAGTCGACATCGCGACTGCGCGCACCTGGTTGCCGGCTAGGTGCTGCTGCACCTCGGCGACGAGCTGCACCCGGCCAGCGGGGCTCTCGGCATCGACTTTGAGCGCGTTATAGATCGCGGGGATCGACTCCGGCGCGAACTCCACGTCGATGACCGGGCCGATGACGCGAACGATCCGTCCGACGTTCATAGGCGCTTCCTTTACGTTGTTGTCTGCCATTCTATGAATCCTCCAGCGCGGCTGCGCCGCCTACGATCTCAGCGATCTCATTGGTGATCGCGGCCTGGCGCGCACGGTTGTAGCTACGGGTGAGCGTATTGACCATCTCGGTGGCGTTATCGGTTGCCGACTTCATGGCTGTCCGACGAGCACCGTGCTCCGAAGCTGCCGACTCCATGAGCGCCCGGTAGATGAGCGTCTCGACGTACGTGGGGAGCAGGCGCTCAAGAACCGTGCCGGCGTCAGGCTCGAATACGTACTCGGGCATCAGCTGATCGATCTGCGCGTCTTCCGTCTCCATGACCCGTCGCTCGATAGGGAGAAGCTGGTACACCTCTGCCTTCTGCTCGGCCACGTTCTTGAATCGGTTGAACGCGACGTAGGCAGCGTCGATCTCCCCCGCCTCATAGGCCGGGATGATATGCGCCGCGATCGCACGCGCATCGGCAAAGGTGGGCTTGTCCGATATGTCGCGATACGCGACCGTGGGCTCCACTCCCCGATAACGCAGATAGCTGATCGCCTTCTTGCCAACGGCGATGACCGAGGTCTCCGCGTCGTTGGATTGCTCACGCGATATGATCTGCTCCGTCAAACGGAGGATGTTGCTGTTGAACGCGCCACACAGGCCGCGGTCTGAAGTGATCGAGACAACGGCGACCCGCTCGCGCTTGTCGTGCTCCTCAAGCAGCGGATGCGACGCGCCCTGAACGAATCGGGCGACGTTGCCGAGCACCTCTACCATGGCGAGCGCGTACGGACGCGCCGCTTCGATCTTCTCCTGCGCTTTCTTGATCTTGGCGGTCGCGACCATCTCCATGGTGCGCGTGATCTGACTGGTGCTTTGCACCGAGACGATCCGCTGTTTGATGTCGCGCAGGTTCGCCATGCGTCTAGCCCTCCACGAACGAGGAGGCAAACTCCTCGACGGCCTTCTTCAGCGCCGCTTCGGTCTCATCCGTGATCTTGCCGTCAGCCACGATGGCTTTGCCTATCTCCGGATACGCACTGCGCACGAAGTCCAGCAGCTCATCGCGGAAACGCACGACGTCAGCCTCGGGCAGCTCATCCAGATAGCCACGGGTACCCGCGAAGATGGCGATCACCTGCTCCTCGACGGGGAACGGCGTGTAGCGGCCCTGCTTCAGGAGCTCTACGAGACGCGCTCCTCGGCTAAGGGTCTGCTGTGTCGCCTTGTCGAGGTCAGAGCCGAACTGCGCAAAGGCAGCCATCTCACGGTACTGCGCCAAGTCCAGACGCATAGAACCGGCGACCTGCTTCATCGCCTTGGTCTGGGCGTTGCCGCCCACTCGGGAGACGGAGATACCAACGTTGACCGCCGGACGGACGCCCTGGAAGAACAGGTCTGACTGCAAGAAGATCTGACCGTCGGTGATGGAGATGACGTTGGTCGGGATGTACGCCGAGACGTCACCGGCCTGGGTCTCGATGATCGGCAGCGCTGTGAGCGAACCGGCGCCGGCCTCATCGTTCATCTTCACCGCTCGCTCAAGCAGGCGGCTGTGCAGGTAGAAGACGTCACCCGGGTACGCCTCGCGTCCCGGAGGACGACGCAGCGTCAGCGACATCTGGCGGTATGCGACAGCCTGCTTGGAAAGGTCATCGTAGACGCAAAGGACCGCGCGTCCAGGATTGTCTTTGGATGCCGGCTTGCCATCGACGCCGTTGTACATGAAGAACTCGCCCATGGCCACGCCCGAGAACGGAGCAAGGTACTGGAGCGGAGCCGGATCTGACGCGTTGGCAGCCACGACGATGGTGTAGTCCATCGCACCGTACTGCTGAAGAGTCTCGACAACGCCCGCTACGGTGGAGGCCTTCTGGCCGATAGCCACGTAGATACAGACGACGTCTTTGCCCTTCTGGTTGATGATCGTGTCAACCGCGACAGCGGTCTTGCCTGTCTGACGGTCGCCGATGATCAACTCACGCTGACCGCGTCCAACGGGGATCATGGCGTCGATGGCCACGATACCTGTCTGCATCGGCTCATGGACGGGCTGACGTGCGATAACGCCCGGGGCCTTGAACTCGACGGGGCGTACGCCCTCGGCCTGTATCAGCCCCTTGCCGTCGATCGGCAGCCCCAACGGGTTGACGATACGGCCCAGGAAGCCTTTGCCCGACGGCACCTCGACGGTGCGGCCGGTCGTGCGAACGATGTCGTTCTCACCGATGAGCGAAGTCTCGCCCATGAGGACGGCGCCGATCTCGTTCTCGTCAAGGTTGAGCGCCATGCCGAACACGCTCTCACCATCACGACCCACGAACTCGAGGAGCTCTCCAGCCATCGCTCCGCGTAGACCATCCACGCGAGCGATACCGTCGCCGACCTCGACGACAGTCCCGACCTCGCGTACGTCCACGGAGGTCTTGAAGGACTCCAGCTGCGAGCGAAGTACATCACTGATAGAGCTGGCGGTGATCTCAGCCACTTACGCCTCACCTCCCTGATGTGCAGTAGAAAGGACCGTACGCAGGCTCCGCAGCTGCGTCGAAACGCTGCCGTCCAGAACCTTGCCGGCCACACTGATGCGGACACCGCCGATGATCGACTCGTCCACACGCTCGCGGAGCGAGACGGAACGGCCGAGAGAGGCGGACAGTTTCTCAACGAGCTTGGCACGAAGATCATCATCGAGCGGGATCGCCGTCGTGACCTCAGCCACCACAACGCCACTCTCTCGCTCTGATATCTCCGAATAGACACGCTTGAGCTCGCCGAGCTGATCGGTCATGCCACGCTCTACCATGAGTGTCACGATGGAAAGAGCCTCAGGCGACACGGTGCCTCCGAAGATGTCGCGCAGTACGTCGCGCTTCTTCTCCACAGGGATACCCGTGTCAGTGAGAGCCTGGCGCAGGTCCATATGACCTCGCACTGCCGTCACAACGCTTGCGAGGTCCCCGTCGACGGCCTCTGTGGCGTCGGCGAGCGACGCGAGGTCGAAGAGGACCCGGGCAAGGGTCTCCACCGTCTCGCTAGTTCTCATTCAAGCTCCCCACCTCGGCCACGTACCGCTCGATGAGCGCCGCGTGGTCCTCCTTCTTCAGGGAGGTGCCGATGATCTTGCCGGCGACGTCGACCGAAAGGTCTGCCACCTGCTTCTGGAGCTCGGCCATCGCTGCTGCCCTCTCGGACTTGATGGCCTCGATTGCCTTGACCTTCTCGGCCTCGGCCTCTTCTTTGGCCTTGGCCACGATCTCGGACTTCATGCTCTCCGCGATCGTGCGGCCCTGCTCGATGACCTTGGCCGCTTCTCCGCGGGCCTCGGCCATCTGCACCCGATACTCCTCAAGCAGGCGCTCGGCCTCAACGCGAGTGTCCTCGGCCTTCTCAAGGGACTCGCGAATCTTGTCCGCGCGCTCGTCGAGCATCTTGGTGACCGGCGGGAATGCGAACTTTCCCAGAACAACCAACAGGATCAGGAACGAGATCAGCGAAACGATGACCTCAGGAACCTTGGGGATCAATGCTTCCATGCCTACCTACCTCCGAACGTCGGCATCGTGTGGCTTACTGACCCATCAGGACGAAGGCCAGAACGAAACCGAAGAGCGCGATGGCCTCGGCCAGCGCCAGAGCGATGAACATCGTGGTCTGAAGGCGGCCGGCCATCTCAGGCTGACGTGCCATGGACTCGATGGTCTTCGCACCGATCATGCCGATACCGATTGCGGGGCCGATGGCGCCCACGCCGAACGCAAAACCAGCACCAAGAACAGACAGCGAACCAGTGATCTCCACTTGTCTTCCTCCTCGAATCTGCGGACTTGCCGCGTCTACTTACCATTACGACACCGACCGCTGTTCGGCCGGCGTGGTGACCCTACTAGTGCGAACCCAACGCGCCGTTGATGTATACCGCCGTGAGCACGGCGAAGATGTACGCCTGGATGACAGCGACGAAGAGCTCCAGAGCATAAAGCGCTACCTGCAGTGCGATGGGGAGTATCGCCACGACCTTCATCACACCGGACGCTTCGAACATCAGCGCCGCGAAGATCGAGAAGATGCCGAGCATGATATGGCCGGCATACATGTTGGCGAACAGTCGCACGGAGAGCGTCAGCGGACGGATGAAGTCACTGATGACCTCAAGGAGTGCAACGAACGCTGCGAGCGGTGCCCATACGCCTTTGGGCCAGTAGTGCTTCAGGTAGCCGAAAAACCCGTGCTTCTTGATGCCGATGGCGTGGTACGTGACGAACACGACAAGTGCCCAGGTCACCGTGGTACCCATCGTCCCTGTGCCCGGCTTCGAACCGGGGATCAGTCCGATCAGGTTGTTGAAGAGCACGAAGAAGAACACGGTTCCAACGAAGGTCAGATACTTCTGACCCGCCTTGCCCATGATGTCGCCGATAAGATTGTCCCGGACGAACTCGACGCCGGCTTCGACAAGACTGCCGTAGCGGCTGTCGGGACGCAGTTTCACTCGACGAGCGCCTAACACGAAGAACGTGAGCGTCACGAGCGACGCAATGATCAGGAAGAACCCATAGTTCGTAAGCACGAACCCGCTGCTTGGGACCTCATGACCGTTGATCGAAAGAACCGACAGCTCGTGAAGCAGGTGTTCTACACCCTCACCGATCTTGTCCACGTAACGTGACTCCCTCCTCAGTCAGAGATCCGGACCGCGCCGGAACTCCGTACGAATTGGACAACAGCTGTGCCGATGAATCCGAACATCAGACCAATACCGAACGGCGCAAGCGCCGCCCGTAGATACACGAAAAGGATGCCAAGAACCGAAACAGCCAGAAGCATGCAGAGCGCATTGACTGCGAGGAGGCGGACCATGCCGCCGAGGGGATCTTCAGGGATGACGAGCCTGGCGCTCTTCCTTACAAGGATGATGAACGCGGCACCGAAAAACACGCCGGCAAGAAGAGACGCGAGCGGCAACCCGATGAAGGCTGAGACAGTGTTGTCGACGTTTGCAGGCAGTGTGCGACCCTTCTATCATGCGAACCCGTGCACCGCTTGAGCGCGCTTGGCGCTCTTCCCCCGGGGTGTACGCTCAACATGGACACAGGACAGCGAGCGCTGTCCAGCGGGCCACTGGTGATCGCTCTCCGACCGGGGGGTCTCGGAAAGCGTGCCCACTATACAACAAGCCCGAGTCTTCAACAAGGAATACGGAGCCCGACGCCGACGGTGAAACGGACCGGGATGCTCAGTCGTCTCCGTCATGATGCGCAGCCTCGAACAGACCGAGCCAGTAGGCCATGAGTCCGGACAGTGCAGCCAAGATGACGAAGGTTGCCAGGCGCAACCAGGGGGGTGCCCAGCGCATCGCATAGCCGCCTACTGCCAGCGCCACCGACCAGGCATAGATGATCAACACCGTCTGGCGCTGGTTGAACCCGCGACCCAGCAAGCGATGGTGGATGTGGCCCTTATCGGCCTCCTGGATCGGACGTCCGAAGCGCCGCCGGCGCACGATAGCAGAGAAGGTGTCGAACACGGGGACTCCGATGATGAGCAAAGGCACCACCAATGTGATGGCGGCAACCGACTTCATCACACCCAGCAAGGAGATCACAGCGAGCGTAAAACCCAGAAACAAAGACCCCGAATCTCCCATGAAGATGGATGCGGGGTTGAAGTTGAAGCGCAAGAAGCCCACGCACGCACCGAGAAGCGCAGCCGCCAGGACCGCGGATACCGGCTGATTGCTCTGCTGCGCCAGCACAAGAAGGCTGACCGCCGCTATCGCACTGACTCCCGCCGCCAGACCGTCGAGCCCGTCGATCAGATTGATGACATTGGCAAAACCGACGATCCAAAGAAGCGTAAGGGGGATAGAAAGGACCCCGAGCAAGATGAGTCCCCCACCGAATGGATTGCCCACAAAGGAGATGCCGACACCGGAGTAGATGACGATCCCTGCAGCCAGCACCTGACCTGCGAGCTTCTGACCGGGCTTGATGTCGATGATGTCATCGATCACCCCGACCAGGAACATGAGCGTGATACCTCCGAACACTCCCCAGAATCTCTGGTCCGGCCGAGTCAACACGGCAGGCCAGTCCCAGAGACGTTCCCCGAGATATCGCACCAGCACCGCTGTGAGAAAACCGATGAACATCGCAACGCCACCGATACGCGGAATGGCGCCCTTGTGAATATGCCGTCCACCGGAATGGGCGACGATACCCAGTCGCTTGCCGATCAGGCGGACGACAGGGGTGCAAGCCCATGTCGTCACAAGCGCTGCCGCAACGACGATGAGGTGCTGCAAGAGAGCCACCTACAGCGCCCCCACGAGCCTGCGAGGCACAAGACCCGCCTCGGCCAGCAGCTCCTCCGACAGCGGGTCGGGATACGGTTCGCGAAAGACGATATCGGCAACACCGGCGTTGAGCAGGATCTTCGCGCACAGCACGCACGGCTGATGGGTGCAGTAGATCGTCGAACCGTTGATAGCGATGCCATGCTTGGCCGCCTGGATGACCGCGTTCTGCTCGGCATGGATCCCGCGGCACAGTTCATGATGCGAGCCTGAAGCGATACCCCGCTGCTCTCGCAAGCAGCCGACGTCCTCGCAGTGGGACAGGCCCGCAGGCACACCGTTGTAGCCGGTGGCCAGTATGCGCTTGTCCATCACCAGCACGGCGCCCGTATGGCGACGAAGGCATGTGGAACGGCCCGAGACCAGCTCGGCTATGGACATGAAGTACTCGTCCCAGGATGGGCGAGGCATGCGACTCCCCTTCCGGGCCGGTCTACTTGGTTCCAAACAGGCGATCGCCCGCGTCTCCCAGACCAGGGACGATGTAGCCATGATCGTTGAGGTGGCTGTCGATGGCGCACGTGTAGATGTTGACGTCGTCACAACACGAGCGCACTTCCTCAATACCCTCCGGTGCGGCGATCAGCACCAGCAGGTTGATCTCCTTGGCGCCGCGCTCACGCAAGAACTGTACGGCCGCGCACGCCGAACCGCCGGTAGCGAGCATGGGGTCGACGATCAGGACGTCACGCTCACCGATGTCCTCGGGAAGCTTGCAGTAGTACTCGACAGGACGAAGCGTCTCAGGGTCGCGATACAAGCCGACATGGCCCACCTTGGCCGCTGGGATGAGCTCAAGGATGCCGTCGACCATACCCAGGCCGGCACGCAGGATCGGGATCACCGCGACCTTCTTGCCCGCAAGCACCTTCGTGGTCGTCTCGGTGACCGGTGTCTGCACGACGGTGTCGACCAGCTGGAAGCTGCGAGTGGCCTCGTATGCCATGAGCATGGCGAGCTCTTTAACCAGTTCGCGGAACTCCTTGGCCCCGGTCTTCTCGTCACGCATGATGGAGAGCTTGTGCTGCACCAGAGGGTGATCGACAACAGTGACATTGTCCCAGGCGGTCTTAGCGGTCATGTGTTCCTCCTCGGCCTAGAGCTCAGGATAGAGCGGGTGCGAATCTATGAGCGCGCGCACTTCGGCACGGATCTTCTCCAGCTTGGCGGCATCGCCGCGATTGAAGATGGTCTCGGCCACAAGACGGCCTACCGTGTACGCATCTTCCTCGTCGAACCCACGGGTCGTCATGGCAGCGGAACCCACGCGGATACCGCTTGTGACGAACGGGCTTTCCGGGTCGTTGGGGATGGCGTTCTTGTTGACCGTGAAGCCGATCTCCTCAACCAGCTTCTCGGCGTCCTTGCCCGTGATCGATGCGGGCCGCAGGTCGACGAGCATCAGGTGATTGTCGGTGCCGCCCGAGACAAGGCGCAGACCGCCCTCCACCATGGCCTCGCCCATCCTCCGGGCGTTGAGGACGACCTGGTCGATATAGGTGGTGAACTCAGGCTGCATGGCTTCGCCGAACGCCACGGCCTTCGCCGCGATGATGTGCTCGAGCGGCCCACCCTGCAGTCCAGGGAACACCGCCTTGTCGATCGCCTTGGCGTGCTCCTCTTTGCACAGGATGAAACCCGAGCGCGGACCGCGCAGCGTCTTGTGCGAGGTGGAGGTCACGACGTCGGCCCACGGGACCGGTGAAGGATGAGCGCCTGTGGCGACAAGTCCCGCGATGTGTGCCATGTCCACCATCAGGATGGCGCCGACCTCTTTGGCGATGGCCGAGAAACGCTCGAAGTCGATGGTCCGCGGGTAGGCGCTCGCGCCGGCCAAGATCATCTTGGGCTTGTTCTCTTTGGCGAGGCGCTCGACCTCGTCGTAGTCGATGCGCTCATCGGCACCCAGGCCGTAAGGCACCACGTTGAACCACTTGCCCGAGAAGTTCACCGGCGAGCCGTGAGTGAGGTGACCGCCCATAGCAAGGTTCATCCCAAGAAACGTGTCCCCAGGGTTCATCATCGCGTAGTAGACAGCGAGGTTGGCCGGGGCGCCCGCATGCGGCTGCACGTTGGCGTGCTCCGCGCCGAACAGCTTCTTGGCGCGATCGCGGGCGAGGTCCTCGACGACGTCGACCTTCTCGCATCCGCCGTAGTAGCGCTTGCCGGGAAGCCCCTCGGCGTACTTGTTGGTAAGAACCGTACCGGCGGCCTCCAGCACCGACATCGACACGAAGTTCTCCGAAGCTATCAACTCGATGGTACCGCGCTGACGGTCAAGCTCGGCATCGATCGCCGCAGCGACCTCGGGATCGGTCTGGGAGATGTATCGAAGTGACATGCTGTGGGTCCCTCTCTCTTACGGTGGTGGAATCTACTGACGCTCGCTCTCAAGAGCGGTGATCTTGTCTACGCGTCGCTGATGGCGACCGCCCTCGAACTCTGTGGCAAGGAACACGTCGAGAATCGATTCTGCTCTGGCGATCCCGATGTATCGACCAGCAAGGCCGACAACGTTCGCGTCGTTGTGTCTGCGGGCCATCTCGGCCATCTCGGGATCCATGACCTGGACGGCCCTGACGCCTGCGACCTTGTTGGCAGCAATCGAGATACCCAGCCCCGACCCGCACACCACGACTCCCTTGTCTACATCGGAGGAGGCCACGAGCCTGCCCACTGCGGCACCGAAGTCCGGGTAGTCACACGATTCCTCGTTGTAAGTCCCCACATCGACCACATCATGACCCTGGCCGGCCAGATACCCACGAACGTACTCCTTGAGCAAGAAACCGGCATGGTCACTGCCGAGAGCGATGCGCATCAAACCCCTCCGTCTAGACGGCACGGAAGGCGTCCCGGGTCCGGGCCGCCTTCCGTGGATTGTACCAGTATCGCGCGCCTAGTTCGCCAATGTGTGGGCGACTTCCATGACACGCTCAGCCGAGATGGCTCCTTCGCGGCTGACAACGGGCTCGGGGCCGGTGCAGTCGACCACGGTGGACGCGGTCTTGTGCAGCGTGTCGCCTCCGTCAAGAGTAAGGTCCGCAGAAGCGATGATCCGCTCCTCAAGCTCAGCGAACGTACCCGCGGCAGGCTGACCCGAAGTATTGGCCGAAGTAGTGATGATCGCGTTGCCTGAAGCACGGATGAGCTCCTGGACCAGTTCATGGTCGGGACAGCGGAGCGCCACGGTTCCCCTGTCGTCAGTGAACTCAGGGGCGACCAGGTCCGCAGCCTTCACCACGATGGTCAGCGCGCCCGGCCAGAACGCTTTGGCAAGCCGATGGGCGTATTCAGGCACGTCGACGCCGTACACATCGAGGGCGTTCTCGTCCTCGACCAACCAGGGTAACGGCTTGTTCTCAGGACGCATCTTGATATCGATGATCTCCTGAGGCCCGAAACACGATGTAGCGGAAGCGCCTATCCCGTACACGGTCTCCGTGGGGAAGACCACGATGCCGCCTTCACGCAGCACCGTTGCAGCGAGATTCACCGCTTCCGCCGAGGGGTTGTCCGGGTCGATGTGAATCACCTTGCTCATAACTCCATCGCCTCCCCATTCCTTGCAACGACGATCCGGTCCTTACCAGTCAGGTCCCGCAGGACCTCGATACCAACGTAGTCGGCGCGAAGCGCCTCAGCGGCAGCCTGGACCCGCCCGGAGTCCAGCTCCATGACAAGCACTCCCCCGGGCTTGAGCCAGGTGCGGGCTTCTGCCCAGATGCGACGGGCGACATCGAGTCCGTCAGGTCCCCCGTCAAGGGCAAGATGTGGTTCGAAGCCGAGGACTTCACCTGGCAGGTCTTGGATGTCCGCGCTAGGGATGTAAGGCGGATTCGAGACAACGATGTCGACGCGACCCTGGAGATCGGCCGATAGTGGCGAGAAAAGGTCTCCATGGATTACTTGTACCCTCTGGGACACCTCGGCGTACAGGGCATTCCGACGAGCGGCCTCAACCGATACCTCACCCAGCTCGGTGGCGTACACGGTCGCATCAGGGCATTCGTGGGCGATCGATACGGCGACGCACCCCGAGCCGGTGCACAGGTCGACGACGAGCGGCGCCCGGGGTACCCGCGACAGGACCGCGTCCACGAGTATCTCGGTCTCGGGACGGGGGATGAACACACCCGGCTCAACATGCATGACCAGGTGCCGGAAGGGCATCTCGCCGCTCACGTACTGCAGCGGCATACCCTGCGCGCGTCGCTCGATCAACTCGCGAAAACGACTGCGCTCCTCGGGTGAGAGCGGACGGTCGAAAAACGCGTATATCTCAACGCGGGAAAGCCCGGTAGCCGCCGAGAGAAGCCACTCCGCTGAACGACGCGGAGTCTCATCCCCCTTGCGCCCGAGATACTCGATGGTCCACTCCAGCGCGTCTTTGCAGTTCCAGACACGCTCGGCGGCCACTTAGACCACCGCCGCCAACCGCGCGGCCCGGTCTGCTGCGACCAGCCCCTCGATGAGCTCGTCGATCTCCCCCATGAGCACTGCAGGGAGGTTGTGGATCGTGATGCCCACCCGATGATCGGTGACCCGATCTTGGGGGAAGTTGTACGTCCGGATCTTCTCGGAACGGTCGCCTGACCCGATCTGACTGCGTCGCGTAGCCCCCAGTTCGGCCTGCTGACGCTCCAGCTCCGCCTCATAGATGCGCGCGCGCAAGACCCGCATCGCAGCTTCACGGTTCTGCAGCTGCGACTTCTGGTTCTGCGACTGCACGACGACACCTGTTGGGATGTGCGTGATGCGGACTGCCGAGTCAGTGGTGTTGACCGACTGGCCGCCAGGGCCGCTTGACCGATACACATCGATCCTGAGATCGCTCTGGTTGATCTCGATCTCGATATCCTCGGCCTCCGGCATCACGACAACGGTCGCCGTAGACGTATGGATCCGACCGCCGGACTCGGTGGCGGGCACGCGCTGCACGCGGTGGACGCCCGACTCGAACTTCATCTTCGAGTAGATGCCCTTGCCCTTGCCTTTGATCATGAAGGAGACCTCTTTAAAGCCACCGACTTCGTTCTCGCTGGCATCGATCTCCTCGACCTTCCAGCGCTGTGCCTCGGCATAACGCGTGTACATGCGGTAGAGGTCGCCGGCGAACAGTCCCGCCTCGTCTCCACCTGCGCCCGCCCGGATCTCCACAATGACGTTCTTGTCGTCATTGGGGTCCACGGGAAGCATCATGACCTTCAGCTCGTTCTCGAGCTCAGGCACACGGGCCTCTAGTTCGGTCAGCTCGTCTTTGGCGAGCTCCCGCATCTCAGGGTCCTTCTCGGCGCGCATAATCTCCTGAGCGTCTTTGATCTCATCCAGCACGCTCAGATATTCGCGTATCTTGGTGACGAGAGGGACCTGCTCAGAATGCTCCTTGGCCAGACGCGCGTACTCTCTTTGGTCGTTCAGGACGGCCGGATCAGAGAGCTTGGCGGTCAGCTCGTCGTTGGTGATGAGTATGGATTCGAGTTTGTCTCGCATGGTCTTCAGGTATCCGTTCTAGTCTGACAACAGCGTATCACGCGGGCGGTTCCGTAGCGGCAGTCAGTCGATGGCCGGGATGGCATCCCCGGTGGGCTCAGCGCCTGTGGCCGCAGCCTCTTCACGCGCGATCACAAGCTCCATGGCGGCAACCGCGATCTCCACCATGCTGTCGTCCGGCTCGCCAGTGGTCATCCTTTGCAGCTGCAGCCCCGGCCACAGCAGCACCTTCACGAGCGGGTTGTTTGGGTTGTTGCCTGCCCACTTCACGGATATCTCGTACGCGATACCTGCTATGAGCGGCAATAGCACGATACGAACGCCGATATTGAACAGCAGTACCCAGACCTTCGCACTGACGCCCCATGCCGCCAGAATCGCTTTGCCGGGGACTATCGAGAAGACCAGAATGGCGACGACCATCACCATGAGCAGGAACGACGTACCGCAGCGCACGTGGAGAGTTCCGAACTTCTGGATGGCGTCAGTCTCCAGCGGCAGACCGGCCTCATAGGCATGGATGGTCTTGTGCTCGGCACCGTGATAGCGGAATACCCGCTGGATGTCTTTAACGCGACTGACCGCCCAGATGTAGGTGAAAAAGGCCACCAACCGCAGGACGCCGTCGACGATGTTCCACAAGAAGGGTTGGTCGACAGAGCTTCCGATGGCCAGGTTGGTGAGAACCGCGGGTAGCACGATGAACAGGCCGACAGCCAGACCAAGACCCAGCACCATGGTGAGTGCGATCTCTTTCTGGGAGAGCTTCTCTTCCTCGGTCTCGCCCGCGTGCTCGGCGGAGATGCCGAAAGCCTTGAGCGCCAGCACCATGGTCTCGTAGAAGCCCCACATGCCACGGATGATGGGCCACTTGAGCCAGGGATGGTCCTTAGTAGCGCTGACCAGGTCATGCTGCTCGGTGTAGATGGAGCCATCGGGCTCACGCACCGCGATGGCCCAGTTGAGCTTCCCGCGCATCATGATGCCCTCGAGCACGGCCTGACCACCGATATGCGTATGTCTCACAGGCATGGTTCCTCCATTATCGGCCGAGAAGCCGCTTCCATCCCTCGCGCACCTCGGCGGGGATCGTCGCGTATTGCGACGCCCAGATGAGATACACGATCACCGAGAGAAGCACTATCCAGGCTCGTGGTTGCTGATCGGTCCAAAACGGCGCACCAGGCAAAGGAAGTGCGTCGTATATCACGAGGCAGATCATGAAACCCGCCATGAAGCTCGTTCCTGCGGTCGCTGTACGGCGCTCACGGTACAGATCGCCGCGCTTGCCTGCGACGCCGTAGGCCCGCACGTTCCAGATAGCTGAACGTACCATGACCGCCGAAAGAAGGGTGAACGCGCCGTACGTCACCACATTGAATCCGAGTGTAAGCGCGAACGCTATCGCCGGACCCACCACAAGCGGCACCACGATGAAGGCCGCCGTAAGAACACGGTCCGGACCTTCCACGACCCGCGGCTCGCGCCTTCGTGGCGCAACGGTCTCATTCACGCCGGGGCGCCTTCGGATAGGGGTCTCCGCACGTCATCTTGCCCTCCGAACACGGCCCGCGGCGGCATGCCGCTCCTGCATCCATGAAGATATAGGGCGCTGTCTTCTCGGCCAGGTCCAACATGTGCAAGCTCAGCTCGCGAATCTCCCACTGCGCACGCTTGCAGCAGCGAAGCTCGAAGAAGTGGAGCAGCTCTCTGATGTTCATGGTGACCACGATCTTGGTCTCCATGGCGTTGGGCAACAGATACCGGGCGTCCTCGGCGGGTACGCCGGCGTCCAGCAGCGCGCGGTACGCGGTAAAGAGCGCATCGGTGGCTGCCGAGAAGGTCTCCAGCGCTGCGGGCTGGTCTGCCACCGACGGCGGAATGATGAAGTCCGGGTCCTCGGCATACGTGACGTAGCGCTGCGACTGCTGATTGTAGCTGGCAAGACGATGCCTCACGAGCTGATGTGTCAGCGCCCTGCTGACGCCGTCGATAGCGAACGTGTAGCTGGCGTGCTCCAAAGTGGAGAGATGACCGGATGTGAGGACGGTCTTAAGGACACGCTTCACCGCGTCCTCAGACATCGTCTCAAGCAGCTCCGCCGCACCTACCGGCGCGTAGCACAGCCGCGCGGCAGCCGCGATGGCTCGCTCGGGATCCGGTGTGTGGTAAAGCAGCCTTACATCCATTGCGGCGTTCTCCAGGGCTCTTCAAGACGAAAGGGAGGCGAGTCTCCTCGCCTCCCCATCATAGCAGCGTGACCGAGTGGCTGTTACTCCGCCTGATCCCCGGTCTCAACCTCGGCAGTCTCAGTGACATCCGCAGTAGCGGAGCCGCTGGCGACAGCCTCGGTGACTTCGTACTTGGCCGCACGGCTTGCACGCTCGGCATCTTTCTTTGCCTTGGCCTCACGCGCAGCCTGAGCCGCCTCCTCGTGTGCTTTCTGACGTGCTTCGCGCTCCGCAGAGTTCTTCTCGATAACAGAAGTAGCGGCGCTACCGAACTTGTCAGAGAAGCGCTGGACGCGTCCACCGGTGTCAACGAACTTCTGCTTACCGGTGTAGAACGGGTGGCACTGCGAACAGAGCTCGATGTGGAGCTCGGGAACGGTCGCTCGCGTCTTGAACGTAGAACCGCACGAGCAATGCACCGTGCTCTCTACGTAGTCAGGGTGGATACCCTTCTTCATTTCCGGTTCACCTCCGAGAAAGCCCCTGGTTTCCGACCAGGCGCCAGGACAGCCCTGCGATGATAGCACGGGGTAGGTCCGTCAGCAATGAGCAATAACTCCGCCCTATACAGCGGACTTGTGCCCTAGTACCCGTTGGTCTTCGTCTTTGAGATGGCAGCCAGGAACTCGCGGTTGCTCTTCGTCTGACGCAACTTGTCCAAGAGGAGCTCGATGGCTGGACCGGACTCCAGCGAGTGGAGCACTCGACGCAGCTTCCAGATGAACGGGGCCTCAACGGGGTCCAGCAGCAGTTCCTCTTTGCGGGTGCCGGAAGCGATGACGTCGATGGCCGGGAAGATACGCCTGTCCGCCAGCTTGCGGTCGAGACGGAGCTCCATGTTACCCGTGCCCTTGAACTCCTCGAAGATGACTTCATCCATCTTCGAACCCGTGTCGACCAAGGCCGTGGCAAGGATCGTGAGCGAGCCGCCGCCTTCGATGTTGCGCGCAGCACCGAAGAACTTCTTGGGCGGGTAGAGCGCGGTGGAGTCGACACCACCGGACAGGATGCGTCCTGAGGCGGGAGTCGCCAGGTTGTAGGCGCGAGCGAGCCTCGTGATGGAGTCGAGCAAGATCACGACGTCGAAGCCGGCCTCGGTAAGGCGCTTGGCGCGCTCCATGACCAGTTCGGAGACCGCGATGTGGTTCTCGGAAGGCATATCGAACGTGGACGAGACGACCTCGCCTTTGATCGAACGCTCCATGTCGGTGACTTCCTCAGGGCGCTCATCGACGAGCAGGCACATGAGGTAGACGCCAGGGTTGTTCTCGGCGATGGAAGCGGCGATGTCTTTCAGGATGGTCGTCTTACCTGCCTTAGGCGGCGAGACGATCAGGCCGCGCTGGCCCTTGCCGATGGGCGCGACCAGGTCGATGATCCGCGAGGTGAGCGCCTGCGGGTTGGTGCGCTCCAGGGTGAACTTATCATCCGGGTACACCGGGGTGAGGTCGCGGAAGTTCTTGCGCTTCTTGGCCTCTTCAGGCAGCTGCCCGTTGATGGTGATGACCTTGAGCAGCGCGGAGTACTTCTCGCTGTCTTTAGGAGGACGCACCTGCCCTTTGATCATGTCACCGCGGCGCAGCTCGAAACGGCGCACCTGCGACATGGAGCAGTAGACATCGGAATCTCCCGGCAGGTAACCGGTGGTGCGGATGAAACCGTAGCCCTCGGGCAGGATGTCGAGGATACCGATCACTTCGACGAAGCCCTCGGCCTTGACCTTGGCGTCATAGACGGCCGAGACGATCTCGTCCTTCTTCTTGAGCGCCTTGATGTCCAGCTCGAGCTCGCCGGCCATCTGCCGCAGCTCGGCTACGGTCTTCTGTTCGAGCTCGGCGCGGTTGACCGAAGGGCCCTGCTGTTCTTGCTGACCGCCACCGCGACGGCCTCTCTTGCGTGGACGTGAACTCATGAATTCTTCACTTTCTCCCAATCAGCCAGGAACGATTCGAGTCCCCGGTCGGTGAGTGGGTGCTTAACGAGCTTCTCCAGCACATTGAACGGCACTGTTGCGATATCAGCGCCCATGAGCGAAGAAGCGACGACGTGCTGGTTGTGGCGGACAGATGCCGCAATGACCTCAACAGGATGACCGAAGTCGTAGTTGTTGAGTGCGACGATCATGTTGCCCAGGTGCTCGAGTCCATCTTCAGAGATGTCATCGAAGCGCCCGATAAACGGGCTTACGTAGCGGGCGCCGGCACGAGCTGCCATGAGCGCCTGGGGTACCGTGAAGCATAGCGTCATGTTAACGTCGATGCCTTTCTCGAACAGCGCGCGGGTAGCCGCGAGCCCTTCGATCATCACGGGTACCTTCACCACGACGTTAGGGGCGAGCGCAGCGAGTTCAACGCCTTCGCGTACAATCTCGTCACGAGTCAGGCCGACCGTCTCGGCCGAAACAGGACCATCCACGATGTCACAGATGCGCTTGATGTGAGTGTGGAAGTCGGCGAGATTGCCGCCCTCACGGGCATACAGCGTCGGGTTCGTGGTCACACCGGCAACCACACCCCACGATGCAGCTTCCTCGATCTGGGCGATGTTCGCCGTGTCCAGAAAGAACTTCATGCGGTCACTCTCCCCTTTCTGCAGGTTGGACCCGGCTGTCAGCCGATTCCTCGTCTTCACGTATGACTGTGTTCACAACAAGTTCCAGGACCTCTGCCACCGTACGATCCAGTTGGTGGCTGTATACCACCGGTATGCCGCGCTCCACGGCAAGATCCTCTATGTAGTTTCCAAGAAGCCTGATGTTCCCGAAGTTGGCACGGTACTTCTCAAACGGACGCATCCCGTCAGTCTGGATCTCCCGGATGTAGAAGTGGCTCCGGTGCGCTTCCTCGTCTTCGACGCCGATGAGCAACTGCACCACCGATGCGTTCTTGAACTGAGAAGGGTCTATGTAGCCCGGCACGAGGTGTACACCCTCGATGACCATACTGACGCCTTCCACCGCAGCACGTTCGATCAGCGACTTGATCCCGGTGGAGACAACAGCGGTCTGCTCGCGGAATCCAACGATGACAGGGTTCGCGCCGTGGGGTACGGGGACCCGGAGTCCACGCCATGCGTTGAAGGAGCTTTCGTATATCGCAGGCATGAGGTCCCTTGCAAAGATACCACGCATTACCTCTCGGATGGAATCTGTAGACACAATACGTGTGATTCCCAGGCGGTGAGCAACCTCTGTGGCGATCGTCGATTTGCCTACGCCGGTGGTTCCACCGACCAGGACGACGAGCGCCCTGTCGAATCTGCCTATCTCCTGAAGCTTCTCGAATCGACGCGCATAGTCAACGCCCGCTTGCTCCGAGAGAACCCGCACGGTCCGCTGCTGCAGGTCCTCCAGCCCAATCTCCCGGAGGCCTTCGGCGCGCATCTCGTCTTGAAGGCTCTGCGCCGCAAGATACGCGCGCGCAGGTGACAGACCCGCTGCCGTGAACGCCTGCGCGGTGAGGCCCTTTGAGTACGGGAGCCCATGGCGCTCGTCTTTGATGATGATCGGCTCGATGCGGGACATCACTTCCCCCTCCTGGCCCGCTCGCGCAACAGAGCGGTGTCGGTCACATAGTCGATCACGTCATCGATGCTGGTCCCACCGGTGGATACCGGAGCGTTGTCGCACAAGACCGTGGGGACGCCGGCCTCGGCGCCGGCGGCGGCAACAACGTCTATCGCTGCAGCCTTGAGCTCGGTCAACAGCACATCGAACCGACCCTGATACGCACGCATGTCTTCCCTGAGCAGGGTGCGATTGGAGAGATTCGGACTCGAAGCCACCACGCTGCAGCCGTACTCGATCTCAAGGTATTCGACCAACGTGGGCAAGACGCCTTCCGGAGCGGTAGTGGCGAAAAACACCCGCTTGCCACTGACGCTTCCGATCGGTCGGGGGCGGAGCGTGGTAACGGCGATCGGCACATCCTCGCGCTGCAGGCGTATAGCCGCCACAAGCTCCTCGATGTCTGCCGGGGACGCAACGGGCTCCTCGGCATTGGCGATGATCACGGCGTCGGCCCGACCAAGCCGGTAGGGGCCGAAGAAGTCACGGACGTAGGTCACTCCGCGCCCTGCGCCCACGATGAGAATGGACGCGTCGGCTGCAACCGGCGGTATAGCGGCTCCTGAGCCCTCACAGACAATTAGCTCCTTGCCGAGCGAATCCGCAAGAGCAGCGCCCTGCGGGACGTTGCCAAAGAAGGTCTCCCCCGCCATGCCGCCGCCGCAACGGCGACATCCCACCGTGGTCACCCTGCTCATCACGGCGTCTTCATAGTTATCCGACGACGCATGCTTGCCTTCTGCGGCCAGCACGAGCAGGTCTTCAGTCGTCAGTGACACCTCATCGCCCCTGATGAGTTCAGGCATGGCAGGACCGCCACGGCCCATGGCGAGGACCACGATGTCACGGCCTGCGGCCTTCAGCCTTCTGGCCACGTATGCCGAGACAGCCGTCTTGCCCACGCGCTTGCCTGTCCCGATGATCTCAAGCGCGGGGGTCCGGGTGATGAGCGCGGGCTTGGGCGGGTCGAAGCGGAAGTCCGCACCCCGGTAGGCGACCCCATAGCCGAGCGCGATACTGGCCAGCCTGAAGCGATCGGTCGCGCTCAAGACGGGTTCATCGGAAAGATCGACGACCTCATCGGGCCGATACTGCAAGATGACGTCGCGCAACGCCTGGTGCGCGTCAGCGGCGAAGACGACGGGAACGCCGTACACGTCGGTTGCACCGTCCAAGTCGACCTTCTCGGTGCCGCCCATGAACGCGACGGCCAAGACCTCATGGTCTTCACGCAGGGAATCAAGCGCGAACCGTACCACCGGCGGGTAGTGCTCCCCGTCGATGAGTGCAACGACCCTGCTCATCACTCGCATGCTCCGTTCGAGTCGGGCCCGGGGGCCGGTGAATCCGCGGGATCCGGCTGCCATACGCACTCTCGTTTGATGACGCGGCTGAAGTCCGCAACCGTCTCCGGTTCATCGAAGGGGTGCTTGAGTATCACCTTCACCCTGTCAGAGTGGAGCTCCACCACGTTGTAGCTGGCACGCGTCTTGCCGCGCAGGCGATACGAGCACGCGGTTCCCGCATTCACGATGACCGTGGACTCAAGCCGCCAGACGTTGGGCACGTGCTTGTGCCCGCACAACACGAGGTCGCATCCGCTTGCCGAGAGAACCCGCAACGCATCGCCGGCGTCATAGACGATGTTCCGTTCACGACCGGTACCGGGAACCGGGATCAGATGGTGGTGCAACGCCACGACCTTGAACTCCTCGGGCTCGCTGAAGCGCTCCTCGATCCACCGGTAGCGCTCGCGACCGATCCTGCCGCTGTCCAGGTCCGGCTCGGATGAATCGAGGCCGAGGACGCGGACGCCATCGAAGCGCAGTTCGCTCGACCGGGCGCCGAAGAGCTCCTCGAAGTGCATGTCGCCGACGTTTCGCGCGTCGTGATTCCCGGGGAGCACCATGACCCGCTCGACCTCCATGCGCGAGATCAGCCGCTGTGCGGCAAGATACTCCTGACGGAAGCCCATGTCGGTGAGATCGCCGGTCACGATCAGGGCGTCAGGCTGGAGCTCGTTGATCTCATCGACCACACGGGTCGCCACACTCGGGATGTGGTACTGAGACCCGCAATGCAGGTCCGAGATGTGGGCGATGACGATGGGCTTCTCGCTGTTCATTACTCCTCCAGTGCCTACGGGCGTAGGGAGTCAGCGTCCAAAGAAGGGGTCAGAAGTCGGGGAACAAGACTATTATTCCCAGAACGCAGACCAGTGGGTCAAGACCCGGAACGCTATCTGATGAAAGCGCCTGCGCGATCCACGGCCACAGCATATACCACTGCGCGCCCCCCAAGGCGTCCCAACGGCTCCCGCGAGAGCACTGCGACCTTCTGCGCGACCTCAAGCGCGTGCGCATCATCGGGCGCCATCACCAGGCTGATGACGCTGGGACCGGCACCGGAGAGCACGGCGCCATCGGCACCCGCCTCCACAAGAATGCGCCTCACGTCATCAAGATCGCGCACGACACCGCGACGGTACTGCTCGTGGATGCGGTCGGCCAGCCCCTCTCGCAACAGCGTGACATCCCCGTTGGCGATGCCCATGACGAGCAGCGCCGAGCGACCCGCGTTGAACGCGGCGTCAGAATGAGGGACGACGTCGGGCAAGACGGCCCGGGCAGCGGAGGTGGAAAGCGGCGTGTCGCTCACCGAGATGACCGCCGCAAGTCCCCGCGCTGGCTCGATGCAAAGGGCATTGGGTCCTGATCCACCGCTCCAGCACACGGTCATACCGCCGAAGAGCGCGGCAGCGACGTTGTCCGGATGGCCTTCAAGCTCGGCCGCGAGTTCGAAGATGCGCTGCTGACCTATGCCTGCCTCGATAAGCGAGTCGGCCAGCATCAGCCCACCGACAATGGCGGAGGCCGAGGAACCAAGCCCCCTCCCGACCGGGATGGAGTTCTTACACGTCACCGATGCTGCCAGTCCCGGCTGACCGGCCTCTTCGAACAGCCGCACCATAGCGTCGACCACCTGGTTTCGGGCGTCTGCGGCCAGCAGTCCCTCGCCCTCCCCCTCGATAGTCACCGACCACTCGGAAGAAAGCTCCGCAGAGAACTCGTTACGCAGTCCCAGCGCGAGACCGAAGGAGTCATATCCCGGTCCGAGGTTCGCCGAAGTGGCAGGAACGCTCACCGTGCGGGACATCGCGCTACAGGTCTTCAACGCGGATGACCGAACCGACCTCCTGTACCGCCTCCAAAGCGCGGATGGCGTCCAAAGCAGCCTGAACGTCGCGCTCCGATGCGCGATGCGTGACCCAGACTATCTCGGCGGCACCGGATTCATCGGTCCGCTTCTGTATGACCGAGCCGAGCGAGACACCGTTCTCGCCGAAGATACCGGCGACGCGTGCAAGGACGCCAGGTTCATCGCTGACCAGCAGGCGGACGTAGTACTGCGTAGTGAGCTCACCGATATCGCGCACCGCAAGCTCCTCGTTGCATGTGCATCCCACCAGGCCCAGACATCCGCTGCCGATGTGACGGGCGACCTCGATGATGTCACCCACCACCGCTGA
>JAFGVD010000041.1 GCA_016938135.1 Coriobacteriia bacterium
CAGCCCGGGCTTGACGACATCGGGGCGCATCGAGTTGGTCATCTCAAGGGCATGGGCCGTCGGCTGGACGCCAGCAAGATCGAGACCTTGCAGCTCATCTATGTGGCCAAGGATCGAGTTCAGCTCCACCTGCAGCGAGGTGACCTGCTCATCGGCCAGCGCAAGGCGCGCCAGGAGCGCGACGTGTCGGACGTCGGACTCGGAAATGGACATGCGGGGTCACTCTCCACGGTATCGCCGTTACGGACGCGTTCCATCATACCCGAGGAAGTGCGACTCGAAAGCACCGAACGAGGAAGTGAGGCGCGGGCACCGTCCGGCTAGGCCGTATACGCCCTTGGAACGATCAGGCGGAATGTGGAACCCACACCATACGTGCTCTCCACCGTCAGCTCACCGCCAAGCGACTCGGCCATCGCCTTGCTGATAGCCAACCCGAGGCCGGTACCCACCGGTTTGCCACCCTGGGGCTCAATGATCTGACGGAACTCCTGCATGACTTCACCCAAACGATCAGCAGGGATGCCACAACCGCTGTCAACCACAGCGAACTCCACTCTCTCATCGCCGAGAGAGCGCACATCCAGCCTTACGAAGCCCTTCTGCGTGAACTTGATCGAGTTGCTGAGCAAGTTCAGCAAGATTCTCTCGATCATCGTCCTGTCAGAGCTCAGAAGAAGATCCTCATCGCTCACGCTCAGCGCACATTCAAGCGACTTGCCGGCACTCAACGGCTTCATCAGCTCACATACGGTGCTACCCAGCTCCAGAGCGTAGAACTCCGAGACGTCCACCACATCCGCATCCGCCTTGAGCTTGCTGAGATCCAGGACATCATTGACCAGGGCGAGAAGCCGTTTGCTTGACTGGTCGATCATCTCCAGCTGGCGACGCTGCTCATCGTTGATCTCTCCTGCCATCCCGGAAGCGAGGACACTCGTGAAGCCCATCACCGAGTTCAAGGGCGTCCTGAGCTCGTGACTCATGTTCGCCAGGAAGCGGTCTTGCGCCTCCACGGCATACCGCAGATCCTGGAGCGTCTGATACTCCCGATGCCGCTGCCGCATATTGCCCCTGATCAGCGCAACGATGAGACCGGCCACCAGGCCAATAGCGAGCGTGAGTGAAACAAGCATGCGCGGCACCTTGTCCATATCGCCGAGCATCTCATCTTCAGAGGCAGCTACGACCACGCGCCAGTTGGTTCCGACGACTTCGGAGACGCCCAGGTAGACAGTAGAACCGTCGGCAAGCAGCGCACTGACGCTTCCGGTCCCGTCGACATCGGCCAGCAACGCCGCAATCACGACAGGATCGCTCGCAGAGACGGTTTCGTGTGCATCCGCGTGATTGAGGAAGGAGTAACCTGCTTCGTCGGTGCCAGGTCGAACCACCGCTAACTCGCATACATCGAACGGGGTGGAAACGGGACCGGCAACCGCCTGAGAGATGCTCTCCATGTCCGCGCGAAACGCGACAAGCGCTGCGGACTCGACCTTCCCGCCTGCATCGAGGCGAGTCACCCACTGCGCATACCAGCGTCCGGTGGTCTTGTCGAAACCATCCGAGAAATACAGGCTCTCGGTGGCGACGCCCGACAGGACTTCCTGGGAAAGTGGCGCAGGGGCAGCACCTGAAGACAAGAGGACCGAACCGTCCTGGCGGTGCAAAGACACGGAGTCATAACCACGCAGGGCGACTATGGAGTCCAAACGGTCCAGGAGAAAGGCTGACGCCGTTGGATCGTCGGGGCTGTCAATGCCGCCAACGCGCTGGGCGATGCCGACCTGGTCACTCATCTCCAGAGGATCCTGAGCATGATAGCTCACCCAATGACCACAGTCCTCGGCGCGGCCGAAGGCCACTCGTTCGAGCGACTCCCTTCCACTGGACACGTAGTCTTGCGCGGCCTCGTGGTACATGAAGATCTCGAACCAGACCACCGTGACGACGACGAAGACCACCACTAGCACCGCTCGCCATAATGGTCCGGGGGGCTGGGGGGTGCGCGTGTGCTTCTCTGCGTGCTTGTGCGGCAACAGCAAAGCAGGCTCCGTTTGTTCGCCGGTCTCAGATGCGAGGGTTGCTCTCCACTGTTATCGGCATGAGCACTCACTCTCTGCAGCAAATCACTCTCATCAACCAAGATCCGCCACGATGACGCACCGCTAGCCCGAGAAGACGACCCAGACCACCGCGGCCACGCTGAGGGCGTTGTAGAGACTGTGCAGAGCTATCGCCGGCCAGAGCCCCCGTCTCTCATGCGCAAGCCATCCCAGTGCGATACCGAGCACGGTCATGGGAAACAGCAGCCACCAGGAACGGTGGAACGCGGCGAACAACAGCGCCTGTACGACGATGGCGGGCCATACGCCCAGCCTGGCTTCCAGCCCCCGCAGAAGAGCACCTCGGAAGACGAGCTCCTCAACAAAGGGCCCGACGAACACCAGCATGAGCACCGCCAAGATCAGCCCGCCGGGCGCCGTACCGAAGACCCTGGTAACGGTGTCGGCTCCAACCTGGGGAGTAAGGCCGAGTTCACGGGTCACCAACCCATACCCGGTGGCGATTGCCCGTGTCCCCAGCAGACCGACCAACACGAGCCAGGCCGAACGGAACTTCTCGGCGGTAGTGGTGTTGGCCCCGGCAAGCCCGAACGCCTCGGTGAACGAGCCGTCGCGCCGGTATATGAGCCATCGAAGCAAGGCAAGCTGGAGGACATAGTAGGCTGCGAGGACGACGATGCGCACCGGCACGAGCACCTCCGTGGGCATCGCCCGCAGCGTCGCAGACGCGGTAAGCGCTTCTTTGGCCATGAACGCCGAGAAGGTCACAGAAAGCATGGCAAGCGCCTCAAGAAGCGACCATTCGAAACGATCGCGCTCTCGCTTGCGCTTGACAGGCTTCGCGGAACGACCTGCTGCCGGCTGCTTGGCTGCCGTGCTTCCGGCGTAGGCACTGCTGCGCGCACGCGGCGTTTGGGACGCGCTCCCTATGGCTTTGATCGCTCCGGAGTCACAGACGGCCACACACTTGTTGCAGCCATTGCAGCGGACCCAGTCGACCATGATGTAGGACCGGCCCACGCGAAGCGCGTTGAGCGGACATGCCGAAAGGCAGCGACCGCATCGGTCGCACATCCTGGGTGTGAGCAAGAGTCTGGCCTGAGGACTCATGGCAACGGTACGTCGGGTAGGAATCTCAACAGGTAGAGCAGCGCCACGGCGGTGGCATTGAAGACCGCATGACCCACGATGGCGGGCCACACAGAGCGTGTCGTCTCGGTCAGCCAGGCAAGCATGAGGCCCAAAGCGAAAATGGGCAGGAACACGAACGGCTCACCGTGGAAGACCGCGAACACCGCTGAGGATACGATTGCTGCGGACACGGGAGTGAAGCGGTCCCGAAGGCCTGTGTAGAGGACTCCGCGGAACATGATCTCCTCGGCCACCGGCGCCACGATCACCGCAAGGACGACAACCGCAAGCGCCCCGATGAACGTCTCGGGAAAGAGCTGGGTGACATCGGTGGTGGTAGGCGGATCGATGCCAAGCATGACCACCACGATGCTGTAGACGCCGTTGAGGACACGGCCCACAATGGCAACGCCGATGGCGAGCCCTACGCCCTGGCCCAGTGAGAACGGCCGCAGCAAGACGGACTGGGGGAAGCTCGCGCCACGGAGCCTGCCAAGTAGCGCCACCAGCAACACAGGGAGCGCATACTGCAAAGCCAGGATCGCCGTCTGCAGTACGGCAGCCACGCCTTCCGGCAGATCCGCCAGCAGGCCGCCGAAGGCGAACACCGCTCCTGCGACAGTGAGCATCAACACCAGCAGTATCAGACCTATGAGCGCCGAGACCGGCCAGCGAAGCGCACCCAGCGGCTCGCGGCTCACAGCGCATCCTCCGCGGGGGGCAGTCCGGACTTGATGATCATCTCAAGTGCATCCTCTTCAAGCGTGGGAACACCCAGCTCGACGGCTTTGTCGTACTTGCTGCCGGGCTCGGCACCTACCACCACGAACGATGTCTTCTTGCTCACGCTGCCGGAGACCTTGGCACCCAGAGCCTTGAGAGCCGCGCCTGCGGACTCTCGCGTGTAGCGCTCCAGCGCTCCCGTGAGCACGAACGTGAGGCCGGCAAGGGTCTGCTCCCGGCGTTCCCCTTCGTCCACGGGGTCAGCGTGCCGAACATCCGAGGACTTGAGCCGCTCGATGATGTCGATGTTCTCGGGATTGGCGAAAAACGCCTTCACGGACGCAGCGATCTTGGGGCCCACCTGCTCGACCTGTGCGAGTTCATCCTCGCTCGCCGCCATCAGAGCGTCGATGGAGCGGTAGGCGGAGGCAAGGGCCTCGCCGACCGTCGAGCCGACGTGCCGCATACCCAGGCCGAAGAGCAGCCGGGCAAGCGGCCGGGTCTTGCTCGCGGTGAGGCTCTCCATCAGCTTGCGGGCGATGGTCCCTCCAAGGAGCTGCGGGGTACCGTCCTTCTTGATGCGGCCAAGATCCAGCGAGCTCAAGTCGTCGAACCGCAAGGCATAGAAGTCGGCGACGTCGTGGAGCATGTCTTGCTCCACCAACCGAGTGATGATCTCAGTGCCCATGCCATCGATGTCCATCGCCCCGCGCGAGGCCCAATGGCCCAGACGCTCCAGGCGCTGGGCAGGACAACCGGCATTGGTGCACCGACCGACGACTTCGCCCTCCTCGCGCCAGACGTCGCTGCCACAACTGGGGCAGTATGCGGGCATGGACCACTCCAGCTCGCTGCCGTCGCGCAGTCGCTCGACCGGCCCGACGACCTCGGGGATGACGTCTCCCGCCTTGCGGACGATGATCGTGTCGCCGATACGGACGCCTTTGCGGCGGATCTCGTCTTCGTTGTGCAGTGTGGCTCGAGCGATCGTGGAACCCGCCACAGTCACCGGGTCGAACTCCGCCACCGGCGTGAGCGCGCCGGTGCGGCCCACCTGCACCCGTATCTCGCGCAGCACGGTGGTCTTCTCCTCCGGCGGGAACTTGAACGCGATCGCCCAGCGCGGAGCCTTGGCGGTGTAGCCCAACTCCTCTTGAAGCGCGAAGTCGTCCACTTTGACCACCACGCCATCGATCTCGTACGGCAGGTCGTTTCGGACGTTCATGGCCCACTCGCAGAACGCGTGGACCTCAGCGGCCTGTGCACACAGCTTGACGTCCGGATTGACCTTGAATCCTGCCTCATGCAGCCACGTGAGCGCCTCATGCTGCGTCCCGATCCCCAGCGCGCGCGCATCGGCGATCTGATACATGAACGCCGAGAGATCCCTTGACGCAGTGACCGCGGGATCCTTCTGCCGCACCGAACCCGCTGCCGCGTTCCGGGGATTGGCGAACGTTGGCTGGCCTGCCTCGTCCTGCTCGGCGTTCAGCCGCTCGAACGACTCCTTGGGCATATAGACTTCTCCGCGCACCTCGACAGTCGAAGCCACGGGCTCATCAGAGAACAACGCGTCTTGGGCCGGAGGCACCTTACCCTGGACAAGCAGCCTCAAAGGCACGCTGTTGACGGCGCGGATGTTGGCGGTGACATCCTCGCCGGTCTTGCCGTCTCCTCGTGTCGCGGCGCGCACCAGCACTCCCCCTGCGTAGGTGAGAGCGATACTACTGCCGTCGATCTTGAGTTCGCACAGATAGCCACATCCGCGCCGCGAGACTTCGGGCTCCACACGCTCGAGCCAGCCATCGAGCTCCTCAAGATCCATCGCGTTGTCCAACGAGTACATGCGCTGGGCGTGTTTGACGGACCCGAATTGCGTGGTCGGTACGGAGCCCACCCTCTGCGTGGGGGAATCCGGCGTCACAAGATCCGGATACTCGGCCTCGATCTGCTGCAGCTCACGGACAAGTGCGTCGTAAGCGCCATCAGAGATTTCGGGCTCGTCCAGAGCGTAGTAACGCCAGTTATGACGGCCTATCTCCTCACGTAACTTGTGGACCCGCTGCTGTGCCTGCTGGCGATCCATGCTCCCGAACTACTCCTCGACCTTGAGCTTTTGGACGTGCACATCGTTGATCGAGTAGATGACCGTCTCGGGCACGAAGCGATTGAGGCGCTCGGCCTCATAGATCCACACATCCGTGAGGGTGACTTTGAAGTAGACACCGCCGGCACTCTGCACCGGCTCCACGTCCACCTCGTTCGCAAGATAGGCACGGAGCTCGGTCTCTATGTAGTAAGTGAAGACGCGTGCTGCGTCGCGGTACTCGTTATAGAGCGCGAGCCTTCGCTCGGCTTCGAACATATCCAGTTCGTCGATGCTGTCCATCATGCGCCCCTCAGGTCGTATGCCTGCTGAAGTCTATTCTATCCTGCCCGCAGCTGCTTCACTCGCCCAGTGACACGAGTTCCACCGCTCCCCATGCACCGATCCTGTCGCCAACGGTCACGAGGACTCCTGAGACGCCCTCGATCGCACGTCCAAAGGCGATGGCCGGGTCTATGTCATCGGCCTGCCTCACACGGTTGGCAAGCGCTGTGGCGGCGGCGTCGGCGAGCGCACCATCTGCCGCCAGCACTGTCACGGTATCCGACCGCCCGAAGGAGACACTATGGCCTATCTTCCCTGAAGATGTACATACCGCCCTAGGAAGCGCCTCCCCGTGCAGACGCAAGCCCAGCTTGCCCGAGAAGGGCGAATCCGCTGCCCACACGGCGATCGTCCGGTCGCGGTGTCCCATGACGTAGATATCGCCGCCGTTCTCCACGATGATTTCAGGAGACGACTTGCTCAAACCCTCGGCGACTCGCTGCGCGATGGCACCGGCGACAGCAGCCATAGGACCCACACCTGTCGCACGGGCGCCTTCCGCCATGGAGCGCACGATCTCCGGCGCTCCCGGCTCCACTTCTACGGGGACATAGCTGGCCCCGAAGCGCGGATGCGCCGCGATGTAGGTCTCAAGCTCCCCACGGGATCGCGCAACGATGGCGGCCGCCTCCCGCGAGA
>JAFGVD010000042.1 GCA_016938135.1 Coriobacteriia bacterium
CGGCGACTGCGGGGTGATGGGATATGCCGCGATGACCTGCACCCGGGCAAGGCGCGCCGCCAGGGCTGCAGCCTCGTTGCCGGTGATGACCTTCGTCGTCATCGGACCTCACCTTCCTCGGTGGCGCAGACGCCGTGCTCGGCCTCGGGACGCATCTCGATGGCGTGGTGCGGGCAGACCTGCGCGCAGATGCCGCATCCCTTGCAGTACACAAGATCGATGACCGGCGGCATCCCCTGCGCTATGCACGCGTCCGGGCAGTGGCCCCAGCAGATCTGGCACGTAAGGGAGCCCTTCTTCGCCGCGACGCACGTCTCGGCCAAGATCACCGGATAGTCGTTGCGCCAGTCACCCGTTGCGCCGGCCTCGCCGATGCTGGGCCTGGACTGTGAGACTTCGTGTTTGCTCATCTCGCTCCTCACGCTTTCGTGCACTCGAAGGCCAGTCTGGCGGCCTCGGTGTTCTTCGCTGCAGGGCCCGGAGGGAACGCCTCTGCGATCGCCGCCTCCACGCTTTCCATCGTGACCAGGCCGGTAGCTGCAGCGATACTGCCCAGAACGGCCGTGTTGACCATAGGCTGCCCGCCCACAACGACACCTGCCGCAAGGGCTGAGCCGGTGACATCTGCGGTGACGACCCTGATGCCCGCGTCAACGCCCAACTCGGTCACCGGCTTGACCGTGTTGATGATCATCACGCCGCCGGGCTGTATGCCGGCAGCGGCGCGCCCCACACCGATAAGCGAGTCGTCCAGCACAACGACGACGTCCGGTGTGCTGACCTGTGAGAGGATTCGGATCTCCTCGGAGGCTACCCGGGTCGAAGCGGTGATAGGAGCCCCACGACGCTCGGCACCGAACGACGGGGCGCTGGTGACGCCCTTCCACCCGCTGAGAAACGCCGCACCGGCCAAGATCTTGGCAGCTGTGACGGCACCCTGACCGCCCCGGCCATGCCAGCGGATCTCATACATCGACTTATCCATGGTCTTCACCGGATCACACCCTATCGGTTCGCATCGTTCTCGCCGGCAAAGACCGAGAGATTCACACCCAGGTTCTCTTTGGCCATGTCGCGAAGTCTGTACTTCTGGATCTTCCCGCTTGCAGTCATGGGGAACTCGTCCACGAACCACACGTACTTGGGGCACTTGTAGCGGGCCATGCGCGCACGCGCGAACTCCTGCACGTCACTCTCAGCCACATCGCTACCCGCCGAAAGACGCACGAACGCGCCCACGACCTCGCCATACTTGGCATCCGGGACGCCTACGACCTGCGCGTCCTCGATGCCGGGCATCGTGTAGAGGAACTCCTCGATCTCGCGGGGGTAGATGTTCTCGCCACCGCGGATGATCATGTCCTTGATACGACCGGTGATGCGATAGTAGCCGTGTTCGTCGATCGTCCCCAGGTCTCCCGAGTGCAGCCAGCCATCGCGATCGATGGCGTTGGCGGTCGCCTCGGGCATGTTGTAGTAGCCCTTCATGACGTTGTAGCCGCGACAGAGCAGCTCGCCGGGAACACCCGGAGCGCAGTCCTCGCCGGTATCCGGATCCACTACGCGCACCTCGATCTCGGGCATCGAAGTACCCACGGTCTCGCAGCGCCGCTCCATTGTGTCGTCGGTCGACGTCTGCGTGAACACAGGGGAAGCCTCGGTGAGCCCGTACGCGATGGTGATCTCGCTGGCGTGCATCTTATCGATGACCTGCTTCATCGTGTCGATAGGACACGGCGAGCCCGCCATGATGCCCGTGCGCAGCGAGGTGAGATCGAACATGTCGAACATCGGGTGCGCCAGTTCGGCGATGAACATCGTGGGTACTCCGTATAGCGCGGTGCACCGCTCCTTCTGGACGGCCGCAAGGACGATGACCGGGTCGAAAGACTCCACCATGACCAGGGTCGCGCCATGCGTGAGGATAGCGAGCACGCCCAGGACACAACCGAAGCAATGGAACAGCGGCGCCGGCAGGCAGAGCCTGTCCTCGGCGGTGAACTTCTGACGTTCGCCGATGTAGAAGCCGTTGTTCAAGATGTTGCGACTCGTCAGCTGGACACCCTTGGGAAAGCCGGTGGTACCGGAGGTGTACTGCATGTTGATGACGTCGTCGGCATCCAGGTTGGCGGTAAGCTCGCGCAAGGCGTCATCGGACGTATGCTCGCCCAGGAGCAGCAACTCGGGCATGGAGTAGAAGCCGCGGTGCTTCTCGGGACCCATGTAGATGAGCGACTTCAGTTTGGGGAACTCGGCGCTGTTCAGGTGCCCGCGCTGTTGGGTGGCGGCCTCCGGGACCAGATCGCGCAGGATCTGCACGTAGTCCACGTCACGGAAGGCATCGATGATCGCCAGCGCCTTCATGTCCGACTGCTTGATGACATAGGCCAGCTCATGCGCCTTGTAGACCGGGTTGACCGTCACGAGCACCGCACCGATCTTGGCGGTCGCAAACATGAATGTGAGCCAGTCGGGCACGTTGCGTGCCCAGATTCCCACGTGATCGCCGCGACCGATGCCGATCGCCAGAAGGCTGTTGGCGAGCCGGTCGACCCGGTGATCGAACTCCGAGTACGTCCAGCGCAAGTCACGGTCTGGATACACGATGAAGTCGCGGTCAGGATCGGCAGCAACCTGCTGCTCGAAGTACTGGCCGATGGTGAGATCCGAATGTAGCGCCATCATCGCCCCCTAGACCGGTGCGTAGACGACGGCCAGGATGCGCGCGGTCGACTCTCCGGCGGCGCGCACCTCGTGCGGCACGATGGAGTCGTAGTAGATGCTGTCGCCAGCCTCCACGACGTGCGTCTGCTTGCCGTACTCCACCTCGACGGCTCCGCTGAGGACGTAGATGAACTCCTCGCCTTCGTGAGAAGAGAGCGTGTGATCTTGCGCCGCGCTAGGGGCGACATCGATGAGGAACGGCTCCATGTGCCGTGCGGTCTTGCCTGCGGCCAGCGAGAAGAAGTCCAGCACCCCGGCATCGCTGGATGTCTCGAGCGATTTCACTCGAGAGACCCTCTCGGCCTCGTCTCGACGGGTGATGACAGGGCCCACCTCGGTGTCGTCATCCAGAAGCGTACCCAGCCGCATTCCCAGCGCGCGAGTGATCTTGATGAGGGGTGCCAGCGATGGCGCCAGTTCACCAGCCTCAAGCTGCTCGATCATCGCGAGTTCGCAGCCACTGCGCTCGGCAAGCTCAGAGGCCGAAAGCCCCAGAGACTCGCGGACGGTGACTATCTTGGAACCGATTCGGCTGTTCTCGGCCATCTGTGGGGCCCCTTCCCATCGCACGGGCGCGTAGAGGAAGGGTACACCATGCCGAAACTATGGGGAAACCAAGGCGACGCGAAAGGCGCTACTGCTTGAGCACCCACTCGGCCTTTTCCCAGATGGTGCCGATCGCGTGGATCTGATCGCCGTCTACCTCGAACGATTCGATGTTGAAACCGGGGATGCGAGAAAGACGATCGTTCACGATCCGGTTGAGGAAGTCAGAACCCGGTCCCAGGTACTGTTCGGGTGCCTCGATACCTGCTGCCTCCGCAGATCGGATGGAGGAACTCAACGTGTTACCCATCAGGTCTGCGCTACCGCTCACGTAGACGGGCCAATCCCTGCCCGCATAGGTCACCAGTGCCGACGCCTCTGCCTGGTTGCCACCCAAGAGCTTCACCTGCATGGATTTGATGGGCCAGTAGCCCGAACCATGGTTGAAAGACATGAGCGCGGATACCTCGCTCTGGCTCAGCACGACATCCAAAGGCTTCTCGCCGGTATAGACGCGCTCGTAGTTCTCCCAATCGCCATCAGGCGGGTCTTTGGGGAACTCAAGACCTATCTTTGCCACAGCGCTGTCGAAATCCGCCTGGGTGGCCACCACGCCAAGATCTCTCTGCTGCGTAGCTCTGCCGAACAAGAAAGCGACACCTGCGACGACGACAATGAGTATGAAGGCGAGGACGCCAAGGAAGATATTGCGCCCGGTGTGCTTTCTTTTTGGCGGCGCCGCCGGTGCCGTAGGCGTGGCCTGGTACTGGGGCTGCGGAGGAGCTGTGTAGCCGGGCGGAGGCGGAGGCGGATAGCCTTCAGGAGCATTCGCGTAGCTGCCGTTGTCTTCCATCGTTCCCCCTTCGCGATGTGGTCTCGCCACCACAAATGTAACCTGCGTCACACAGAAGGAGCAACTCAGAGCGACAGGCGCTTCTCCCTTAACCCAGCTGGCCCAGCACGAGCGAACCCGCTATAGACCACATGACCACGCCGATAAGAAGATCGAGCACCCGCCAGGCAACCGGCCGTGAGAACAGCGGCGCCAGCAGTCTGGCACCGTAGCCAAGTCCCACGAACCAGATGAATGAAGCAGTCATGGCTCCCAGAGTGAACCATGCGCGCTCCGGTGCCGGATGCTGGGCAGCCAGACTCCCCAGCAGCACGACGGTATCCAGGTACACATGCGGGTTCAGCAGGCTGATCGCCAGGGTAGTGGCAATCACAGCCCCGACCGTGGCGAGGGCCACGGTGCTGTCGCCCTTCTCGGCATCCAGCGTCTGGTCCGTCATAGCCGAACGAAACGACAGTGCGCCGTAGAAGAACAGGAACGCAGCACCACCCCAGGCCGCGATAGCGGTGACCTTGGGGAACATGGCGACGAGCGTCCCAAAACCGGCGGCGCCCAAAGCGATAAGCACCCAGTCGCAGGCGATGCATATGGCGACGACCGCAAACACGTGTGCGCGCTTGAGCCCCTGCTTTAGAACAAAGGCGTTCTGGGCACCGATCGCGATGATCAGACTTCCGCCCACCGCAACGCCTTGCAGATATGGTGCGAACACAGTGCGACTCCCTTGGTAGGTGTTGCAGCAGTATCGCACAGGAGAAACGCGGACGGGTCCCGGCATCTACCGGGACCCGGATACAAGCGCTGACGCTACGATTCTGCGCTTAGGCAGCAGACCAGCCTGCATCTGCCGGGATGATGGCGCCGTTGATCATCTTCGAGTCATCGGAGGCCAGGAACAACGCAAGATCAGCGATATCTTTCGCCTTGAGCTGGCCTGGTATCGCGGCGTAATACGCCTGACACCTCGCGGTACCCGCGGGGTCCATCTTGGACTGATCCACGCTTTGAACGATGTTCGTCTCAACAGCGCCGGCAGCGATGGCGTTGCAGCGAACGCCCTCTTGCCCGTAGCGCCAGGCGGTCTGCCTCGTCATCCCAACCAGCCCGTGCTTCGAGACCGTGTAAGCCAGGCCTGCGGCTCCACCGCCAAGTCCCGCAACCGAAGCGGTGTTAATGATCGATCCACCGCCGCCCTTCAGCATCTCCGGGACAGCCTTGCGCGTCAGATACATCGGGCCGTTCAGGTTGATGCCGATGACACGATCCCACATCTCGTTCGTGATCTCCGCCGCACCCTGGTTGGTATCCATAACCCCTGCGTTGTTGCAGAGCACATCGATCCGGCCGAAGCTCGCGACCGCTGCCTCGACAATCGACTCAGCATCCGACTGCTTCGAAACGTCGCCCTGCACGCCGACTATCTCTCCGCCGGCCGCCTTCACCTCGGCAACGACCTCGGTCAGGGTCGTCTCGTTCCACTCGCCCGCTACGATCTTCGCGCCCTCGGCGGCGAACAGGTTGGCCATCGCGCGGCCCATCCCCGAACCCGCACCTGTGATCACGACTACCTTGCCTTGAAGCTTCATGAAAACCTCCCCTCAGCTGATGCGCGCAGGAACGATGCAGCACGCATCCTTACATCGGCTGGCACGAGAGGAGTATTCCCAAGAAGCCGAGAGGCCCTAGTCGGTGACCGTAGGATACCCGGAGACTGCGGCTGGGTCGTATCCCGCGTTTCCGCCGAGCTCGGGGTCGACCTGCCATCCGGCTGCACCGAACTTGAGGTCCATAGCGGTGTAGCCCAAGAGGTTGAGCATCATGGCTATCTGGCCGGCGCCGTGACCGCTGTGGCAGTACACGACGATCGTCTTGTTGGGATCGAGGCGAGCAAGGTTCTCTTCTTTGCCCATCTCGGTCAGATCAGCCTGGATAGCTCCTTCGATGTGCCCCGCGACATACTCCTCTGCCGAGCGGATCGAGAGGATCTGGTATCCGGGATCCCCGGATTGAACGATAGAGTACAGGTCCTGGGCCGCAATAGTGGGGGAACTGCCTGCCTCGAAGAACGCCGCCATGCGCGCGATGACAGCCTCCTGCAGACCGACGTAGTCGCCGTCCAGAGTAGGCAGATCATAGGTCGCGCCGGTATCTTCGTCACCGGGAACCATGGGGTAGTCGCCAGCAACGCGCTCGGGGATAGCGGCGCCCACGATGCTCTCGTCAGTCGTCCAGCCGGTCATGCCGTACTGCATGGGCAGCGCGTCATAGCCCAGCATGTTGTAGAACATGGCCGTCTCGGCAGCGGTGTGGCCCGTGTAGCAGACCACGACGATCCGCTTGCTGGAATCGAGTTTGGCAAGGTTCTCCTCGGTCCAGACCTCGGCGAACGGCGCATTGACGGCGCCCGGTATGTGACCGAGTGCGAAGTGCTCGGCAGACCGGATGTCCACCAACATGTAGCCCGGGTCACCGGCCAACACCACGGTGTTGTACACGTCTTCCGGCGTCATCTTGGTGGCGGGTGCGCTGGAAAGGTGCTCATCGGCAGCGGCGATCATCGCCGCCTGCGCGTCGAAGCTGAGAGCTGCGACTTCAGGCGCTTCCTGCGTCTGCTCGTCTACGGTCGTCGCGCAACCAGCCACTGCCGAAAGCGCCATTGCGCTCACCATCAAGACGGCCACGCGCCTCGCTACCTTCTCATACATTTGCGAGCCTCCAGAGTCAGTTCGAATGCGAGTGTCGCATACTACTTCGTTCGATGTTTATCAAACTTAAGACTATTGCACCCTACCAAGATGAACCGGGATGCACAACCAGCAAGGACGCCATCCGTGCTGGATCGAGAGCGGCGCACAACGTCCGGGGATGCAAAAACCGGAAGCGGATCGCTTCCGGTCTTCAGTGTCTCTATGGCGGGAGTGACGGGGCTCGAACCCGCGACCTCTGGCTTGACAGGCCAGCGCTCTAACCAGACTGAGCTACACCCCCGAGGGTGACGTCCGCTTTCACGGACAGCACGCGGAATGTTACCAGCGACCTGCCTTTGTGTCTACACCTATTCCACCGTCGCTTGCCAAGCGAGGCTCCCTTCCGGACTTCAGCGTACAAACACCGTGACAACCGATTGGGGAAGGAACATCCTGACAGTATATGAAGGGAGACCCATGCCCGCCGAACCATACGACCTCGAGGCTCGAACAGGAGCCTTGCTGGAGACCATCGATAACCTCATCCGCAAGCGCGACCACGACGGCGCGATCGATGCCGCTACCCGCGCGATCGGGGATGGGATAGTCACCGTCCCTGAGCTTTACACGTTGGTGCTCTCGCCATTGATGGTGCTCACCGGGGCAAGGTGGCAAAAGGGCGATGTCAGCGTGTGGGAGGAGCACTATACGACGGCGACCGTGCGGACGATCGTGGAGTCTTTGAGTCCCGTGGTGCGCGGGAGGGCTGCCGAGACGACACCCAACGGACACACAGTCGTGCTCGCCTGCCCCGAAGAGGAGTATCACGACCTCGGCCTGCGCATGCTCGCCGACCGGTTCACGCTCGCGGGGTACCGCACTCACTTCCTCGGCGCGGCGCTGCCGTTGCAAGAACTGCTCTCCGCGATACGCGGACTTGCGGCCGACACGGTGGTCCTCTCGGCTAGCACGCACTTCCACCGGCTGCAGGTGCGCGAGTACGTGGACGCGATCCGGGCGGCGCAGCCCGACGTGCGCGTTTTGGTGGGCGGCGCGGCATTCGCGCGAGGCCACGACGGCTGGGACGACGCTGATATACCCGATCTGAACGCGCTGCTTGGCGACGTTGTGCTGGGGGCGTGAGGCATGCTGTCACTTACGATCGCTGCCCGCTTCTTGAAGAAGTCGCCCGGACAATCAGCACTCATCATCGGCGGCATCGCGGTGGGTATCGCCACACAGGTATTCGTGGGATCGCTCATCACAAGCCTGCAAGCGGACCTGGTCGACACGACCGTGGGCTCCAGCGCACACATCACGCTTGAGGCTACCGCCGACGGCGCCACGGTCGACAAGTCGCTTGCCACCGACGCAACCGCCGCTGAACCGCTCATCAGCACCGCCGTCCCGGTGCGGACGCTCTCCGGCATCTTCACGCAAGGAAGCGAGAGCGTGCCGCTCAGCCTCACCGGCGCGGACTTCGAAGGCCTCGACACCATCTACAAGCTCTCCGACCGCATCACGTCCGGCTCCCCGGGACTCGACTCCGACGAAGCATTGGTGGGCATCGCCTTTGCCGAGAGATACAACGTCTCACCGGGTGACACGGTCGCGTTGCTGCTACCCGACGGCACGTCCGGCGACCTTAAGATCCGCGGGCTCTTCGACCTCGGCGCCGCAGCCGCCAACGAACGCATCGTCTTCGTGGACGAAGCGTTCGCGGCAGAGGCGCTCGACCTGGCCGACGACGAGTACACCGCCATCCAGATACAGCTCACCGACGTCTTCGCGTCCACCGATGTCGCCGACCGACTCGCCACAGGGCTTGACGTCAGCGCCACCGACTGGCAATCGCAGAACGCGGAGCTTCTCAGCGGGTTGCAGGCGCAGTCCGCGTCCTCGGCGATGATCCAGGTCTTCGTGCTTGTCGCGGTCGCTCTTGGCATCGCGAGCACGCTGGCGATCAGCGCGGTGCAAAAGACCCGGCAGATCGGCATCCTGAAGGCGATGGGCATGGGCGACGGAGCGGCCGGCCGCATCTTCCTATGGCAGGCGGCGCTTCTGGGCAGCGGCGGCACGCTGGGCGGCATCGTGCTGGGATACGCACTGATCTGGGGCTTCTCGCTGGCACCTGTGCCGTTCTCCATCACACCGGAGCCGGTGTTCATCGCCATATCCGGGGCGATCGGCATCTCGGTCGCGCTGGCCTCCAGCATCATCCCTATACGAAAAACGTCCAGACTCGACCCGATCGAGGTGATCCAGAATGGCTGAGCTACTGGTCGCCGAGCATCTCGAGAAGATCTACGGCGAGGGCGACATCGCCACACGCGCGCTCAAAGACGTGAGCTTCACGCTGCAACAGGGTGAGTTCGCAAGCATCGTTGGGCAGTCTGGCTCCGGCAAATCCACGCTTCTCAACCTGCTCGGCCTGCTGGACACCCCAAGCAGCGGCAACGTCCGCTACGAAGGACGCGACACGGCGTCTCTTGGGCGCCAGAGCCTTGCTGCGCTACGCAACGAGCTCATCGGCTTCGTCTTCCAATTCCACTACCTGCTGCCGGAGTTCTCTGTCTGGGAGAACCTGACGATGCCCGCGGCCATCGCCGGCCGCGCCATCGACACCGCCGAGAAGGACCGCGCGCTCAAGACACTGGCGCTGTTGGGACTCGAGGGCCTGGAGGACAAGAACGCCAACGCGCTGTCCGGCGGACAGAAGCAGCGCGTCGCCATCGGACGCGCGCTCATGAACCGCCCGAAGCTGATCCTTGCCGATGAACCCACGGGGAACCTGGACACCGCCAACACAGAGGCCGTCTACAAGCTCTTCCGGGAGATCAGCGCCGAGTACGGCACGACGTTTCTGGTCGTGACCCACGACAGGCGCATCGCGCAGCAGACCGACCGCATCCTTGAGGTGCTCGACGGAGAGCTCGTGCAAGACGTGCGCAACGAGTACGTGGCCGCAAAGGAGTAGCCGCCGGCTAGACGGTGGCGACCTGTCCCTCTACCACGCCGTCGCGCATACGTATGGTCCTGTCGCAAGCAGCGGCAACCTCGGGGTTATGCGTAACAATTAGAAAGGTGGTGCCATGCTCGCGATTGACCGCGCGCATGGCCGCCACGATCTCCTCGGACGTCGCAGTGTCCAGATCTCCTGTGGGCTCATCTCCCATGACGATCTTCGGCTGGTTGACCAGTGCGCGCGCGATGGCGACGCGCTGCTGCTGCCCGCCGGACAGCTCGGTGGGCACGTGCCTTGTTCGATCACCCAAGCCCACCAGCTCCAGCAGCATGGCCGCCTTCATGGATGCCTCACGGCGCGACGCCCCAACGTACTCAGCTGCAAGTGCGACGTTCTCAAGCGCTGACATTGTGCTGATCAGGTTGAAACCCTGGAAGATGAACCCCACCTCTCGCCCCCGGAGCTGCGCCAACGCTTTGCCGCGCAGACGATCCACGCGCAGACCGTGCAGCCACACCTCGCCGGCATCCGGCGCATCCAGACACCCAGCGATGTGCATCATCGTCGATTTGCCTGAGCCCGACGGCCCCATGACCGCAACCATCTCGGCCTCTTCGATCTCGAGTGAAGCGCCGCGCAGGGCGTCCACGTAATTGTTCTTTCCAAGGCGATACCGCTTCTCCAGCCCCATCACTCTTACGATGCTTGCCATGATCTAGGTCCTCCCTTATGGATGGATGTCCGCTATTCGTAGCGAAGCGCTTCGACAGGATTGAGACGCGCGGCGTGATATGCGGGATACAGGCCCGACAAAACGCCGAGGACGAGGGCGAAGAGCACGGAACCCAGCGCCAGACGCGGAGTCAGCAAGAAGAGTTCGGTGGCGCTGGCTGCACCGGCCTGGTTCCCGGCCATGGCGATCAACGCCCCAAGACCAAGACCGAGCACTCCGCCGATAAGACCCATGGTCGCGGACTCGTCGATGAACTGGTGCATTATCGCGAAGTCCGAGGCTCCTATCGCCTTGCGCACACCGATCTCCCGGGTCCTCTCGGCAACTGACATCGTCATCGTGTTGATCACCGAGAGCCCACCCACCAGCAGTGAGACAGCTGCAATCGCGTAGATGATCTGGGTGAAGATCTGCAACGGCTCTTTGACGGACTTCTCGAATCCCGCCGGGCCCATGGCCTCTATGTCGGGAACCTCCGCCTGGATGACATCGGCCAGCTCATCGGGGCTCTCGCCTTCATCGACGTAGACCGCGACTGACGTGATCAGCTTAGCCGGGTCGACCGTGTCCCGGATCGCCGAGGGCATATCCGCCACTAGCAGCTCCTGTGCATCCGAAAGCGCGATCTGCACGGCCTTGTCAGGAGCGGTCAGCGTCTTGCCCAGGATGCCTATGACTTCGAACTGCCTATTACGGATCGTGACCTTCTCGCCCACCTTGGCATCAAGCTTCTGAACAAGATCAGATCCGACGACGACGACGCCCCGGTCGTCCTTCTCGAGCTTGCGACCCTCCACAACATCGCTCTCGAAGGACTCATATCCTTCATCGCGGAAGTCTCCTGCGTTGATGTTGGCGGGAACGCCCATGTTGACGCTCGAAGTGTCAGTATCGAGCAGCATCATCACCGAACCTGAGGCACGGGCGACTCCATCAACCGACTCGATTTGTGCGAGCACATCAGTCGAGAGCGGCTCGGTACTGAAGCCTGCCATGGCGCTTGGTGCACTCACGATGACTTTGTCCACGTAGTAATCCGTTCCGCCATCAACGAGCAACTGAAGCTTCTCAGCGATGGAGCCCATGACCACGAGCGCGAGCACCCCGATGGTTATGCCGAAGATGGTCAAGAAAGCTCTAAGCTTCCTCTTGAAGATGCTGCGCAGGACCCTCATTGTCCCCTCCAGTCAGACCGATAACTTAACACCGTTTAGTGAACAGCGTTAAGTTTACTCTCAGACTGAGATGCGTCAATACCATTTTCGAGCACTGATTACTTTGACACTGACTACAGAACGTTGTTAATTTAGGTGTGTAGTCAGAAGAAAGGCACTCACATGTCAGCTCGTCCGGCAAACCCACACCTCGCAAGCGACATCATCTCAGCAGCCGCCAGCATCATCGAAGAGAACGGCCCCGAGGGACTGACCATGCGCGACGTGGCAGACCGCGTGGGCTACAGCCCCACCACGATCTACCTCTATTTCAAGAACAAGGAGCAGCTCCTTGATGAAACCGTGAATCGTGCCTTTGAGTGGTTCGCCGACTGGTGCGAGAAGGCCCAGACGGGACCCACGCCCATCGATAGGCTTCGACAGACCGCCCATGCGTACCTGGACTGGGGGCTCCAAAACCCGGGGATGTACCGCCTGATGTTCGAGTGGGGATACCTTGGCGACATCAGCGAGGAGGCGATCTTCGCTCGCCGCCGCAGCTGGCGAGGGTGTCGACAGCTCGTGGAGATGGGCGCCGAGAAGGGACTGCTGCCCCTCTCGCTCGACAGCGGTCTCGCAGCAGACGTGATGTGGGTGGCCACACACGGGCTCGTGTCACTGGCTATCTCGGGCAGGATGTTCGGTAATCCAGGAGTGGCTGACCCCGAAGTGGTCCACAAGCGATCGCACATGATCATGGATGCCCTCGTCGATGGCTGGCTGAGCGACTGGGCTTCCCCTGGCTCTTAGAACCCCAGGTCGAGCTGACCGTCGGAGGATTCCGTGGGCGCCGGCTCCACCAGGTCGCCCAGGATCTCAACCATCTCCCGGGCGTTTCTGGGTGCGTAATCGTACTTGCAGTTGTTGAACATCACCCAGGTGGTGTCAGCCTGCTCGGAGAGCTCTCGCACACGAGGCTCCCACTCATGCAACTCATCAAGTCCGTACAGGTAGTCGAACCTGTCAGCCGCCGAGAGGTGCGTTCCAAAGTACGTCGAGTGATTGCGCCCGTGCAGGCGGATATACGCCCAAGGAGCGGTGGCGGCGGCAACAGGCGGCATCGTGCTGTGGCCGGGGAACTGGGGGGCGTCCACGCTGACGAACGCCAGCTCCCTGTCGGCCAGAAACGCGAGCGTGGGCACGATGTTCTCATCCGACACCCAGGAGGGGTGCCTGAACTCCACCAACATGGGAACGCCCTGCAGACGCTCGTGTGCGTACTCGATGTAGCCGAGGTTCTCGTCGCGCTGCCGTTTGTCGGGTGCCGAGAAGCTCGCAGGGAACTGCATGAGCACCCCGCCCAGCTTGCCCTTCTCTCGGAGAGGACGCACGAAATCGCCAAACAGCTGAAAAGCATGATCGACCATCGCCTGCGGTGGCTGATGTACCCTGCCCCGCTGGTCTGTCTCGAAGTCGAACTCTCGCAGCTGGGGATGCAGCGTGCGCTGGTCTACAGAATGCCCGGTCATCAGGCCATACGCCTTCACGTGAAAGACGAACCCTTCGGGCGTTCGCTTCGCCCAGTTCGCGGCGACAGACGGATCCGGGATAGCGTAGAAGGGCGAGTCCGCCTCAACGGTACTGAACCGCTGCGCGTAGTAGCGCAACCTGGCTTCAGCGCTGCGCGCTTCCGGCGGGTACCATGCCTCCGCCATCGTCTTGTCCGCCCAGGAGCAGGTCCCTACGCGTACACCGCCCACGCTCGCCGGCCCTACTCGCTGATCCATCGAGCGCGCCAGTGGATCGCAAGCGCGACTCCAAGCGCGAACAGGCTACCTAGGGCCGCGCCGAACACAGCTGCGCTCCTGGGGTCGAAGACCACGCGGGTATCCTCGGCGATCTCGGCGTAAGGACTGGCGATTATGCCGACCCAGCCTTTTTGGATGCTCACGCTGCGGGCTGCAATGGCAAGCGCTCCACCGGTAGCGACACTGACGTCGCCTGCAGCGAGCATCCACTGCGCTCCACCGGTAGCGATACTCGCGTCTCCGCCCACCACAAGGACGCCGGCACCTGCCTGCTCAAGCTCCACATCGCCTGCAGCCAGTATTCCGCCCGCCCCGGCACGCTCCAGACGAGCGCCGCCGCTTGCGCTGACCCCGCCAACCGCCGATAGCGACAGGGTGACATCCCTGCCAGAGACAGAGCCTATCGCGCTCGTCTCGATACTGGTGTCTCCCACCTCAAGCTCGTCGATGGTGACGTTGTACACCTTGTCGTGCCGCTCTCCCTCGGTCATGGAACTCCCCTTCCCTCGGCTACCTCAAATGTCATACCCAGGAGCGAGCAACACTACCAGTCAAGCAGCACGTGATACTCACGCGCGTAGTCCTCGATCGTGAAAGGTTCCGGCGCGGCATGCCACGGCATGGTCCAGGTGTCCACCGTCAGATTGGTGAAGTTGCGCCGGACAAAACTCTCGCTGACCCCGTAATCAAGAAGCGGGTCGTTGGTGGACATCCCGAACAGACAGGGCACGTCGTACGGACCGGCGAACTGTTCGCCAGGCGTGGTCAAGATCTCGTCAACCTGGGCGATAAGGGCATCCAGGGAGTGTGCGGTGAAGCTCTCCAGCCGCCTTCGCAGATCCGCCGATGTCTCGAACTTGCCGACGGTCTTCATGAACCACGCCAGTGCGGCGGTGCCGGTGGTGGATCTCAACGCGCCTGCCAGACCACGCCTGGCCATGCGCGACCGTACCGTGAACAGAGCGCCCTGTAGCGCGAGCAGCTTGCCCCTCGAGTGCCTCAGACACTCAAGCCCCACGTAGGGCGCCAGCAGACACACCCTGTCGATGCGGTCCGCGTGAAGCTGCAACGAGCGCATGGTCAGAGCTCCCCCAAACGAGAAGCCAAGGAGCGAGAAGCGCTCGGCTCCGATGGAATCGGCAAGATGGCCGACCGTCTGGGCCACAAGCGCACTGGAAAAGCGCTCGGCAAACGGCTCACTGCCGCCATAGCCTGGCATCTCGAAGAAGTACACGCGATAGCGCTGGCCAACGAAGCGGATGAGCGCATCCCAGTCGTCTATCAGCGATATGGTCGCGGGCACAACGATTACGGGCGGTCCGTCGCCGAACACACCCACATTAAGGCGGGTCAGAGGAAGCTCGAAAATCTGATGGACGACCGAATCGTCAGCGGTGTGATCGGCGGGTTCGGCCGGCATCGCGTCTCCTTTGCGGGAGGGAAACTGCGCCGCCGATTATGGCTTCAAGCAGAGCGGAACGCAAACCATCCAGCTCAGCGTGTCGACAGATACTCGATAACAGCGGCCTTCTCGTCATCATCGAGCCGTGCGCCTTTCTCGATCATGCGCTCCACTTCGGCCTCCCAGCCCACGGCGTCAAGACTGGCATCGTCAACGGGATCGAGACTGTGACACCCGGTGCACCGCTCGGCGACGAGCATCTCGCCATCGAGGATCTGCGCGCCCACTTCACCCTCGTTGGGCAGCGGGTCTACGGTCTCGTCATCGGTAGCCGCACAGCCCGCGAGCGCGGACAACACGAGTGCAAGCGCCAACGACATCATGACCACACGGCGATACATCATTCTGTCGACCTCCTGTCCATAGGACCACTAGCGGGTGTATACCCTCCGCGTCAGGTATGATTGCGACTACTTAACAGACTCCTCCTGCCCACTGTAAGAAGGGAGCCCTCATGAAGCTCTTCCAGACATGGCGCGGCCGACTTGGCGCCATCCTCGTAGCCAGCTCTGCCTTCCTCTACTTCATCCACTACCTGATCTTCCATGACTTCCACCACATCGCCATATACACGGTCCATGACATCGCCTTCCTCCCGCTGGAAGTGTTGCTGGTCACCATGGTCATGCACGAGCTTCTGGAGCGACGCGCCAAGCGCGAGATGCTCCACAAGCTCAACATGGTCATAGGCGCGTTCTTCTCGGAGGTTGGAACCGGGCTATTGGGCATGCTGATGACCTTCAGCTTGAATCTCGACGCCGTCCACGATGATCTCATAGTCAAATCAGAATGGACCCGCAAGGAGTTCGCCAACGCTACCGCCAAACTTGGAGGATACGACTTCAAAGTGGATGCAGGCCAAGCGGATCTTGTGGCTCTGAGCGAGTTCCTGACTTCGAAGCGCGACTTCTTGCTGCGGCTGTTGGAAAACCCCAACCTGCTTGAGCATGAATCCTTCACTGACTCGCTTTGGGCGGTATTCCATCTTGCCGAAGAGCTCGAGCATCGCGCTGACCTCACAGACCTTCCCGCAACGGACCTGGCTCACCTGTCCGGCGATATCAAGCGCGCGACGACCGCCCTCTCCGTTGAGTGGGTCGAGCACCTCGAGCACCTCAAGGACTCCTACCCCTATCTGTTCTCGCTGGCCATCAGGACCAACCCCCTGGACGCACGGGCGAGCGTGGAGGTCACCGCGTGACCAAAGAAGCCGTCAACCGCTTCGCCAGGCTGATCGCCGCCAGCAAGTCGGCGGTGCAGATCGCGTTCGCCTGGCTCGATGAAGGCCTCGAATTCGAGCGCACGACACAAGCGTTCGTTGGAACGCTCTTCCTGATCCGGGGTGCTCGCAACTTCAACGCCGTACAGATCTTGTGCGAAGCAGGATACGCAGTGGAGGCGCAGACCATGTTGCGCACCATGGTGGAAGACGTCGTCACGCTCAGCTACATCTCCACAAAACCCGAGAAGCTGGCCGAGGCATGGCTGACATTCGAGAATCCCCGACTGGCGCAAAGCCTCGAGCTGCTTGCAAAAGCCCACGGCCAGAACATCCCCGAGGGCAACGAGCGACCGCGCTTCGCACGATGGACGCGCCTCTCCTTGTTCCAAATGGCCGAGAAGGCCGACCGCGTGACACCCGGGATCGCCGAGTATCTGGACTTCGTCTACCCGGTCCTCTCGGACAGGGCGCACGGCAACACCTCGAGCAGCACAAGCTACGCAAGAACGTACGCGGACGGGACGATCGAAGCACTCTACAAGCCCTCGCCCGCGCAGGCCGACATCACATTGAGCAATGCCATCACCATTGTGTTGACCACCGCCGAACGCGCACAGGCACTGGGCGTGACGATCGACCTGACACCGCTGGAAGCTGCCGAGCGCGAGATCTATGCAGCCTGCGGCCTGGCTGCAGGTCTGCCGCCCGTCGCAGGAGAGTGAGCACGGCGTCCATGCCCGAACGCGCCAACCGTAGGGGCGCGCCTTTCGGCACGCCCCTGGAAGCTCGATGACCTCTCGGCTTTGATCAGTCCCGCTGCCTGATGTCCCGACGCTGAAAGAGCGGGAACGAGATGCCGATCAGCACAGCCGCGATCACCGTGAGGACGACTGGGTGTCCCCAGTCCATCCCCTTGTTGAGCGGATCGTTGCCCAGATAGTAGTAGAACGGCGAGAGCCTCTGCAGGAACGAAAGGCCATCCGTCACGGAGCCGATCGAGTTGAGCACGTGCAACGCAACCATCACACCCGTCGCGCCCCACACTGCGGCGCCCTTCCGACCCGTACCGGCCCCTATCGCCAGAGCCAGTGCGCCTCCCACGATCCCCACCAATGTGAGCAGCACGCAGGTAGCGGCGATGTTCCACATCGACATGTCCAGACCGGCGATGAGCGCGCCCAACGCGGTCCCGGCAAACGTCGCGAACCCTACGATAGAGGCATAGAACACCATGGCCCAGGTGTTCTCGGCGATCACCCGTGACCGCGTGATGGGGTTCGCCAGAAGCAGACCCATCGTGCGCTTGGATTCCTCGCCGGCGACAGCGGCCGAGCTGATAGCGATGGTCACGAGCATGACCATGATGGGGGCCATCATGCCGAACGTCTCAATCTGGAAGAAGCCAGCGGGCGTGCTCATATCTCCCCCGCCGAAGAAGGCGAACAGCACCTCCAGGCCCTCGGGGAGCTGCGCGAGCATCTCAAAGGCCTCCTTGGGCAGCGCGTTGTAGAACGGGCCAAGCATCAGCTGGATGAAGAACACATAGGAGCACGCCGAGACAAGCGCGATCTGATGCTCGGAGGCGGACTTGAGCCAGATGGACGAGACCCTCGCGGAACCGGCGAGACGATCCGCGATCTTCTTGGTCATCGGGTTCTCGCGCAGGCGATCGATGATCGTCACGCCCACGGACTGACCCTTCAGATCGCGCCGAAGGAGACCTATAAGTCCCACGACGGCGAAGACTGCCGCCGCTCCGACCAGGAGTGCGATATGCCCCCACTCGATGCCGTTGTAGAGGGGCTCACTGCCGTTGAAGTAGTACCAGGGGAAGAGCTTGGCCCACTTCTCACCGCCCTCGATCAGGGGCAGGAGACCCGCGCCGAGAAAACCGACAGCCAGGACACCCGTGCTGATCCCGCTTGCGGCGCCCCGCTTGCCGGTGGCTGCTCCGATGGCCACAGCGAGCAGGCCGTAGAAGAGCGTGCTCGCCAGCATGTGGACATTGAGGGCCATCACGTCAAGATCGCCCAGCGCGATGTCCATCATGCTTGCGGTCCCTATCGAGATAGCCCACATGACCGCCGTGGCGAAGATGGTGAGTACGACCAGCGCCGCTACCTTCGACACGTAGACATGAGTGCGGCTTCTGGGGTTGGCGAGCAGAAGTCCGAGGGTTCCCTTGCGCTCCTCGCCCGCGATCGATGCAGCGCCCATCGCTAGAGCCATCGCGGCGAACGTCAGCGAACCATAGGTGCCGTAGATCGCTGCGATGGACAGGGCCCCGGCATCCATACCCGGGCGCAGACCGATCATGGTCCGATACGCCTCGGGGAACGTCGCAAGTATCGACAGGTCCAGGTCGGAGTACGCGGCAAAGCCCAGGAGCACGAAGGACCACACCACACCCAGGGCGATCATCCAGCCAAGCCAACGGTCGCGAACCGTCTTGAGGAAGACGTTGGCCAGCATCAGGCGCTCGCCTCCTCGTCCTGGTAGTAGGTCAGGAAGATCTCCTCCAGATCGGCTGACTGCGTGGATATGTCCACGATGCCGTAGCGACCCTCGGCGACCTTGAGGAGTGCGCCCATGTCACCACCAAAGGTCATGACGACGTGATTGTTCTGCGCACGGACGTCGGTCACGCCTTCGACAGCCCTGAAGACGTCGACATCCGCTGGCCGGTCGAGCTCGATCTCGACCTGTCGCATCGCCTTGGAGCGAAGCGCCTGCACCGTCTCGAGTGCGATCAGGCGTCCGTGCCGGATGATACCGACCCTGTGGGCGACGCGCTGCACTTCTGAGAGCGTATGGCTCGAGAGGAAGACGGTACGGCCCTCCGCCGCCACCTCGCGCATCATCTTCTGAAGTTCCCGCTGCACGAGCGGGTCGAGGCCGGAGCTCGGCTCGTCCATGATGACCACCTCGGGCTTGCTCATGAAGGCCTGGATGAGTCCCACCTTCTGCCGGTTGCCCGAGGAAAGATCGCCGACCTTCTTGTCCAGCTGCGCATCCAGTCGCTCAGCAAGCGTGTCCACGTACGCCCAATCGACACCACCGCGCAGGTTCGCGAAGTACATGAGCGTGTCGCGACCAGTGAGGTTTGGGTACATGGCCAGATCACCCGGGACGTACCCGATGTGCTTGCGTATCTCGACCGACTTCTCATGCGTGTCCATGCCGAGGATGGAGGCGCTGCCCGCAGTCGCGCGGATCTCGTCCATCATCGTCCTGATGGTGGTGGTCTTGCCCGCGCCGTTGGGTCCCAGGAAGCCGAAGACCTCCCCTGGCGGGATCTCAAGGTTCAGGTCGACAAGGGCCTCTACCTTGCCGTAGTGCTTGGTGAGTCCCTCGGTGCGGATAGCAGCTTCACTCATCGGCCCTGCTCCTCCCAATCTCGACGGTCGCATCCGCGCCGCCGAACGCATCCTTCATCAAGTCGAACGCCGTATCTGTAATGAGCCCGTCGTGCATGATCTCCAGCGTCGGATCCATGTAAGCGGCAGCAGCCCTGGGGTCATCAGGCGTCACGGCGATATCCACGCCAAGCAGCCTATGGATATGTTTGCCCAACACCAGGTTGCCCAAAGACCACATCACGGTGATGACCGCGCGCCCATACGGGTCGGTGGCGGGCTTCATGAGACCCGAGGCCACCATCTGCTCCGAATACTCGACGGCGTCACGAACGAGTTCGTTCACAAGAGCATCGACGCTCGAGGACGAGTCGGTCAGCACATTGGCGAGATAGCCCACGAGCGGTGGCCCGTCCTGCTGCTGCTTGAGCGACTCGATGGGGTCCATACGGGCACCAGCGGCGGCTGCAGCCTCTTTGAGCTCGCGGATCACCGTCGCTATGTGCTCGTCGCAGGCGACGCGCAGGCCTTCCATGGACTCGAAATGATGGATGACGAGTGCCGCCGACACACCCGCTGCGGCGGCGACCGCACGCACGCTTGCCGCGCCGGGGCCGCCCTCGGCGATCACCTGGATAGCCGCATCCCGGATGCGGGCCTTGGTGGAGCGATCGTCGCGTGATGTCGATGATGCTGAACACATGTTCAACATACTAAACACTTGTTCAATATACGGCAAGAGCGCGCCTGCTAGCGCGCAAACACGCTCCCGACTCCTACGCCGTTAGACGCGCACCAGCCCTGAGAGACCTCCACCACATACCGTGACGGCGACGGGCTCTGAACCCGTCGATCGCTCTTCCCTGGCACGAGCGACTCGATGGCGCTCACCCGCCCGTCCTCGGCAATGAACACGACATCCAGCGGGAACGTGACGTCTTTGATGCCGAAGGTGCGGATATCGGCATCCGGGTAGACGAAGAGCATGCCCTCGTCCCCGGCCAGCTCATCGAAGCCGTTGAGACCCTCGCTTCGTTCGGCGGGTGTCTCGGCCACCCAGACCTGCAACTCATGGGTCCCCAGCGTCGCTTCTTCGCGCCGGAGTCCGTCGGACGCGCATCCCGCAAGCAACGGGACGGTCACCGCCAACAGGGCAAGCATGCATCGGCGGGGTACGATACGCCTCATGAGGATCGCATACATATCAGACACGTACCTCCCCGAGACGAACGGCATCGTCACCGCCATCGCCCGTCACTCATCCGCCCTGGCCGAACGCGGCCATGAGTTCCTCATCCTGTGCCCACGATACGCCACAACCGACCCCTCGGGGCAGAAGCGTATCAGCGTGCGGCGATTCCGCGCAGTCTGCGCGGGAAGCAACCAAGACACTCGTGTCGCCCTACCCTGGCTGCCCTCGATGATGCGGGCGCTGCGTGACTTCAGGCCCGACATCATCCATGTGCACACGCCTCTGGCCATCGGGATCGCCGGTGTCGCCTCAGCAAAGCTGCTGCGGGTCCCTCTCATACAGACGTATCACAGCTACATGCCGGGCTTCATGCAGTATCTCGATCCGCGCAGATTGCTCAAGCTCGACACCGGGCCACGCCGCGAGAAGAACAGCCGGCTGTCCTGGCATCTGGGGCGGCTACTGTACAACCGATCCGACCTGGTGCTCGCACCTTCAAATACGCTTGTGGACGAAGTGCGAGCGCACGGGATACGACCGCCCGTCCGTTATCAGACGAACGGCATCGAGCTCTCGGAGTTCCCTCCCAAGGCGGAGTACTCACCGCGCCGACGCATCGTACACATCGGCCGCCTCGGTTATGAGAAGCACGCCGACGTCGTGATACGCGCGTTCGCCGTCTTCTCGGCAGACCACCCGGACTGGACGCTGCACGTGCTGGGCGAAGGCCCCGCAAAGCCATACCTCCTCCGCCTGACAGATGAGCTGGACATGGCAAACCGCGTGCAATGGAGCGGCTTCATCCACCGGGCACGACTGGCCGAGACGTACCGCGAAGCGGACATCTTCGCGACCGCCAGCACCATCGAGACCCAGGGCCTCGTCGTCCTGGAAGCGATGGCTTCCGGCACGCCCGTGGTCGGCGTGAACGCGCTCGCGATACCGGAGATGGCGCGCGACGGACGTGACGGCATCATCGTTGAGCCGTATGATTCCGAAGCGATGGCGCGTGCGTTCGCGCGCCTAGCTGACGACGACGGGCTGCGGGAGCGCACAGGACGCAATGCGCGGGAGAGCGTGACGGCGCACCGTCTCTCGGATGCGGTCGATCGCCTTGAGCGCACGTATGAGGCCGTGGCAAGCGGACAGACAAAGGAACCTGAAGACAGGAGCGACAATGGCATCTGGTGAATCGAAGACCGCGGTCCTTGCAGCGGTGGTAGGAAACCTCATCATCGCGATCATCAAGTTCGTGGCTGCGGGCATCACCGGGAGTTCAGCGATGATCTCTGAAGGGATCCATTCCCTTGTGGACACCGGCAACGGCGGTTTGCTGCTGTTCGGCATGAAGCGCTCCACGCGACCGGCAGACACCGAGCATCCCTTCGGGCACGGCAAGGCGCTCTACTTCTGGAGCCTGGTGGTCGCCGTCTCCATCTTCGGCATCGGTGGCGGCATGTCGCTCTACGAGGGCGTCTCCCACATCCGACACGTGGCCCCCGGAGCGGTGCTCTCTGACCCAACCGCCAACTACATCGTGCTCGCCATCGCGCTGGCGGTAGAAGGGTTCTCGTTCAGCATCGCGATGAAGCAGTTCATGCGCGCGAAGGGCTCACTGGGCGCGTGGGAGTTCATCCGTCAGTCGAAAGACCCCAGCCTCTATACCGTCGTGCTCGAGGACAGCGCCGCGATGACGGGACTCGTCTTCGCCTTTCTCGGCGTGTTCTTCGGCCACCTGCTGAACAACCCGTACCTGGACGGGATCGCGTCCATCGCGATCGGGCTGCTGCTCATGGGCGTTGCCTTCATCCTTGCCGCCGAGACCAAGGGTCTCCTCCTTGGCGAGGGCATGACCGCGGCCGGCATCGAAAGCCTCCGCAACATCGTCGAAGCCGATGAGGGCGTGGAACGTGCCGGGGAGATCCTCACCATGTACATGGGACCGCACGCGCTGCTGGTGAACCTGGAAGTCGTGTTCAAAGACACGCTTTCCGCCGAGGAGATCCACGATGCGATCCATCGCGTCGAGACCGGGATCACCGCGAAGCATCCGGACGTGTCGCGCGTCTACATCGAAGTGCAGTCGCTTGCCGGAGATCCCGCGGCGTGACAAAACGGCGAAGGGCCCCTGACTCCAGGGGCCCTTCGCTTGTCAGAGTCATCCGCTCAGGCTTGAGCGGATGACTCATCAGCGTACGAAAGGAACTCGGCGCGCCGGGCACGATCGGTAGCGTCTTTCAGAGTCTCGACCGCAAGCTCCAACGTCGTGCTGCGCTGCGTGCCATGACGATGCAGACGATCCGCGTGCCCCGCAAGGACACGTGTGTCGTGCAGGCTGAGCTTGCTGAAGTGCAGCCTCTCCCACTCCGCCCGGTCCCGGGTAGCCCATATCTCGCCGAAGAACCACCGCAGGTTCTCGACCTCTTCGCGAGTCAGGAAGTGCCAGTCCGCCTTGAGCCCGGCACGCAGCCGATCCATTGCGCGCTCCACCGCGCGCTGACGGGTGATCTGGTACATACGCGCACCAAGGGTCTCCTCGGTGGATGTCTTACGGATTGGATCCATCTTGTGACACCTTTCACTAGCGCGTTCGTACACATGGGTTTCGATGCGCTATACGGTGTCCCTGCAAACGTAAAGAAGCCTGTGGGTGTGTTAGCCGCGCTTCGGAAAACCCCTGGTAGAGAGTCTGATAGACCGCAAACGGACTTGTGGGATTCTCTGGAAACGGAGTGGCCGGGAAAAGCGCCACCGCCCCTACTCGTGGCTGCCACTCATGAGGCGTGCCACCATGGAATCGGCCTCTATTCGCAGCAAGACGACCTCGGGATCAAGGCCTAGTGCCTCCTCAAGATACTCCTCGAGCACAGGTCCTTGTAGAAACGACGCGCGACGAAGCCTGACGGCCACGGGCTCCCAGGGTCCCCGCTTCCGGAGGCACCAGAGTCCCACAGCCAGGATCGCAAGGGCCAGCAGCGGGACCGCCGAGAAGTAGGCGCTGTATGACCACAGACCGGCGGCGATCACCAACGCTGAGCCGGCCAGCATGAGCCAAACCACCGGGCCGGGTTCGTTCATCACAACGAACATGAGCTTTGGCACCTCGATCACATCACCCACGGGCTGAAATCCTATCTCAGCCCGACGCAAGCGGATGTAGACAGCCAAAGACCCCCTGCGCCTTCGCATGTCCCAAACGGTGACCAGCAGGAAGGTGGCGATGCCCAGACCCAGCCCGAACCGCACCAGGGGTCCATACTCGGAGGTTGCGGCCATGCCGGCGGCTGCCACGAACGCAGCGAGGAAGTACAGCCAGGGCATGCCCAGGGCCGGCTCGGACATCCGGGCGTCGGCCACCTCGTCAACGTGAGAGGACAGAAGGTATCCCCAGCCGATGGAGTCGAACATCGAGCCCACCACTGCGAGGAGGAAGAACCCTGCTATCCCTATGGCCATCCAGAACATGGGCAAGTCCCAACGTGACGATGTGGCACCCCGAGTCTACGCGACCGGAGCATGCGCGCATATGCGTATCGAGAAGCCTAGGGGTACCATAACCCCAGGGAGCACCAGTACAGCCGAGGAGAGAACCCGATGGGACGCAGGCTTTTTGCCGCATTCACCGACCCGAAACGACGCCCGCGCGCGATCATCTGGAGCGGTGTCGTCCTGGTGGGACTGGTGGTCTTCTCGGCGGTAAGTGTCATCGGGACCTCGGTGAACTGGTTTTGCACCGATCCGTGCCACGTGGTGCATGAGGACAACACGAAGACGTTCGTGGCGGGCACGCACTCGCAGGTCAACTGCGTCGCATGCCACGAACCCGTCAATGCCAGTCCGCTCATCTTCATCCTCAAGAAGATCGAGGTAGCCCCCGACGCGATTCCCACCATCCTGGGCACCTTCCATCTGCCGATGAACGAGAACAACGCCATCGCGGTCCAGATGAGCGACCTCTACTGCACGCAGTGCCACTCGCTGGCAACACGTGTGGTCACACCCACAAAGGGCATCATCATCGATCACGACGCACATACCGCCAAGGACATAACGTGCCCCACGTGCCACAATCGCGTCGCTCACCCGGAAGAAGGGATCGAATACACCCTTCCCGGAGACGAGAAGCACGAGGACTGGGTGACGATGGACGCCTGCTTCCGCTGTCACAGCCTGGAGCCGGGCGGGCAGGCACCGGGAGCATGCAGCGCATGCCACCCCACCAGCTTCGACCTGGTCCCCGCCACTCACGACACAGCGGGCTGGTATGCGGAGTTCGGTGAGTCAGCCGGACACGCTCAGGCGGCAGTTGCCGAGGCCGAAACCGTGGCCGAGGCGACCTCCAGGACCGCAGAGCTGCCGGAGATCGAGAAAGCGGTCGGACCGGTGCTTGACCCGGAAGCCACCGTCAACACCTGCTACACCTGCCACCTGAAGAGCTTCTGCACGGACTGCCACGGCGTGCCCATCCCGCACCCCGAAGCGTTCTACTCGTCACACGGGCAGGAGGGTCTGGCCGATCCGGCGTCCTGTGCGCGCTGCCATGCGCGCTCTGCGGCAGAGGCAGAAGGCACGCTGTTCTGCTCGGCATGCCACCACGCCCAGAGCGAACCGGGCAAAGCATGGCTGCCGCAGCACAACGGCGTCGTGCAAAGCGAAGGAGCCGAGCAGTGCTTCGTATGTCATGACACCGTCTACTGCGCGACGTGCCATGTGAGCGGCAAGGAAGCGGCGGACGCTTGGCTCAAGGCCAACGCACGCTGAGTGGCATGAGGTCCTTGCAGTAGCTATGCTGATGACTCAACGCCCCTGACATGCGATAGGACCCGCTTTGAAGAACCGCCGTCTCGCAATCATCTTCGCTGTCGTGCTCGTGGATATGCTCTCATTCAGCATCGTCTTGCCGCTGCTTCCCTACCTTGCCGAGTCGATCGGCGCGACGGCCACACAGATAGGCCTCCTCACGGCGATGTATCCGCTGGCGCAGGTGTTCGCCGCGCCGCTGCTGGGTCGTCTGTCAGACAAGGTAGGCCGCAAGCCGGTGCTGGTGCTGAGCATCCTTGGAACGGCCGGTGGCTTCGTCGTCCTGGCGCTCGCCCGCTTCCTGCCGATCCTGTTCGTGAGTCGCTTCATCGACGGCATCACCGGCGGCAACATCAGCGTCGCGCAGGCCTACATCGCCGACGTCACGGATCCTAAAGACCGGGGCAAGGCTCTCGGGCTCATCGGCGCGGCGTTCGGGCTGGGCTTCATCCTGGGACCCATCACCGGCGGACTGCTGTCCGGCTACAGCTACGCGCTCCCCGCCTGGGTGGGTGCAGGTCTTGCTGTCCTCAACGCGGTGGCGGTCACCCTCTTCCTTCCGGAGTCGCTTTCCACAGACGACCGCGCGCGCCTAGCTGCACGGGAACGGCGCCACGCCTTCGACCCCCGGTCGCTTCTGGATGCACTAGGCCACAAGCGTGTAGGTCCGCTGCTGTGGATCCGCCTTGCCACAGGACTGTCGTTCTCGATCTTCGAGACGAGCTTCGCTTTGTGGGCGCTCGCCGCACTTGGGCTCACCTCGCAGACGAACGGTCTGGTGCTGGGCTACGTGGGGGTTCTCAGTGTCTTCGTGCAGGCGTTTCTCATCGGTAAGCTGACTGCGCGCTTCAGCGACGACCAGCTGCTGCTCTCGTCGCTGGGCATAGCAGGAACCGCGCTCCTGCTGTGGGGCTTCGTGCCCAATCTGCCGTTACTCCTCGTGCTGATGCCGGCACTCTCGGTTGGGCTGTCAGTCACCAACACCATCACGACAAGCGCACTTTCAAAAGCCGTGCACCACGATGAAGTGGGCGGTGTGCTGGGAATGCAGACATCGATCCAGAGCTTCACGCGCGTCCCCGCTCCGGTGCTTGCCGGGTTGCTGATAGACAAGGTGAGCGTCTGGTCGCCGGGGTTGCTAGCCGGACTCCTGACGCTGGCTATGGTCCCGTTCGCCTACACCGCACTCTGCGTACGGCCCGGCGCGAGCGGCTGTGCGGAAGATGCCGAGGTGGCGCCAGCCGCCGTCACGAAGGAGGAAGCCGATGCCTAACGACACCGCACGCGTGGCAAGTGCGATGGAGGATGACGCCCGCACGATCCCCGAGCTTCTGGCAGCGTACCGCGGTGGGACTGACCTGCTGGCGGATGCTATCGAAGGGATGTCTGCCGGGCAGCTGCGCGCGCGCTCGGTCGAAGGCAAGATGAGTTCGCTCGAGGTCGTGGCCCACGTTTGCGACTGCGAGCAGTTCCTCGCCGACCGGATGAAGCGCATCATCGCGCTGGATACGCCTCTTCTCGTCGGCGTGAACGGCTCACTGTACCTGGATGCGCTGGGCTATCAAGACCGCGATCCGCAGCTGGACATCGCGATGGCACGCGCCACACGCGAGCAGATGGCCGCCGACCTGGAACGTCTGGGTGTCGACGCGTGGTCGCGCACGGGCGTGCACACGGAGGTCGGGGTGGTGACGCTTCGCCAGCAGCTGCTGCACACGATCCGCCACCTCGAGTGGCACTTGGAGACGATCGCCGAGAAGCGCTGCGCGCTCGGGCTCTAGCGACCGCTACCGATCGGAAACCGCAGCAGCTTGCGGACGCGACCAGCGGGGGTGAGTTTGGGCTCACACGGACGCGCGTCGATCGAGCGGCCCTGACCCTCGATGCACAGGTTCGAACCCGGTTGCCTTCGGCGGACCGGATACTCCTTGCAGTACTTGCACCAGATGACAGCCATCTTCCTACCGACCTTCTCGCAAGAGGCGTTCGAGCGAGTCGCTGAAATGCTCCCGGTCCTCGTCCTCGAACGGTGCGGGGCCACCCGTACGTCCGCCCGAGCGCCGGTGGCGTTGCTCGGCGTGGCGGACCTCCATCTCGATGTCGATGGTCGCCTTGCTGAACACACGCCCGCGCACGCTGATGGCACGGGCGTCCCGACCAAGCACCATGGCGGCAAGACCGATGTCCTGGGTCACGACGACATCGTCGGGTTTGAGCATCTCTACGATGGCGAAGTCCGCCGAGTCACGTCCGATGCCCACCGTGACCGCTTCCACGCCATTGCGTCGGGTGTAGCGATCGAAATTCTGCGTTCCGTTCCCCACAAGCACGACAGCCAGCCCATGCGCACGGGCGACGGTGATCGCTTCGCGGGTCACAGGACATGCATCTGCATCGATGAAGAGGGTTCTCATAGGAAGACACCTTACCTGAGGACGGTGCGCACGTCTTGCAGCCTACAGCGGCTGCTGCCACCGCTTGACCCACCACGCCCCGGATCTGTTCATCTCGCGCATGAAATCCGAGGCGAACTTACGGCGGTAGACGTCTTGCGGCAGGTTCTCGACGCCGGGCTTGAAACCGTGAGGGGCGTGCATCCGGGCAAGGTCAGCGGAGACCTCGGCCAGCTCCGTTTCGGTCAGTCGATGGTAGCTGTCTTTGTGCACCATGTACCTGGTGTAGTGAGGTGTGGCAGGACGTACCTTCGCGGGCCTGCCGAACACGACCATCGCGACTGGGAACACGTGCGGCGGCAGGTCCAGCAGCCGGGCCACGGCCTCGCCGTTTTCCATGATGTCTCCGATGTAGCACGAGCCTATGCCCAAAGACTCCGCAGCGATGACCGCGTTCTGCGCAGCGACGAGCGCATCGGAACACGCCAGCATGAGGTCGCCCAGGCCAAGCGCTGGCGGGTGAACGACACCCTCCAACGAGGCGACGTCCGATGCGGCGAACAGGTCCGTCCACTTCTGAAAGTCAGCGACGAACAGCGTGACCAGTGGCGCCTTGGCGATGAAAGGCTGCTCGTCACAGAGCACAGCAAGCTGGTCTTTAAGATCCTGCCGCTCGATCTCGATGATGGTGTAGAGCATCATGTTGCCGCCGGTGGGTGCGCGCATCGCCGTCTGCAGGACGACGTCGCGTTCCTCGGCGGAGATCGGTGTAGGCGCGAACGTGCGGGTGGAGGAGCGAGCGTTCATCAGCTTGATGGTGGGGTTCACGTGGGCTCCTGTCCTAAGTAATCATGCCGAGCGGACCACGACGTCCACGATACCACCGGAGCCGGCATACCTGCGTCAGGCGGCGTGCACTCGCACCCAGGCAGGCACCCGCGCCGGATGACGGAGGCGCGCACTCAGACCGGCCGCGTCCGCGGCGGACTGAAGGGCCACCGCACACGCGCCTGCCACGACCGCAGCGACCGCAGCAAGCAGATACATGGTGAGTGGGTCCACGCTTCTTGCGAGCAAGATGATCGCCGAGAAGAACGCGACGCCACCCCATGAGCCGAGGACCGCGCCGCGAAGCACAGTGTGGACAGCAGCACTCCCGCTGTCGCGGTGAGATGTGGCCGCCATGATCGCTGCGAGGACAGGCAGCGGTGCTAGAAAACCGCTTATCTCGGCACCAAGGAAACGGGCACTGGTTGTGAGGAGCAGCACCATCGCACCTGCGATCAGCATTCGCACCGCGACGGCGCCCTTGCCGGGGGTGGCTATCGTCTGCGTGCCGGTCGGCACGTCAATCGAAAGGGCGGTGACCGCAAGCACGAGGGGGACCAAGACGAGTGCCCAGTTCATCGTGACGTTGATGACTGAGAGCAGCCCGGTGGTGGCGAAGAAGGCCGCGTACGCCGCGATCAGTGACTGCCACCACGGGCGCCGGAGTGAGGTGAGCGCGTATGCGGCACAAAATGCGGCTGCAGCTACAAATCCCAGAAGCGTGCCGCGCGCGGCATGGACAGCGAAACGTGAACCGTATTGCACGAAGAGCATCGCCGAGACGGGGCCGGAGACGAGCGGCAGGCCCACCAGTAGACCTCCAAGCAGGCCGCCCCATTTGTGTGCAGCGAATGTGGATGAAGCAAGAAGCAGCGGGCTGATCAGTACCTTTGCTAAAACGAGTATCACTACTGCCCCAATGAACGAGATCTGTGAATCACCACCTGTTCATCTTCGGCAGGAATAAGAGTAGAGTCTATTTGTTCTTCTTTAGGCTCACAAACAACTTTCTTGATGCTAGGGAGAGATCATGCTCAACACCACGCGACTGAGGATCTTGCGCGAGGTCGCCGAGCGAGGAACCATAATCGCTGCAGCTGAGGCTTTGTACCTCACGCCACCGGCCGTGTCCCATCAGCTGAAAGTGCTCGAGCAAGAACTGGGCGTCCCGCTCCTGGAACGCACGCCTCGCTCCATCCGCCTCACTGGAGCGGGCAAGCGGCTCGTCCGTCATGCCGAGACGATCCTGGCAGAGTGCGAGGTGGCCGTGGCCGACGTGACCGCCTTCGCTGGACAGGTCACGGGGCACCTGAGGCTCTCAACGTTCCAGACCGCCGCGCAAAGCTTCGCGCTGCCCGCTGTGGCTGGGATCATGCAGCAGTACCCGCATCTGAAGGTCACTGTCGCGGACCTTGAACCTGAACGGGCCATCATCGAGGTCAAGGCCGGACAGATCGACATAGCGCTCTCTCACGAATGGGACTTCGTCCCTCGTCCCAAAGACCCGGGGATCGATCGCTACCCTATGCTGGATGAGCCCATCGTGATGGTGCTGCCCAGAAAACACCCGCTTGCGGGGGGACCGGTGCGCGTGGCGGATCTGACACAGGAGCACTGGTGCGTCGCCCAGAAGAGCACCGCCAGCAGACAGGCGGTCACGCACCTCGCTCGCTCGGCGGGCTTCTCACCCAAGATCGCCTTCGAGAGCAACTACTTCCGGGCGATCGGCTCGGCGATAGAAGCCGGGCTAGGCGTGGGCGTCGCCCCGCTGATGACCGACCTTCGCGGCCTCGATATCGTGATCCAGCCGCTTATCGAACCCTCTCTCAAGCGTCACGTGTTTGCAGCGGTCCGTCGTGGCTCCGGTGGGGCGCCCACCATCGATGCGGTGCTACAGACCCTGCGGACCGTCGCCGGCACCCTCGGGCCGGAAGGGCCGCTGGAGTTCCGGCCGTAGAGCGCGAGCCATCAGGATCGCGTGCGCCCACCGTGCGTTGCGCTGCCACTGGTCGCATGACAACTGGCGGCCGTACAACCCGTGGCAGGACAGACCAACGCGCTGTCATCGGTCGAGACCACTGATTCCGCAAGTGCAGAGGGGACATCTATCGCGCTGCCTCCCACGTACACCATTCCGGCAGTCAGAAGCGTCACGCCAAGCACGGCGAAGGTGTTCTTCAAGGTGCGTTGCATCTACCTCTCCTCCACGGATTTGGGGAGTGAGGCCCCGTCGATACGAATCGGCACCATCTCCGGTGTGCCGAAGAAACCCGGTGAGGCGTTCCACGCGCGTCTGGTGGTGCTGACGACCCAGCGCCAATGAAGTGCGACGTGAACGAGGGAGAGCAACATCGTGGTCCTGGCGGACAGGGAGTGGAGCATGTACCACGTCGCGCCGGGAGCAGTAGCTGCACCGGATGCCGCGAGCACGACCTGCGAGATCGCAAGCCCACTGGCCATGACAGTGACCGCCGAGAGAAACGTCGTCGCGTCTATCAGAAGGTTGATCCGCGAGGCAGTGCGGAGGCGGTCGAAGAAGCGTGCACTCACCTTGAGCACCCACTCCCAGTTGACCACCATGTGCACGAGCAGCCCGCCCGTAAGAGCAAGGCTGAGCCACTCATGGATCGCGATCCCGGTGGCCTTCGGGACGAACGCGATCACGAGCAGCACCAGAAGTGCGGCATCAAGCCCGAGGCGCCTGGTGTTCGACATCAAGATCAGTCCATTCACGCGTAGTCGGAACCATATCTGCGCCTAAGGCGCTGGAGCCAGACTAACGTCATGGAGTGGAGTAACCGTTGGAAACCCGTGATGATCGTATGGAGGTGACTAGCCGGGCGTACCCCGCCGCCAGCTTTGTGATACCAGCTGCGAACCGGGACGATATGCCAGATGCAGATAAGACGGCGCATCCAGCGCCGCCAGATCCGCGTACGCGCCCACAGACAGGCGGCCGACGTCCTCACGATGCAACGCCCTGGCGCCTCCGCGCGTGGCGGCATAGAGCGCCTCAGCGGGTGTGAGACCCATCTCTCGGACCGCCAGTGCGATGCACAGCGGCATGGAAGTGATGTATGCCGAGCCCGGGTTGCAGTCGGTGGCGATGGCGACGGTCACGCCGGCATCCAAAAGCCTGCGGCCGTTCGCATACGCGGCGCGGGTGGAGAAGTCGGCTCCGGGAAGCAACGTGGCCACGACATCGCTCGCCGCAAGCGCCTCGACGTCCTCATCAGACAGGTGGTTGCAGTGATCGACGCTGGCCGCGGCGAACTCCACCGCAAGCCGGACGCCCGGTCCGTGCTCGAGCTGATTGCCGTGCAGCCGTACGCCTAGCCCCGCCCCCCTGCCCGCCGAGAGGATCCGGCGTGTCTCGGCCTCATCGAAAGCGCCTGTATCGCAGAAGACGTCGATCCAGCGCGCGAACGGGGCGCACGTCTGCAGCATCTCCCCGCAGACGAGATCGACGTACCCCTCACGATCACCAGCGTACTCGGCAGGTATGACATGCGCGCCAAGAAAGGTGGTCTCACGCGTGAAGTCGCGAGCGACCTCGAGGATGAGGACCTCGTGCACTACGTCCAGGCCGTACCCGGACTTGATCTCGATGGTGGTCGTCCCCTGCGCGCGCATCTGCTCCACAAGTGATTGCGTGTGCGCCCGCAGCTTCTCAAAAGACGCCGCGCGGGTGGCCGCGACTGTCGTGGCGATGCCGCCGCCGGTGTACGGTGCACCCGCCATGCGGGACTCCCACTCCGCGGAACGCTCGCCGGCGAAGACCAGGTGCGTGTGGCTGTCGACGAAGCCGGGGATGACCGCGCGACCCTCAAGGTCGGTCTGCGTGTCAGTGGCAGGTGCGTGCAGCGCCTCCCCCACCCACGCGACGCGCTCATCTTCGATGACCAGCGCCGCCTTATGCACGATGCCGAGAGGTGAACCATCCCCCAGCGTCGGGTCACACGTGACAAGCTCTGAGATGCCGGTGACGAGCGTCGAGGTCATCGCTACTCCTCACGCATGGGGATGCGCACGCCGGTTGTCTCGGCCACTTCGACCGCCTTGTCATAGCCCGCGTCCACGTGTCGGATGATGCCCATGCCCGGGTCATTGGTGAGCACGCGGCGAGTCTTCTCGGCAGCCAGGGGCGTTCCGTCGGCGACCGTCACCTGGCCGGCGTGGAGCGAGCGGCCTATGCCCACCCCGCCGCCGTGGTGGAACGACACCCACGTGGCGCCGGACGCGACGTTGATAAGCGCGTTGAGGATCGGCCAGTCGGCAACCGCGTCGCTCGTGTCCAGCATCGACTCGGTCTCGCGATACGGGCTGGCCACGCTGCCGCAGTCCAGGTGATCACGCCCGATGACGATGGGCGCGCTGATGCGGCCGTCGGCGACCATCTCGTTGAAGCGAGCTCCCGCGACGTCGCGCTCGCCGTAGCCCAGCCAGCAGATGCGGGAGGGCAGTCCCTGGAACGCGACCTTCTCCTGCGCTTGCGTGATCCAGCGGCGTAAGCCTTCGTTTTCCGGGAAGAGCTCGAGGATGGCCGCGTCGGTCGCGTGGATGTCGGCTGGGTCGCCGGAGAGCGCGGCCCAGCGGAACGGGCCTTTGCCCTCGCAAAACAGCGGCCGGATGTAGGCGGGCACGAAGCCGGGGAACTCCCAGGCACGCGTGTAGCCGCCCAGCTCGGCCTCCTTGCGGATGGAGTTGCCGTAGTCGAAGACCTCGGCGCCGGCGTCTTTGAAGCCCACCATCGCCTCCACGTGGCGCGCCATGGACTCGCGGGCACGGTCGATGAACTCCTCGGGCGCACGACCGGCGTACTCGTGCCACTCGGCCACACTCACGCCGATGGGCAGATACGCGAGCGGGTCGTGCGCGGACGTCTGGTCAGTCACGATGTCTACCTCGATGCCCCGGCGCAAAAGCTCCGGCAGCACCTCAGCGCAGTTGCCTTCGAGCCCCACGGAGAGCGGCCGGCCAGCAGCCTTCGCGGCGAGCACGCGTTTCACCGCGTCGTCCAGATCGCTCGTCCACTCATCCAGATAGCGGTCGTGCACGCGACGCTCCAGCCGGGCAGCGTCCACTTCCACCACGAGCACGACGCCTTCGTTCATCGTGACGGCAAGCGGCTGCGCGCCGCCCATGCCGCCGCACCCGCCGGTGAGTGTAAGCGTCCCGCGCAGCGAGCCGCCGAAGCTCTTCTCGGCGATTGCCGCGAAGGTCTCGTACGTGCCCTGCAAGATGCCCTGCGTGCCGATGTAGATCCAGCTGCCGGCGGTCATCTGGCCGTACATCATGAGCCCCAGCGCATCCAGGCGGCGGAACTCCTCCCATGTGGCCCACTCGCCCACCAGGTTGGAGTTGGCGATAAGGACGCGCGGCGCCCACTCATGCGTCTGCATGACGCCCACCGGCTTGCCCGACTGCACGAGCATCGTCTCGTCGGCCTTGAGCGTGGTGAGCGTGCGCAACAGGGCGTCGAAGCTCCTCCAGTCGCGCGCGGCCTTCCCGGAACCGCCGTAGACGACGAGGTCATCGGGCCGCTCGGCCACCTCGGGGTCGAGGTTGTTCATCAGCATGCGCATGGCGGCCTCTTGTGGCCACCCCTGCGCGGTCAGCTCGCTCCCGCGCGGCGCGCGGACCGGACGTGCTCCCTGGCTCATCGCGATATCCTCCCCCTACTCCAGCTTGCCTACAGCGCTTTCTGCCGCCGAGACGACCGCGCCAGTCGTGACGAGCGTGTACGCCGCCTCGATCTCCGGTGCGAGGTGCCTGTCCGGTCCGGGTCCGGCAACATGCTCCCGTACCAATGCCCGCACAGCTTCTGTACCCGCCGCCGGCGTGAGCGGTGCGCGGAAATCCAGCGCCCGCGCAGCGGTGAGCAGCTCGATAGCCAGCACTCGCGACAGCCCATCGACACTGCGCCGCAGTTTGCGGGCAGCGCTCCAACCCATCGAAACGTGGTCTTCTTGCATCGCCGAGGACGGGATCGAGTCCACGCTGGACGGCATCGCCAGGCGCTTCATCTCACTCACGATCCCGGCGGCCGTGTACTGCGCGATCATGTGGCCCGAGTCCACACCGGGGTCGTCCGCCAGAAACGGCGGCAGTCCGTGACTGCGCGAGGTGTCTAGCATGCGATCGGTGCGTCTCTCGGCCATAGAAGCGAGGTCGGCAGCCACAATCGACAGGAAATCAAGCACGTAAGCGATAGGCGCACCGTGGAAGTTGCCGTTCGATTCAACGCGCCCGTCAGGCAGCACCACCGGGTTATCGATCGCCGAGGAAAGCTCGCACTCGGCCACGGTCGTCGCGTGCGTGAGCGTGTCACGCACAGCGCCCGCCACCTGCGGCGCGCAACGCAGCGAGTACGCGTCTTGCACGCGCACGTCGCCCCCGCGATGCGATGCGACTATCTCCGAGCCCGCAAGCAGCTTCATGATGTTTCTTGCCGAGGCGGCCTGGCCGCACTGCGGGCGCAGCTCCTGCAGCTCCGGCGCAAAGACCCGGTCTGTGCCCAGCAACGCCTCGATGCTCATTGCGGCGGTGATGTCGGCGACCTTCGCAAGAGACCGCATGTCCGCGATCGCGAGCACCAGCATGCCCAGCATGCCGTCGGTGCCGTTGATGAGCGCAAGCCCTTCCTTCTCCTCGAACTGAACGGGTGTCAGCCCTGCCTCGGCGAGCGCCTCTGCGGCACACAACCGACGGCCGTCCTCCATATCCACGACGCCCTCGCCCATCAGCGCAAGGGCGCAATGCGCGAGCGGCGCCAGGTCTCCGGAGCATCCCAGCGAGCCGTACTCGGGCACGCACGGCGAGATCTGCGCGCTCACCATCGCGGCATACGCGCGAGCGGTGCTCAGCCTGACGCCGGTCCTGCCCGTAGCCAGTGTGGAGAGCCTCAGCAGCATGAGAGCACGAACGACCTCGGGCTCCACGCAGTCGCCCGTCCCGGCCGCGTGCGATCGCACGAGCGAACGCTGCAGCTGGTGGCGCTTCTCGGGCTCGATGTAGGTCGTGGCCAGCGCACCAAAGCCGGTGCTGACGCCGTAGACCGGTTGCCCGGAGCCGGCAAGCCGGTCGATGTGGGTCCTGCTATCCTCTATCGCCGCCACCGCTTCGGCAGAAAGCTCCACCGTGGCATCGCCCCGCGCCACCGCGATCACATCATCGAACGCTACCGGACCCGTCCCCACCACGACCGTTGCTCCCATGGGCTGTGCTGCCTCCCCCGTGCTGCGCCGCTGTTGTGGCAACTATGCGCTGTTGGTACATACTCGATATAGCGTATACCTTCGACCGCCGTTCGAGGAAAAGGGAGTTCGCCATGGTTGCCCCCGTGTTCCAAGACGATCCGCTGTGGCCTAGAGCCGGACACTGGATCGAACCGGTGCCCGACGCCATGACGCACGGCGACCTGGCACTTATCGGCGTGCCCGCTCATGAGACCTCGCTCTCCCCGACCGATGCCGATGCCACTCCGGCTGCTGTCCGAGAAGCCCTCATGCGCTACTCCACATATTCCGCTATCCGTGATGTGGACGTCTCGGCGCTGCGTGCATACGACCTGGGGGATGTGACGGAGCCCGACGGTCCCGAAGGAGAGCAGCGCGTCCGGGAGTCCATAGCCGAAGCGGCCTGGCGCTTCCGCCTCCTGCTGGCGATAGGCGGCGACAACTCGATCACATACCCCGTGATGCACGGACTTGTGGGCGAGGGCCTTGGCGAGTGCGGTCTCATCACGGTGGATGCCCACCACGACCTGCGCGACGGCGCCAGCAACGGCTCTCCGGTGCGGCGGCTGGTGGAAGCAGGGCTGCCTGGCTCTCACATCGTGCAGATAGGCATCGCGGATTTTGCGAACTCCGCGGCGTACGCCACCCGTGCCCGGGAGCTGGGAATCACGGTTGTCCCGCGCGCGCAGCTGCGCGACCGCCCGCTTGAAGAGATCGCCGCCCGTGCGCTGGATACCGCCGGACACGGTGGACGTCCGGTCTTCGTCGACCTCGATGTGGACGTGTGCGACCGAGCCGCGGCTCCGGGATGTCCGGCGTCCGCTCCTGGCGGTATCTCCGCAGATGAACTGCGTCAGCTCGCCTATTTCTTTGGCCGAGACGAACGTGTTCGTGGCATCGACATCACCGAGGTGGACGCAACCGCGGATACCCCCGACGGACGCACCGTGCGCCTGGCGGCGCTACTCGTGCTGGAAGCAGCAGCCGGACTCGCAGCGCGAGCGTGACCGCCGCCTAAGCTCGGCGCGTCGATCCAGCGCCGTACGGCCGGCTACCCTACCGCGGCGACCGCTCGTACCGGTGAACCGTCTGCGTGGCGGAAACGCAGCGGATAGCACGAGAACGCGAAGTCCTCGCCGATCAGCGCATCCAGGCTGCCGAGGTTCTCGATGATGAGGACCTCGGCGCCCAGCAACACGTTGTGCACGCGCATCTCGCTCACCCCTACCGGATCCACGGAGATCGCATCCACTCCAACGCCTTTGATGCCCAGGCCTACCAGCCACTGCGCGGCTTCAGGCGTCAGCGTGGGAAAGCCCTCGAAGTAGCCGGGCAAGTCCCACAGCGAGTGCCATCCGGTGTCAAACAGAACGAAGTCGGCGGCCTCGATACGCGCGCGATAGGGCCCCAGCGCCTCAACGCCTATGGTGCCGCCGTCCACTCCCCGGGCATCGACCACGCACGCAGGCCCGACGAACGCGTCAACAGGATACTCATCGAGCGTCCTCCCGCCAGCGATCAGGTGCGCGGGAGCATCCATATGGGTGCCGGTGTGCGTGAACATCACAATCTCGTGCTCAAGGAACCCCTGTTCCTCGATGGACGCACCCACTCTGAAGCGCGGCGGGTCGGTATCCGGGTACACGGGCATGGCGGGTTCTATCATTCGGGTGAGATCGTGATAACGCACGCGCGCTCCTTCTTCTGCTGTCAGTCTGCGTTGGGATGCAGCCGATTCTTGACCGGCGGCAGCAGGCTCACAGCCCACAGCGCTGCCGCGGTCACGAACACGAGGCCGTACTCGGTCACCGGGATGAAGCTGACCTGGTAGATCTGCCCCAGCCGCTCGGTGGAGAAGGTCCCGCTCGGATAGAACGTGTACAGGCCGAGGCAGAGCAACAGATATGCCGCCGAGGCAAGCCGGATAGACCACTTCGGCAAGCCGAGGCCATAGATCTGCGTGACGATGAAGATGGTCATGAATCCGGTGAGAAACATCGTCCAGATGATGGACTGCTGGGTGTAGAAAGCCACCGACGCACCGTGGAACATGACCAGGATCTCCAGCGCCAACGTCCAGTACTTGTTGGTGTGAATCCTGGTGCGGGCCAGCGAGAGCTGGATGAACAGCAGGAACATGTAGAAGAAGCCCACCACGTGCGCCCACTCGCTCACCACCGGATGGAACCAGAAGGTGTAGATGGCCGCCCATGCGATGTAGTAGGTGTGGCTCATGCTGGTGAGGCGGACACCGTCTTTGGGCAGCGGCACCTTGCGACCGAAGAACAGCCCTCGCCAGCGGTTCTTCATGATGAGGATCATCACCAGCATGAAGATGACCGAGTACTGAGAGCTCCAGATGGGGACGTCTTGGGCCAGACCGTCGTAGAAGAGCGCGGTCTGCGCGAAGTGAGCGACGACGGCGACCGCACTGACGCCCAGCAGCCACCAGTTCCACTTCGACAGAGAACCGTCGCTGCGCTTCCTGGACGCATTGAGCCGGTAGATGAGGTACCACACGACCAGCTGATGGATCAGATACGGCATCCATACCGAGAGCCGGGTGATCCATGTGGGATCAGGAAGCTTCCACAGATACCAGCTGGCGCCCTGATCCGGCAGCAGCCCCACATCAGGCACCAGGGTCGCATCGAACAGCGGTATCAACGCGGCAGTCACAAGCGCAACCAGCACAGACCACTTGAGAACGCCTCTGACCGGCTTGCCCACGATGACCTCCCTGATCGCCTTCTACGCCCTCTTCACGAACTCCGACTTCAGCGAGATAGCGCCGATACCAGCGATCTTGCAGTCGATGTTGTGGTCGCCTTCGACAAGGCGGATGTTCCTGACCTTGGTGCCGATCTTGGCTGCCGAGGAAGTGCCTTTGACCTTGAGGTCCTTTATCAGAGTAACCGTGTCGCCGTCGTTCAGCACGTTGCCGTAGGCGTCGTGTACCACGAGCCCGGCAAGACCCGCATCGGCGCCGATCGGCCAGTCATGTCCGCACTCCGGACACACATACAAGACGCCATCGTCGTAGACGTACTCCGAGCCGCATGTAGGACAGGTAGGGGTTTCGCTCAAGATGCACCGCTTTCGTGGAGGGATTGCCAGGGACGCCCGCAGATGATAGCAGACACAAGAGACCGCAGCGTCGCCGCTGCGGTCTCTGGATTCACTGGTGGGCGATGAGGGATTTGAACCCCCGACCTTGTGCGTGTAAAGCACCTGCGCTCCCGCTGCGCCAATCGCCCGTATGATGTTGCTACCCGCTAGGCGGGCTCACGTATTGTATCCTACGCACCGCTTTCAAGCACGCCCTTGAGACGTTCGAAATCAGCGTCCGCCACGCGGTCGACCGCCTGCTGGATATAGCGCTCCATCATGGTGAGCGCGCCTTTGAGTTCTACCGTGACAGACGCATCGAAGCGTGTGCCGGTGCCTTCCGCCTTGAAGTCCAGGCAACCATGGGCGTGAACGCCGCCGTGAGCCTTGATGCAGATGCGCTCTCCGGGAACGAAGTCCGTGATCTGGAAGTTGGCATCAAGGGTGCGGCCCTGATAGGCGATACGCTGACGGATGTGCGTGCCAACGCCCTCTTTGACCTCGCCCACCGTCTGCGTATCAAGCAGCTCGCTTCTCCACTCGGCATGCCGGGAGAAATCCGCAACGTACCAGAAGACGTCAGCTACAGGCCGGTCGATGTAGACGGACTTCCGTGTCCTCATGATGCATCATCTGCCTCTGGTTCTCAGGCCAAGGCCTGTGAGAACAAGCCCTGAGCCGAGCGCGATGGTGGCGATGCCGGGACCGGGACACACCAGCATGGGGATACCCACCAACACCAGCACAACGCCGATGCCAACGATCAGGCAGCCGCATCCGGGACGTTCGATGCCATCGTCTTGCGGCACCTCGTCCTCGATTATCTGGGCCACAACGGGTGTCACTTCGGTTTCCATACTCTGATGATACCCGTCGCTCACCCCGCGTCTACCGCGTGCCGGAAACAGCCGTCAACAACGCCTCGGCACAACGGATCCCGTCCACGGCGGAGGACATGATGCCCCCTGCGTAGCCGGCGCCCTCGCCGCACGGATAGATGCCGCGGATGTTGGACTGGAGCGAGTCGTCGCGTTGCACGCGTACGGGCGATGAGGAACGGGTCTCCACTCCCGTAAGAAGCGAGTCGGGTTTGGTGAAGCCGCGCATCTTGCGGTCGAAGATGGGCGCCGCTTCGCGAAGCGCCGCCACTGCAAACTCCGGAAGGCAGCAAGCAAGGTCCGTATAGGCGACACCCAGCGAATACGTGGGCTCAACACCGCCAGCCGCCGAGGAAGGCACTCCTTGCATGAAGTCGCCAAGGAGCTGCGCGGGCGCACGGAAATCGCGACCGCCAAGCTCGTATGCGGCGCGCTCCCACGTGCGCTGGAACTCGACGCCAGCCAGCGGATGCGTGCTGGGGAAGTCGGCTGGCCCTACGTTCACCAGAAAAGCCGAGTTAGCGTTGACGCCTTCGCGCGCGAATCGGCTCATGCCGTTGGTGACCACACCGCCGGGCTCGCTAGCCGCGGCCACGACCTCGCCACCCGGGCACATGCAGAAGGTGTAGACCGACCGGCCGGAGCGCAGGTGGCACGAGAGCTTGTACTCTGCCGCCCCCAGCGCGGGGTGAGTGGCGGCACCGCCGTACTGCGCCCGGTTCACGACGCGCTGGAGGTGCTCGATGCGCACGCCTATCGAGAACGCCTTCTGCGACATCGCAGCTCCGCGTGCGTGCAGCATCTCCAGGGTGTCTCGCGCACTATGACCGACAGCGAGGACAAGCGTGTCAGCCGCAATCTCTTCTCGGCCGTGGGCGGTCCGGATGACGATGGCCGTGAGTGCACCGTCGGCGCCCAGGACGAGGTCGGCCAGGCGCGTTTTGAAGCGGACTTCTCCGCCCAGCGACTCGATCTCCTCACGCAAGCGACGCACGGCGCCTGTGAGGTGATCCGTCCCGATGTGCGGCTTGGCCTGCCACAAGATCTCCTCGGGAGCGCCCGCGTCTGCAAGCGCCTCCAGCACTGTGCGGATGCGCGGATTCTTGATGTTGGTGGTGAGCTTTCCGTCCGAGAAGGTACCGGCGCCACCCTCGCCGAACTGGATGTTGGAGTCCGGATCCAGCACGCCGTCGCGCACGAACGCGCTCCACGCGCGTATGCGCTCGTCCACCGGCGCGCCCCGTTCCAGCACGAGCGGCCGTGCACCTGCGCGCGCCAGCGTAAGGGCCGCGAACAGCCCGGCCGGACCGGTGCCCACCACCACTGGGCGCAGCGCGGGGGCGGCGGCAAGCCGCGGAGCCGCGGGCGCTTGCGGAGCCTCTGCGACGTAGACGTCGCTGTCAGCGATGCGCGCCACGACGGCGGCCTCGCTCTCACCAGCCGCCGCAAGCGTCACGCCCAGCGTCGCCACGAAGTGCACGTTGGACTTGCGGCGCGCGTCAACGGAGCGCTTGAGGAGCTTCACGAGCTCGATGCGCTCCTCGGCCACACCAAGGCGACGTGCCGCGGTGGCGCGCATCTGCGTCTCGCCGGTGGGCAGACCCGCCGAGAGGGGCAGCGCGAGGTTGCGGATCTCGATCACGCGGGGTCACCCGCTGCGAAGCGAGCGGCGCTCTGACCTGCGACGATCCCCGACGCCCACGCCCAGTGCAGGTTGAAGCCGCCGCAGCGGCCGTCGATATCGAGCACCTCGCCCGCCGCGAAGAGCCCGGGCACGTAGCGCGACTCCAGGGTGTCCGGGTCGAACTCAGTGACCGACGCCCCACCACGCGTGACTTGCGCCTGCTTGGCATCGACGACGCCGTGGACATCAAGCCTGAAGTCCTTGAGGAGTGTTGCGAGGCGCTCGCAAGGCAGTTCCGTAACGGGCGTCTTCGGGTCGACCCCTGCGGCACGCAATACGGCCAGGGCCACCCGCGTGTGAAGCATGCCGTCGAAGAACGTCTCGGCAGTTCGCCAAGCCAGAGTGGCACAGCGCCGAGAGATCACATCCGCAAAGTCGTCTGGTGCGACGCCGGGGAAGAAGTCGATGGACAAGACGTCCGCACGCTCAAGATGACGAGAAAGATCGAAGATCATGATGCCGCTCACGCCGTAGTCGCGAAACAGCAGCTCGCCGCTCTCGGTCGCTACAGGAGCGCTGTCGGCAGCCAGAAGGCTCGCGGCGCATTTGACGCGCACGCCGGAGAGGCCGCGGATGGGCCCGGGATCCGTCTTGATGGGCGCGAGCACCGGCCCGCACTCGACGCGGGTATGCCCAGCCCCGGCGAGAATCACCCCACCCCCACCGGTGGCGACGATCACCGCATCCGCATGGAGTTGCTCGCCGTCTTGCGACGACACAACGAAGCCGACCGGATCAACCGCGTCCACGACATGTGCGACCTTGAACTCCAGGCGCTCTTCGATGCCGAGATGCGCGCACTCAAGCCGCAGCACCTCAAGGACGGACGCCGCAGCGTTCGTCACGGGGTAGAGCCGGCCATCGGCATCGGCGTACGTCACAAGCCCCATATCGCCGAAAAACGAGCGAATCTTCTCGCATGGATATGCGGCGAGAACTGGCTGGACAAAATCAGGGTGGTTGTAGGCTGCGGGCCCCACGGAAAGGTTGGTGAGATTGCAGCGCCCATTCCCGCTGGCGAGGATCTTGCGGCCCACACGAGAGCCCGCCTCAAGCAGCGTCACGGCCGCACCGAGGCGAGCGGCAGCTATGGCTGCCGATAACCCGGCAGCTCCGCCGCCCACGATCACTATGCTCGGCTTGTGCATGATGCCCTTCGTTGTTGCCCGGTGTGACGTCTCGGTCGATTGTAGTTTCATTCTCCCTGCGTGGCGAAGTGGGCGGCGACGTACTCTCCGTACCACGCCATCGCGGCGAGCGCTCGCACGGCTGCCACCGGCGAATAGAGAATGACCGGATCGTATCGGCCACCGCCCGGGAAGGTGGCAGCCTCGACCGGCCGTAACGGCACATTGATGATGGGCTTACCCGTGCTCTCCATGAGCCCGGTCACGCGATCGAGGAAGGCGGCCTCAGCGGGGTTGAAGTTGCCACGGCCGGTTCCACCCGGCACGCCGGCTGCCGCGGGGTCATCTGACGTCCAACCGGTGGACGGGCTACGCAGGATGCCGAGTGCGACCACGGCGTCCACCTCGTCGCTCTCGGCGAGAATCGTCAGCGCGCGGCTTGCAGCATCCGAGCCGATAGCCGTCACCAGGTCGACCGGATTGCTTCGGCACCAGTAGCCCGGCAAGAGATCGTCAAGCGCCGAGAGGACCTGCGGCTCCATCGAGGCCAGACCGAGGTCGTTGCGGGCGAGCTCGTCCGCCGCCAGCACACCCCATCCACCGCCGAGCGTCATGACGGCCACGCGGCGACCCGACGGTAGCGGAAGCGCGCTCAAGCACAGCGCCAGATCCAGGCTCTCGTCAGGACCCGTGCGCACCAGGCAGCCCGTCTGGCGGGCAGCTGCAAGAAAGACATCGGTTGAGCCAGCCATGGCACCCGTGTGTGACGCTGCCGCGCGGCGCCCGTACTCTGTCATACCGCCTGGCAGCACCACTACGGGCTTCTTCAGGGTGATGCGGCGCATGACGTCGATGAAGCGATGGCCGTCGCCACTGCCTTCGAGATAGACGAGGGCAGCGGTGGTCTGCTCGTCGTCGGCGAGCGCATCCAGCACATCAAGCGCACTCGTACTCGCCTGGTTGCCTACCGAGACGTACTTGTCGATGCCCACGCCGCGTCGCTCGGCACGTGTGACAAGCTGCACCCCTATGTTGCCGGACTGGGAGATGATGCTCAGCCCACCGGGCTGCGGTTGCAGCTCCAGGAAGCCGACGGCGTGGAGTTGACTGTGCGTGGAGAGCAGACCCATGCAGTTGGGGCCGATGAGTGTGACGCCCGAGGCCTTGGCCGTCTTGACCAGCTCCGCCTCAGCGGCGGCTCCCTCTTCTCCCGCTTCCGAGAAGCCCGCAGCCACGACGAGCGCCGCGGGGATGCCGCGCTCACCGCACTGCTCGATGATGCCGTTCACGTGAGCCGCTCCCAGCGCCACCAGCGCCAGGTCCGGGGCGTCGGGCAGCTCCGAGATGCTACTGAAGGCGGGCAGCCCCTGCACGGTGCCGCCCCGGCCGTTCACCGGATAGATGGGACCGGCGAAGTCACCTTCGATCACGTTTCTGAGGAGCGAGCCACCCCACTTGGCGATATCGTCTGATGCACCGATGACCGCGACTGCGCGCGGCGCGAAGAGCGGCGTCAGGTCGGGGGTGGAGACTACATGCGGACCGTGCGCTGAGGCGTTCCTCTCGGGATCCAAGATCACAAGCGCGTCAGCGGCGACCGGCGTGCTCCCCTCCACCATGAGCGGGTTCACGTCGATCTCCATGATCGCCGGATGGTCCTCGGCGATTTGTGCGAGCACGCGGATAGCGTCTGCGAGCGCTGCGCGATCCACAGACGGCATGCCACGGAACTCGCCCAGCAGCGCGCTCGCCCTGATGCCGGAGAGCATGCCCTCGATTTCCCGGTCTTCCAGAGGCGTCACACCAAGCGAGATGTCTTTGTGGGCCTCGGCGAAGATCCCTCCGATGCCGAAGACGACGACGGGACCAAAGAGCGGATCACGTTTCATGCCGATCATGAATTCGCGATCACCCCGGACCATCCGCTCCACAAGGAGCGAGGCGTCCTGGCCCTCGGTGAGCGCCAACAGCGAGCGGGCAGCGTCGCGGACGGCCTGTTCGCCGAGGAGGTTCAAAGCGACCAAGCCGCGCTCGGTCTTGTGAGTGATGTGCGCTCCGACCGCCTTGATAGCCACAGGGCCGTCCAGCCGAAGGGCGACGGCAACGGCCTCGTCCTCGTCGCGTGCGAGACCACCCTCGGGGACGGTGATCCCATAACCGGCGAGCAGCGCTTTCGCCTGCCCCTCGTCCAACGCGCCGAGTCCGTCAGCCACCGCTGCGGCGACGACCCCTGTTGCATGCCGTTGAGCGCCCTGCGATCGCACCTTCACCCTATTGATGAGGGACGCAGCAGCGCCCTCTCTTTCGGCCCACAGCGCAAGATCGCCCCAATCAAGCTCATGATGTCTGGCGATCATGACTGCCTGGTCCAGCGCTTGGTTGTCGCCCCACGCAACATAACCCGCTAGCCTATCCATGACGCTCTGGGTCGGCGTGAGAATGCGTAGGCGCCCGTAACCCGTCTGGATGACGACAGCGTCCTCGTGGTCAATGGTAGTCTCACCGAGTCCGAGTGGCCCCGGAGGGAACTCGACGAAGTAGTCCGTATCTGGATGGGTGAACTCGCGTGTGCCCGGCTGGCACTGAAAGCCCAGCGGGGCCAGTACTTGGGCGATTGTCGAGTTTCGCTCACTGGTGATGAAATCTAGATCGTGGCTCTCGTACTCATTAAGCGTGTAGATGGACACCGCTGCTCCGCCCGACAGCGTGCTCGTGACGTTCGCTGCCTCAAGCGCCTCGCTGACCAATGTCGCCAGCTCCACAAGCGTCGTATTGCGGTTGATTCTGTCCATGTGTCACAACCGCTTCCCAGTACGACGAGGGCGCTGCCTCTGGCGATAGTACTTCTTGAGCGTTTCTTCGGGCGTCAGCTCAAGCTCGGCAGCCAAAAAAGCACGCAGATTGCGCACCGTCGGGTTCCGCATGTTGAACTCGAACAGGCGCGTCTTGCCGGCCAATCGGCTGACCAGCACGCCGCTCATTTCGAGCCTGCGAAGTTGCCGCTGGATGGGGCTGACGGAGACCTCATAGGTATTAGCAATCCTCAGCGCATGGCCTGAACCGTACGCCTCCAAGAACAGCAGCACTTGGACTGCCGAGCGACTGCCGAAAATACCTTCCAGAATGGGTGTCATCTCAATCTCCTGAATACCTCGTTGTGGGTCAATAATACCTCATATCGAGGTCATGTAAACCCAAAGTGAGGTATATCTGCATCGCATAATCGCTCTGCTTGAGTGGAACAGCTTCGCCCAGGCCCAGCGCCCGCGCACAAACACGCAGGTAGGCCCGCCTGTTTCCACAGACGGGCCTACTCAAACTTTGGTGCCCCCAAGGGAATTCGAATCC
>JAFGVD010000043.1 GCA_016938135.1 Coriobacteriia bacterium
CACGAGAATCGAACTGGCAAACACAGTCGCCTGTCTCTGACTAGCCGAATTCAACCACGTTCGGAGCCTACGCACAGCATGCCCCCCCTGACCTGCCATCCGTCTAACCCCTGTTTCTGCAGTCTGCGTAATCCTATACGCAGCGCTTTTGCAGTCTGCATATGCACATATGCAGCTCCCCAAACTTGCAAAATCTCCCTGGAACAGCCTACACCGCAAACTCGCCCTTAGCCACCACCACAGCACAGCCGCCAACGCCCACGCTTGTGATCTGCTGGGCAGATCCCTCGGCACGTGCGTAGAGGGTGCTGGGACGGCCTATCTCGGCGCCTTGAGAGATGACGACCTCGGTGCCCCACTCCACCAGGCCGTGGCGTGCCAGATGCACGGCCAGCGGACCGGCGGCAGAACCCGTGGCAGCGTCCTCCCCTGTTGCAACGTCGGTGAAGAACATGCGCGTCTTGACCTTGCCGTCTTCCAGCGCGAAGCAGTTCACGCCCGCGTCGCCGGCGGCGGCCTGCAGGCGCGCCAGGTCAGGCTTCAGACTGGCCACCTGAGCAAAACTGGAGAACATCACAAAGATGTGGTCTATGCCGTTGCTGTAGACCTCCACCGGCAGCCGCGAAGCGCTCACGCCAAGGACGGCGAGCAACTCGTTGGCGGCGTCAAACGGCCGCACCGTGGGGATGGGCTGCTGCATGCTGCCAAAGACGATCTTGGCGCCTTCGCGCTCAAGCAGCACCGGCACGATGCCCATGCCGGTCTCGATACGCATGAGCGTGGACTGCAGCGGGCCGGCGATGGCGAACGCGGTGCCAAGCGTGGGGTGGCCGGCAAACGGGAACTCGCGCTCCGGCGAGAAGATGCGCATGCAGATGTCGCCGCCTGCCTGCGGCGGCAGCACGAAGGTCGTCTCGGAGAAGTTGATCTCACGCGCAAGGGCCTGCATCTGCTGGCTGGTCATGCCGGTGGCGTTGGTGAACACCGCCAGCTGATTGCCGGAAAATGGCGTGTCAGTGAACACGTCTAGAATGAGGAAACGATAGTTCTTAGGCACGTGTCAGCCTTCCTGCATGAGTTCGACCTCAACTCCGTCGGGGTCGAGGATGAAGGCGAGCTTGAAGGCCGGCGGCACATTTCTGACCTGCACGTCGGCGGGGACGAGGCCCTTGGCTTTGAGCTCGGCCAGATCGCCCGCTACATCGCCGGTCTGCAACGCGAAGTGCAGGAAGCCGAGCGCTTTGCCGCTGCGCTGGATGGAAGGAGGGGTCTGGGCGTACCAGAAGAGCTCGATCTGCATCTGCCCCAACCGCATGAAGGTGATGATGCGTGAGTCGTCGTCGCTGGGGATGACAAGCGCCGTGGTGAAGCCGAGCGCCTCGTAGAAAGCGACGGAGCGTTCCAGGTCGCTGACGACGATGCCTATGTGGTGCGGGCGAAGCTGCATGCATGCCTCCTTTGGTGAGTGCACCCATGGTAGCGCGAGAGGAGCTGCGCGTCTTGCGGGGGTCACAAGCGCGCCAGGTTGTGGGACTGTAACCTAGAGACAACCTGACGTGCACAGTGCGCGAGCGAGTATCAGAACGTGGTCAACCCGATCGTGCGCTCAGTGGCGAAAGGAATATCGCATGCTAAACGAGACACAGATACTCGTCGTTGAGGATGACCCTGCTGTCGCTCGCAGCCTGACTGAGGCGCTGGAGCGAGAGAACTACAAGGTCATATGGGAAGACACCGCCGAGGGCGCCGTCAGTCGTGCACAGGAGATCAACCCGCATCTGGTGCTGCTGGATGTCCGCTTGCCGGACGGATCCGGCTTTGACGTGTGCCGACGGATGCGCGAGCACGGACTGCGCATGCCCGTGATCATCCTCACGGTCCAAGACGACGAGATCGACAAGGTCGTCGGCCTTGAAGTGGGCGCTGACGACTACCTCACCAAACCCTACCGCCTCCGAGAGCTCCTCGCTCGCGTTCGCGCCCAGCTTCGCAGGGCGTACGGCTCGCTTGCCGCAACCGGCGGGGACGTCTTATACGCAGGCGACCTTGTGATCGACCGCGGTAGAGGCACCGTCTCACGCGGTGGCGAGGACATCGTGCTCACCCCCACCGAGTTCAGGCTGCTTGTGCACTTTGCGCAGCATCCGGGGCAGGTCTTCGGTCGCGACCAGTTGCTGGAAGCGGTCTGGGGTTACTCGGCAGATCTGTCCGACGAGAAGACGGTCAACGTCCATATCAGGCGGCTGCGAGAAAAGATCGAGCACGACCCGGCCGAGCCAGAGCTGATCGCCACCGTGCGCGGACTGGGCTACAAGCTGAACAACTGACGGAGCAACCGGCCAAAGGAGCACAGTGTCCAGACCCATATCACTCAGGACGCGCCTTTCTCGCGAGTACGCGGGGATCGCACTGCTCACCGCCCTGCTGCTTGGGGCGATACTGGCGCTCGTGCTCCCGCCATTTTTCACGCAGCTTGAGATGACGTATCTGCAAGACGCGGGCCGCAGTCTCAACGCCCGGCTTGGAGACACCCGGGTGCTCGATCGCAATGACGACGCTGCGCTGCAGTCCGAGATCGAGCAGTTTGCGCAGATCAACCGCGTGAGCGTGTCGATATTCGACGAGACAGGCGCTGTGCTTGCAGAGTACTCGCTTGACGATGTCGCCACCACGATCTCTGACGAGACGCTCACCCAGCCGCTGGGTCCCGAAGGGAGCCCCTCGCTGCTGCACGCCGAGATCTCCGGTGGTCCCGATGCTGGCGCCGGCCTCATCACCAGCATCGCATGGGCGTGGGCCATCGCCGGCTCGCTGGCCGTGGTCATCGCGGCGCTGTTCGGCTACATCCTGGCCGGCCGCGTGAGCGCCCCCATCGCGGAACTCACACGCGCCAGCGGCGAGATGGCTGCCGGCGATCTGTCCGTGCGCGCCACCGTGAAGGGCGACACAGAAGTGCAGCAGCTCGCCTCGGCATTCAACGACATGGCCGAGGGGATCGAAGACACCTTTGACTCGCTGCGCCGCTTCACCGGCGACGCGGCGCACGAGATAGGCACGCCGCTCACAGCGCTGCAGGCGGACCTGGAGCTTGCGCAAGACGCCTCGAGCGAAACGCACGTCCGCGAGCTGTTGGAGCGCTCGCTGGGGCACAGCGAGCGGATGGGCAAGCTCACACGCGACCTGCTGGCACTCTCGCGACTGGAATCCGTAGGCGCGGTGTCCGAGCAGCAGCAAGTCGACCTGAAGGCGCTAGCCGAGGCGACTGTGGACAGCGCCTCCTCGCGTGCGGAGCGGGCTGGCATCAACCTGACCGTGCAGCAAAGCAGCGAGGAGGTCTGGACGTTGGGCGACCCACTGGCGCTGAGCAGGGCACTGGGCAACCTGGTCGATAACGCGCTCAAGTTCACCCCCGCAGGCGGCAAGGTCAACGTAAGCGTGGACCGCGAAGGCGACAACGCGCTTCTGCGTGTGGCTGACAACGGTCTGGGCATCGCCGAGAAGGACCTGCCGCTGATCTTTGAGCGCTTCCATCGCTCACGCAGCGCGGCTGCGATCCCGGGCAGCGGTCTGGGACTCGCGATCGTGAAAGCGATCGTGGATGTCCACCGCGGTGAGATCACCGTTTCAAGCGACGAGTCCGGCACCGTCTTCGAGATTCGGCTGCCTGTAGCGCAGTAGGATTTCGAGACCGTAACCCTACTGGAACGTGGCCTGAATTCGCAACACGCACCATCTCCTTAGAGCCTGATCAGCAGGGCCACACAGATGGAGGAGATGGACATGAGCAAGGTACGCACACTCTTCGTGATCGATCTGGTCATCGCCGCCGCGTTCCTCGTGGCCGGGGCAAGCGCAGTCGCATTCCTCGTGCCATTCTCGGCGATCGAGTTCGCAACGGCTTCAGTGGAAGCGACGTTCCTGGGACTTGGCTACGGCGTGTGGCACACGCTGCACCTGTACTCCGGCCTGGTGATGATCGTTGGCGGACTCATCCACTTCGTAATGCACTGGAGCTGGATGACGAAGGTAGCCAAAAGCATGCTCCCCGGTACCAAGAGCCGCAAGGCCGCAAAGTCTGCTGCCAAGACCGCTGCTGACGCTGCTTAGTCAGTCAACAAGACAAGGAGCGGGAAAATGTCTGAAGATACGAAGGGCCTCGATAGGCGGGACTTCCTGAAGACCACAGGATTCGGCCTTGCAGCGCTCACGTTCGCCGGAATGGGCGGACTTCTCATCAAGAACGAGGCTGTGGCGGCTGTTGAAGAGCTGCCGCTCTCCCGGATCGACACCGACGTGCTCGTCATCGGTGGAGGCTACGCCGGCGCGTTTGCCGCCGTGGAAGCCAAGAAGTCAGGCCAGAACGTAGTGCTCGTGGACAAGGGCACCGTAGGTCGCTCGGGTCAGACGCCGTGGGCCAACGGCTTCAACGTGTTCGACGCCGCGGCAGGCGACGACGAGGAGACCATGCGCACGGGTGTTGCCACGGCCAGTGAGTACCTGAACAACCCCGACTGGCTAGAGCTGCAGTTCGAGGACTCGAAGCTGCGCTGGGACGACATGACCGAGTGGGGCTTCCAAGATCCCACACTACGCCACCCGCACCTCGCCCTGCGCGACAAGCTGGTAGAAAGCGACGTCCGGCTGGTGGAGCGCACCATGCTCACCGAGCTGCTGATGGACAACGGCACGGTCGTGGGTGCCATCGGCTTCTCGATGGATACGGAGGAGACCGTTGCTGTGGTCGCCAAGGCCACCGTCCTGTGCGCAGGCGCGGGCTCGTTCAAGGCCTCCGGCTTCCCCATCCAGGGTCTTACCTCGGACGGCGATGCCATGGCGTACCGCGCGGGATCGGCCATCTCGGGCAAGGAGTTCAACGACTTCCATTCGACCTCTGCCGAGACACCCGCCGACTGCTACGGCCAGTGGGAAGGCATGTGGACGGCGGGTGTCTCCGAGACGCACGGTGCCTCCGGCGGCGGCATGCTGCTATCCTCGGCGATCAGCGCACACAC
>JAFGVD010000009.1 GCA_016938135.1 Coriobacteriia bacterium
CACCGTGAACCGCAAGGTGGGCGTTATCGGGACAGTGGGAACCGTGGAGTCCGGCGCCTATAGCCGCGCAGTGCGGCAGATGGACGCGGGAGCAACGGTGTTCTCGGTGGCGACGCCACGCTTCGTCGATGTTGTCGAGCAGGGATTGCGCATGGGGCCGGGCACTCTTGAAGACTGGCTTTCCCAGTCCTCTGACGTGTTCATCCGTCCGTCCTTCTACGAGATGGCGCGCGACTATCTCGACCCGCTCAAGCGAAACGGCGTGGATACGCTTGTTCTCGGATGTACGCACTTCCCGCTCCTCTCTGCGGCGATTCAGCAGGTTGTCGGCTTCAATGTCCGGTTGATCTGGTCCGCCGAGGAGACCGCGCGCGAGGTTGCCGACATGCTGGCGGCGCGCGGTCAGCTTGCCGGGACGTCGGCACGATACGAGCGCTTTGCGACCACCGGCGACGAAGGGGAGTTCGCGCTGCTGGGTGGCCGAGTCCTTCGGCATCGCATCGAGGACATCATTCATGTCGGTCTCGATGAGCTGGAACCGCTCGTGGATGTGCGCCTCGAAGAAGCGTTGCGGGAGTCCGAGGCAGCGAGCCGGTCATGCGACTGACGGTCCTCGGCTCGGCGGCGAGCTACCCGGATGCCGGTAGGGCGTGCGCCGGACACCTGGTCCGCACGGATGACACAGCGGTGCTGCTGGACTGCGGCAACGGCGTGCTCTCTAACCTGGGGAAGGTGATGGACCCGCTGGAGTTGGACGCCGTCTTCATCACACACGAGCACGTCGACCACTTCGCGGACATCTACGCCCTTCAGTCTGCGCTGCGGTACGCCCCGGATGGGCCGATGCCTCCCGTGCCGCTCTATGTGCCGGCCGGCCTCTTCTCGCGAATAGGTGCGGTCCTCTCGGAGCGTGGACGCACGGAGCTCGCCGAGGCGTTCGTGGTGCACGAGATGTTGGAGAGCGATACCATCGTCGTCGGGGACCTCACGGTACGCCCGTTCGAAGTGCACCACGTCGAGCCCACATATGCTCTGGTCGTGATGGATGAGGCCGGCATCCTCTGCTACACCTCAGACACCGCGCCCGATGAACGCGTGGTTACGGCGGCTCACGGAGCGGACGTGCTGCTTGCCGAAGCGACCCTTCCCGCCGAGTATCAGGGAAAGGTCGCGCATATGACGGCGGGGGAGGCAGCGGAGCTTGCGGTGAGGGCGGACGTGAGTACGCTTGTGCTTACGCACCTGTGGCCTTCGGTGGATCGGGCCTCGGCCGCGCACGAGGCACGTGAGATATTCAACGGCCGTGTTATCGTGGCCGATGAGCTTTTTGACTTGACGTTCCCATAAGGAGGACTAGCCCATGCTGCGCAGTTCTGGACGCGCGAATGACGAATTGAGACCGATCCGGCTTACACGAGGCTACCTGAAGCATGCGCATGGGTCGTGCTTGTTCGAGCTGGGTGACACCCGGGTGCTGTGTGCAGCGAACATGTCCGAGAACGTCGCCGGCTGGCGACGCGGCTCAGGCATGGGATGGGTGACGGCCGAGTACTCCATGCTCCCGGCATCCACTCACACCAGGTCCCGTCGAGAGATCAACCAGGGCGCTCCCGGTGGCCGCACGCATGAGATCCAGCGGCTGATAGGACGTTCGTTGCGCACCGTCGTGGATATGGGCGGCATGGGCGGCGAGTACACGATGAACGTCGATTGCGACGTGATCCAGGCTGATGGCGGCACGCGTACCGCCGCTATCACCGGCGCGCTATTCGCCGTTCACGACGCGTTCAAGCGCTGGCAGGACGCCGGCCGCATCGAGTCTCTGCCGCTGATCGACTTCGTGGCCGCGACGTCGGTGGGTATGGTCGACGGAGAGCTGCTGCTGGACCTGGAGTACTCCGAGGACAGCGTGGCCGAGATAGACATGAACGTGGTTGTCGACGGCAAAGGACGCCTCATCGAGATCCAGGGCACAGGGGAGCGCACTCCTTTCGATCGCGCACGTCTCAATGACATGCTCGATCTCTCCCTCGGGGGTACAGGACGCCTCATCGAGATGCAGCGCAAGGTCATCGCCGAGGGACTTCAGACCTATGCCGACTAAGCCTACGCGGGTCATAGTCGCCACCTCCAACCGGGGGAAGCTCGAGGAGATCAGGTCCACGATCGATCTCCCTACTCTGGCGTTCACCACGGCAGCCGAGCTTGGTTGCGAGTCTCTCGACGTGGAGGAGACGGGTTCGACCTTCCTCGAGAACGCGCGGCTCAAAGCAGTTGCGTATGCCAGGCATTTCAACATGCCCGCGCTTGCGGACGACAGCGGGCTGCAAGTCGACGCGCTGGGCGGCGCGCCAGGGGTGTACTCCTCGCGCTATGCGGGCACGGACGGCGATGATGCCGCCAACAACAGAAAGCTGCTTCAGGCGCTGGAGGATGTCGCCGATGAAGACCGCACCGCTCGATTCCGTAGCGTGGTTGTCCTGGCATATCCGGAGGGCGGGGAGACGGTCGCTGAGGGAGCCTGCGAGGGGTCTATCGGAAGATCGCCGAGAGGGATCGGCGGCTTTGGTTACGATCCGCTGTTCCTGCCGTTCGATGCGCCCGGTAGATCCATGGCCGAGCTCACGCTCGAGGAGAAGAACGCGATAAGCCATCGTGGTTCGGCCCTTCGCGGTCTGCGTGACGCGCTGCAGGAGCAAGACGTCCAGTAGCTGTTCAGACTTGTGGTTGTGCGCGTTACGGTGCGCCTCTATACTGTTCTTCGCTCCTGCAGCCCGAGGACATGGGTCTGAAGAGTACTGTCGGGCCGTAGCGCAGTTTGGTAGCGCACCTGCTTTGGGAGCAGGGGGCCGCCGGTTCGAATCCGGCCGGCCCGACCAGGATGCGGCCGTAGTTCAATTGGTAGAGCATCAGCCTTCCAAGCTGATTGTTGCGGGTTCGAGTCCCGTCGGCCGCTCCATTGACAACTAGCACGTCCCGCAGGTACCGTATCGCTTCGGCACCTGGGTGGGCGTATATATGCGCCCGTAGCTCAGTTGGATAGAGCGGGAGACTTCTAATCTCTAGGTCGGGGGTTCGAATCCCTCCGGGCGTGCCAAGTCTTTGACGTGGTGGGTGTAGCTCAGTTGGTTAGAGCGCCGGACTGTGGCTCCGGAGGCCGCGGGTTCAAGTCCCGTTACCCACCCCATTCAAACCATCCGGTTCTTGAACCGGTGAACTTGCGCTTTTGCACGAAGCAGGTAGAATTACCAAGCGTTGCTTGGGCCGTTAGCTCAGCTGGTAGAGCAGGGGACTCTTAATCCCAAGGTCATAGGTTCGATCCCTATACGGCCCACCATCGACACAACAAAGGCTCCCGACTCCGGTCGGGGGCCTTTTGTGTTCACGATGCGCCTTGACTCTCGTTCCGTGTGGGTCTAGTCTGACAATCGTATAGTTCGACAAACATCGAACAAGCTGCATCACTGTGATGACGGCGACATCGGCTGACATGAAGAGCTCTCGCCGTTGGACACGCGAAATCCAGAGCCGGGAAGGAGTCCGGCCACAGTGTCGTCTTATAGTTCGATGAATATCGATGTAGGAGGAAACAAAGCATGGAAATGTCGACGCTGGCGCTGGTCGTGGATGGCGAGCTTCGTGTCTTGGGTCGTGCCCTTTCAGTCGATGATCTCGCTGTTCTGCCGGAGAGGGGGTAGCAAGGTATGTTCGCTGTCCTCGGCAGTGTACTGGGGTGGCTGAACGAAAGCCTCCTCAAGATGACATGGCTCAACGAGCTGGTTGGCCGATTCGTAGAGAACGTGCTGGGGGTGACCCTCACGAGCAAGCTTGGGTCGAGTCTGCAGTTCTTCATCTACGACACCGTCAAGATATTCGTGCTGCTTTCGACGCTGATCTTCGTTATCTCGTATGTGCAGAGCTACTTCCCACCTGAGCGGACCAAGGCCATCCTCGGCAGATTCAACGGGATCACGGGCATGACCCTTGGTGCTCTACTCGGTACGATCACGCCGTTTTGCTCGTGCTCGTCTATCCCGTTGTTCATCGGTTTCACCTCGGCGGGTCTGCCACTGGGTGTGACGTTCGCGTTCCTAATCTCGTCCCCGCTCGTCGATCTCGCCTCGGTGCTGCTCCTTGCAAGCATCTTCAACTGGAGCATCGCGCTCGCGTACGTGGTCGTCGGTCTGGTACTCGCCGTCATCGGTGGCTTCATCATCAGCCACTTGAAGCTTGAGCGCTACGTAGAGCCATTCGTGTTCGGCAGCCATCTTGCCGAAGCTGACCTGCCTGAACTGACAAGGGCTGACCGTCTGGCCTACGCTCGCGACCAGGCCGCTGATGTTGTCAGGAAAGTATGGCTCTACGTCCTGATCGGTGTGGGCATCGGGGCGACCATCCACGGTTGGATACCGGACACATTCATCTCGGCAGTGCTTGGCGACAAGAACCCGTTTGCGGTCATCATCGCGGCCGGCGTCGGTGTCCCTATGTATGCAGACATCTTCGGCACGCTTCCGATAGCCGAGGCGCTTGTGGGCAAAGGAGTCGGTCTGGGCACGGTGCTCGCCTTCATGATGGCCGTCACCGCTCTGTCCCTGCCGTCGCTGATCATGCTTAAGAAGGTGGTCAAGACTCCGCTTCTGGCCACTTTCTTCGGTATCGTGGTGACCGGGATCATCATCATCGGCTACACGTTCAACGCTGTTGGGCAGCTGTTCATCTAGATACGGCTCCGATGATGGACCTCACCCTGCATGGCTCACCATGCATATACGAAAAGGTTGGCGGCGATAATGCCCCACCTTTTTGTTATAGTTGGTGCTTGGTCTTGCCGTGCGGGCGTGGCGGAAATGGCAGACGCGCCGGATTTAGGTTCCGGTGAGGAGACTCGTGGAGGTTCAAGTCCTCTCGCCCGCACCATGATAGTTCCCGGGGCTTCTCGCTCCATCGAAACGAACAGTAGCTCTACATGTCAGGAGGACCGTTGGAAACCAACGTCGAGCGTATCGATGAACAGCACGTCAAGATGACCGTCACGGTCAGCGCGGCCGAGGTAGATGAAGTCATCGGCTCCGTCTATACCGAGGCAGCCAAGAGTGTCAGGATCCCCGGTTTCCGCAAGGGCAAAGCACCTCGCCCCGTGCTGGACAACCATCTTGGCCGGGACGCGATCTTGTCGGATGCCCAGGAGGAGATAATCTCCACGTACTATGCACGCGCGTTGTCTGACAACGACATCCGTCCCATCGAGTCGCCCGATACCGGTGAGGTCGACGCGGTCGTTGCCGGCGAGCCCTATACGTTCACCGCGGAGATACTCACGCGGCCGGAGCTGAAGCTCTCCTCGGCTGATGACTTCACGGTGACGGTGGAGCCTGCCAAGTCCAGCGACAGGGAGATCGACGCACAGATCGCCTATAGTCGCGACCGCTTCGCAACGCTCGATACCGTGGACAAAGCCATCGAGGCCGACGACTTCGCACTCGTCTCGTTCGTGGGCACCATCGACGGCGAGGAGTATGAGGGCAACAGCGTGGACATGTACCTGTACGAGTTGAACAAGGGACTCATGCCTCCGGAGTTCGACACCGCGATGATCGGCCACAAGGCCGGCGACGAGGTCGTTGCCACGTTCGACGTGCCCGACACATCTTCCAACCCTGACTTCGTGGGCAAGCAGGCCCGTTTCGTCATCACCATCAGCGAGGTCAAGGCCAAGGTTCTGCCCGAGCTGGACGATGAATTCGCCATGAACGTCGGTGGCTTCGAGACGTTCGAGGCGTACCGGGAAGATATTCGCAAGACCCTGGACGAGAGCAAGGCCGCGGGCCACATGCGCAAGATCGAGGATGCCGCGCGTGCGGCGCTTGCCGAGCGCGTGGAAGGCGATGTTCCTGAGTCCATGGTGCGTAGTCGTGCCAACAACATGGTCGAGGACTTCTTTGAGAACCTCGAGCAGCGCGGTATGTCCGTTGAGCAGTACATGGAGATGACCGGAGTGGACGCGGGAAAGATCCGCGCGGACATCGAGGTGGAGGCGGAGCGCCGTCTGCGCACCGACATGGGACTCGAAGCACTCTTCTCGGCGAAGGGTATGGATATATCCGAGGCCGATCTTGAAGAGTCTATCCGCGAGATAGCGGGTGGCCAGGTGGACGCGGGTGAGCGTATGCGCAGTCAGCTACGCGACGCGGGGGCGCTGCCGGTCGTCAAAGAGCAGATCATGCACCGCAAGGCGCTTCGCTGGTTGATCGATAACGTAGAGGTCATCGAAAGCGACCCTGCACAGGACGACGAAGCTCCCAAGCCAGCCAAGAAGGCAGTGGGCAAGAAGAAGTCGGCCAAAAGCGAGGAGGAGTAGACGAGCATGGGTCACACAGAAGCACCCAGGAGCCTTGTCCCTATCGTCGTCGAGCAGACATCGCGAGGCGAGCGCAGCTTCGACATCTTCTCGAGGCTGCTCAACGAGCGTGTCATCTTCCTTGGCCACGAGATCAACGATGACATCGCCAACCTTGTGATCGCCCAGATGCTGCACCTTGAGAGCGAGGATCCCGAGAAGGACATCAACCTCTACATCAACTCGCCCGGCGGGTCGGTCACTGCTGGTATGGCGATCTATGACACGATGCAGTACATACGCTGCGATGTGTCCACGATCTGCATAGGTCAGTGCGCGTCCATGGCGGCGGTGCTCCTTGCATCCGGCGCTGCTGGCAAGCGTTTCGCTCTGCCTAACAGTCGAGTGCTCATCCACCAGCCATGGGGTGGCACACAGGGGCAGGTCACTGATATCGAGATCCAGGCGCGCGAGATGCTTCGCTTGAGGGATTCACTCGACAAGATACTGGCCAGCCACACCGGTCAGCCGGTAGAGAAGATCCACACAGACACCGAGCGCGACAACATCATGATCGCCGAGGAGGCCAAAGACTACGGCCTCGTGGACGCCGTGATGGAGAAGCGCCCCACGGAGAGCGGAAAGTAGCGTATGGACCGTCACGAAGGTAACAACGAGCAGCTGAAGTGTTCTTTCTGCAACAAACCGCAACACCAGGTCCGCAAGCTTGTGGCGGGACCCGGCGTGTATATCTGCGATGAGTGCATCGATCTGTGCAATGAGATCGTGGACGAAGAAGTAGAGAGCGGCTGGGAAGATCAGCTTGAGACGGAGGAGCTGCCTACTCCCAAGGAGATCCTGGCCGCCCTGGACCAGTATGTCGTCGGTCAGGACCGGGCTAAGAAGACGCTTTCTGTGGCTGTGTACAACCACTACAAGCGCGTACGCTGCGCGCCGTGCGAGACCGACGAGGACGTCGAGATCGCCAAGAGCAACATCATGCTTCTGGGTCCCACGGGCTGCGGTAAGACGCTTCTGGCGCAGACGCTGGCGCGCATCCTGAAGGTGCCCTTCGCTATCGCGGACGCCACCACGCTCACCGAGGCGGGCTACGTTGGCGAGGATGTCGAGAACATCCTGCTCAAGCTCATCACCGCCGCGGATTTCGATATCCCGCGCGCTGAGGTCGGCATCATCTACATCGACGAGATCGACAAGATCGCGCGCAAGGCCGAGAACCTCTCGATCACGCGCGACGTGTCGGGCGAGGGCGTGCAGCAGGCGCTCCTCAAGATCTTGGAGGGCACTGAGGCCTCTGTGCCGCCGCAGGGCGGACGCAAGCACCCGCAGCAGGAGCTCATCAAGATAGACACCACCAACGTGCTGTTCATCCTGGGCGGAGCGTTCGTCGGTCTTGAACGCATCGTGGCAGACCGCATCGGCAAGAAGGGTGTCGGATTCGGTGCCGAGCTTGCAGATCCCAGCAAGCACGACCGCGGAACGCTTCTTGCGCAGGTGCTGCCGGAAGACCTGCACAAGTTCGGGCTCATTCCCGAGTTCATCGGCCGGATCCCCGTCACGGCGCACGTGGAGGAGCTGACCGAGGAGGACCTCGTTCGCATCCTCACTGAACCGAAGAATGCGCTGGTCAAGCAGTATCAGCGTCTCTTTGCGCTTGAGGGAGTGGATCTTGAATTCACCGCCGATGCGCTTCGTGGCGTTGCGACGCAGGCCATCAAGCGGCAGACAGGCGCCCGCGGACTCCGCTCGATCCTGGAGTCGCTGCTGCTCGATCTCATGTATGACCTGCCGGGTCGTACCGATGTTTCGAAAGTGTCGGTCAACGGAGAGGTCGTCGCCGGTACGGCAGAGCCGATCGTCACGCTGATCGGTCAGAGTCGGGGCGAGTCTGCGTAGACTCCGCATGCTTCGGATCACAACGGGCCCCGCAAGGGGCCCTTCTTGTTGTGTGGCGGTGCCTCACCCGTTCGCCCGTAGCCGGTTTTTCGCGTAGAATCGTCTGTCATCCAGCGGGTGACTGAAGGGATTGCGCAGCATATGAGTGAGATGGCAAAAGCGTACGATCCGAAGGCTGTCGAAGGTCCTATCTTTGATGCCTGGACTGCCGGTCGCTACTTCGAGCAGAAGGTCGTCGGTGACGCGCCGCCGTTCACTATCGTCATCCCGCCTCCCAACGTGACCGGCTCGCTTCACATGGGTCATGCGCTCAACAACACGATCCAGGACGTCGTCATCAGGCGGCAGCGGATGACCGGGCGGCCCACGCGCTGGGTCGTCGGCACCGATCACGCGGGTATCGCCACTCAAAACAAGGTGGAGCAGAAGATCGCCGCCGAGGGGCTCTCTCGCTACGACGTCGGTCGCGAGCGCTTCATCGAGCTGTGTTGGGAGTGGCGTCAGCAGCACGGTTCCACGATCATCGGACAGCTCAAGGCCATGGGCTGCAGTTGTGACTACTCAGACGAGCACTTCACGATGGACCCCGTGTACCAGACCGCGGTCCGCAAGGTCTTCGTCGACTGGTACAACGCCGGTCTCATCTATCGCGGCAAGCGCATCATCAACTGGTGTCCCCGTTGCGCTACGGCGCTCAGCGACATCGAGGTCGAGCACGAAGAGCTTGACAGTCATCTGTGGCACATCCGCTATCCGCTCAAAGAAGCGGTTGCCGGAGTCGACCACGTGATCGTTGCGACCACTCGTCCCGAGACGATGCTCGGTGACACGTGCGTGGCGGTGCATCCGGATGACGAGCGTTACTCGGCGCTTGTAGGTGCCACTGTCGTCCTGCCTTTGCTTGGCCGAGAGATACCCATTGTGGCGGACAGCTATGTCGATCCCAGCTTCGGGACCGGCGCTGTCAAGGTCACGCCGGCGCACGATCCCAATGACTTCGAGATAGGCGAGCGTCACGACTGCGCCAAGATCAACGTCATGAACGCGGACGCCACGATCTCAGCAGAGGGCGGCGTCTACGCCGGTCTGGATCGCTACGAGGCGCGCAAGAAGGTGATCGCGGACCTGGAGGCCCAGGGTCTGCTCGTAGGTACCGATGATCACGTCCACTCCGTGGGCCACTGCTACCGGTGTCACACCGTGATCGAGCCCTGGCTTTCCGACCAGTGGTTCGTCGACATGAAGCCTTTGGCCGAGCCGGCCATCGAGGCCGTGCGGGACGGACGTGTCGAGTTCCATCCCAGGCGGTGGGAGAACGTCTACTACCACTGGATGGAGAACATCCGTGATTGGTGCGTGTCCCGGCAGCTGTGGTGGGGCCATCAGATTCCCGTGTTCTATTGTGATGCTTGCGGCGAGGCGCACGCGAGTGAGACCGATCTCACCGTGTGCCCCGCGTGCGGGGGAGCCGTCCGGCAGGACCCGGACGTCCTGGACACGTGGTTCTCCTCGCAACTGTGGCCGTTCGCGACACTCGGCTGGCCCGAGAAGACGCCCGAGCTGGACTTCTTCTACCCGACAAACGTGCTGTCGACCGCGCGTGACATCCTGTTTCTGTGGGTTGCCCGTATGGTGATGAGCGGGATGTACTTCAACGACGGCGAGGTGCCGTTCACTGATGTCATCATCCACCCGACGGTGTTCAACGCCGAGGGTCGCCGCATGTCCAAGTCGCTTGGCACCGGCGTGGACCCGCTGGACCTCATGGAGCACTACGGCGCGGACGGTATGCGCTTCGGCCTGATGCTCCAGGTGACTGGCAACCAAGACATCAAGTTCGCCGAGGAGAAGCTCCTTTCCAGCCGCAACTTCGCCAACAAGATCTGGAACGCGAGCCGTTTTGTGATGATGCACGTCGCAGAGGACTATGTCCCCGGCGAGCCCAAGGCCGAGACGGTCGCGGATGCCTGGATCCTCTCGCGTCTTGCCGATCTTGCTGCCCACGTCGATGAAGGGCTCGATGGCTTCGAGTTCGGCGAGACCGCTCGCGCCCTCTACGATTTCTTCTGGAACGAGTTCTGCGACTGGTACATCGAGCTGGCCAAGCCCCGGCTCGCGCAAGGCGGAGAGCCCCGGCTGACCGTGCAGCGAAACCTGGTGTTCGTGCTGGACAAGGCGTTGCGCCTCTTGCACCCTATGATGCCTTTCGTGACCGAGGAGATCTGGGGGAACCTGCCCCTCTCGGAAGATGACCGCGCTGAGTCGCTCATGATCGCCGCATGGCCCACCGGCCTGGAGCGTTGGCGGGACGAGGACGCCGAGCGCTCCATCGTGCTCGTGCAGGAGTTCGTCACGGCGGTCCGTGCGATTCGTGCGCGCTACACGGTTCCGCCGCGCACCACCCTGGACGTCGTCGCCCGCATCCCCGCTGCTGAAGGCATGGTGCTTGAGAACCAGGCGGAGTACTTGCGTGCGCTGGCCGGTATCGCAGGTCTTGCCATGTCCCCTGACGCCGAGAAGCCCCGTCACGCTGCGACCGCGGTTGCCGCCGGGGGAGAGGTGTTCGTGTCTCTCGAGGGCATCGTCGACTTCGCGCTGGAGCGGCAGAGGGTCGCCAAAGAGCTGGAGAAGGCCCAGGGCGATCTGAAAAAGGTGAACGGCAAGCTTGGCAACGAAGGCTTTCTGGCTAAGGCTGCTGCTGAGATCATCGACAAGGAGCGAGCCAAGGCCGCGGAGCTGCTCGACACGGTTGAGACGCTCACGGTACAGCTTTCCGAGCTGACCGACTGACCCCGCCATGACTTCGGACCGGGCAATGACCTTCGACGAGGCTCTCGAGTTGCTGGAGGGCGCGCTGAGCTTCGGCATCCATCCGTCGCTCGATGGCATACGTGCGTTGACGGCGTTGCTGGGCATACCACAGGACTCGTTCTCCTCCATGCAGGTGACCGGCACCAACGGCAAGACGTCGGTCACGCGTATCGCTGCAGCGCTCCTCTCGGCGCACGGCCATCGCACGGGTGTCTACACCAGCCCGCATCTGGTCAGCTACTCCGAGCGGATGGTGATCGACGGCGAGCAGGCCTCAGAGGAGGAGTTTTCTGCGGCGCTTGGCGCGGTGGCCGGGGTCGTGGAGGCCGATTCGGTCCGTCAGGCCCAGACGCTGGGCCTGGATGCGACCTCGCTCGATCTCGCCTATACCGAGTTCGAGCTGCTGACGGCCGCCGCCCTGTGGCTGTTCCGTGAGCGGTCGTGTGACTGGGCGTGTCTGGAGATAGGGATGGGCGGCAGGTGGGATGCCACCAGTGTCGTCATGCCGAAGGTGTCTGTGGTGACTGGCGTGGGGCTGGACCATACCGAACGCCTCGGTACGACCCGCGCCCAGATCGCTGCTGACAAGGCGCACATCATCAAGCCCGGATCGGTGGCGGTGTTCGGCCCGGGATGCGAGGGCGTAGAAGACGTGCTTCTCGCCCGTGCGGTCGAGACAGGCAGCGCCGTGGTGCGGGTGGGACTCGCGGATGAGGACGTCGCCTGGCGTGTCACCGCTGCGCCGCAGCAGCCCGGAGACCGGACGTGGATGGACGTCTACGGTGTGTACGCCACCTACGATGAGCTTGCAGCCACTGCGCCTTCCTACCAAGCGCCCAATATCGCCACGGCTATTGCTGCTGCCGAGTGCGCCCTGGGTCGTGCGCTCGAAGCCGACACCGTGAGGGCCACGCTGCTTTCTCTGCCGTTTCCCGGACGCTTCGAGCTGCTGTGCTCCGAGCCGCCCGTCATCATCGACGGCGCACACAACCCCCAGGCCGCCGCGGTCCTCGCCTCGGCCATCCGGGAAGCGTTCGGAGAGCGGGGTCCGGTCATCGTGCTGGGTATCCTGCGTGACAAAGACGCCGCTGGCATCATCGAGGCGCTTGCGCCCGTTGCGCGCTCATTCGTCTGCACTCAAAGCTCCTCGCCCAGGTCTTTGGAGCCCGAAGAGCTTGCGCGGATCGTGGAGGCGATCGTTGGAGTTCGCCCTCCGGTCTACGCTGATCTCTCCATGGCGCTTCGCTATGCCGAGCAGATCGCAAGCGATGATTCCACGGGTGTCGTGGTGACAGGAAGCCTCTATACCGCTGGTGAGGTGCGCTCGCCCGGGGTGGGATGACCCGACGTTTGGACGGGTGTTCTGCTATCATCCCGTTAGTCGTTTCTCGAGCGGATCTGTCGCTCTTGACGAGCCATTCATGCCGGAAGGGGACAGTATGAGCGATGTGTTGGGTGAGCTGTTCGGTCCGATTCTGTCGAATCCGGCCGTTACCCTTGCGCGTCAATTGTGCGTGCTGTTCTTCGTGGTATTCACCTTCGCCCTGATCTTCTGGACTTGGCGCGACGCACAGCGTCGCGGTGCGATGGCCTGGTTCTGGGCGTTGGTCGTGCTGTTGTTCAACCTGGCGGGATGGGCCATCTACATGGTCGTGCGTCCGCCTGAGCTTGCCGAGGATGCTCGCGAGCGTGAGCTTGAGATCAGGGCACGAGAGGCGGAGTTGCGCAGGAATCCCGTCTGCCCGGCATGCTTCACGCCGGTGGACCCCGAGTATCTGATCTGCCCCTCGTGCATGAAGCAGCTTAAGAAGCCCTGCACAAGTTGTCAGAAGCCTCTCAAGCTTGATTGGGGAGTCTGTCCGTACTGCAGGACCAAGCAGTAGAAAAACGGCAGGCCCGCCGTGTGGCGGGCCTTACCTTCTGCAAGGAGAGATACCATGCCCGACATCTCAGTCAAGCTCCCGGACGGCAGCGAGAGGGCGGTGCCTGAAGGCGCCACCGTGTACGATGTCGCCGCTGCCATCGGGCCCCGTCTGGCTCAAGCGGCGATCGCTGGCGCCGTCAACGGCAAGCTGGTCGACGTGCGCACGGTCGTCTCGGACGGTGATGAGCTACGGATCATCACCGAGCGTGACCCCGAGGCGCTCCACATACTGCGTCACTCGGCTGCGCACATAATGGCCGAGGCGGTCAAAGACCTCTTCCCGCTCGCCAGGTTCGGCATCGGTCCGTCCATCGAGGACGGCTTCTACTACGACTTCGATGTGGATCGTCCGTTCACGCCTGACGACCTGGTTGCCATCGAGGAGCGCATGCTCCAGATCGTGGCCGAGGAGAAGCGCTTCGACCGGGGCGTGCTGGACAAGCTCGAGGCGTGGGATGCCTTTGACGGTCAGCCCTACAAGCGCGAGCTCATCGAAGAGCTTCCCGAGGGCGAGATCATCTCGACCTACAACCAGGGCGCCTTCACCGACCTGTGTCGCGGCCCGCATATCCCGCACACCGGCTATCTCAAGGCATTCAAGCTCATGAAGATCGCAGGGGCGTACTGGCGCGGCGACTCCCAGCGCACGATGTTGCAGCGTATCTACGGCACCGCATGGTTCTCGCAAAAGGACCTCGACGCTTATCTTGAGCGCATCGAAGAGGCTGAGCGTCGCGACCACCGCAAGCTCGGAAAAGAGCTGGACTTGTTCAGTTTCCACGAGGAAGCGGGCGCCGGCTTGCCGCTCTACCACCCCAAGGGCGCGCGAGTGCTGCGCCTGCTGCAGGAGTGGTTGCGCGCCGAGCTGTACCGTCGCGGTTATGTAGAGGCGATCACCCCGCACATGTACAAGGCCGATGTCTGGAAGATCTCCGGTCACTACGAGAACTACCGCGAGAACATGTACTTCTTCGAGATCGATGAAGGCGAAGGCAAGGTCAACGAGTACGGCATCAAGCCGATGAACTGCCCGGGTCACCTCATGATCTACGGCAATGACGTGCGCAGCTATCGTGACCTGCCTATCCGTATGTTCGAGTTCGGCACCGTGTATCGGCATGAGATGTCAGGTGTGGTGCACGGCTTGATGCGTGCGCGCGGATTCACGCAGGACGATGCGCACATCTTCTGTACCGCCGAGCAGGTGCACGACGAGGTCGTCGCCATGCTCGATCTGGTGCACTATGTGATGCACGACGTCTTCGGCTTCGAGTACAGCGCGGAGATCTCAACGCGTCCGGAGAAGTCCATCGGCGATGAGAGGTTCTGGGACGTCGCCACCAAGTCCCTCATGGGGGCGTGTGAGGCCCGTGGGCTGGAGTACGAGATCAACGAGGGTGATGGGGCGTTCTATGGTCCCAAGATCGATATCAAGCTCCGTGACGCCATCGGGCGCACATGGCAGTGCTCCACGATCCAGGTGGACTTCAATCTGCCTCAGCGTTTCGGGCTGACATACCGCACCGCCGAGAACTCCGAGGCGCAGCCCTACATGCTGCACCGCACCATCCTCGGCAGTATGGAGCGCTTCTTCGGCATCCTCATCGAGCATTACGCCGGAGCTTTCCCCACGTGGCTTGCACCTGTGCAGGCGGTCATCATCCCCATTGCGGACAGGCATCTCGATCACGTTGCTTCTGTGAGGCGGCGTCTTGAGGCGCAAGGCATCCGCGTCGAGGTGTACGCTGAGCAAGAACCGATGCGCGTGAAGATAGCCAAGGCACAGCAGCAGAAGGTCCCCTATATGCTGGTAATCGGCGACAAAGAGATAGAGGCCGATGCTGTAGGAGTGCGCGAGCGTACCGAGGGCGATATCGGCGCTATGAGTGTTGAGGATTTCATCGCGAAGGTGAACGCGGAGAGTCTGTAAGCGCCTAGGACGACGCGAGGTGGCCGATGGCCTGGCTGATCCCTTCGTTTCTTGCGTCTCTTGCCGGCAGCGCTTTGCTGTCGGTGGTCTTCTGGTATCTGTTCATCGAAGAGCGCGAGTCCTGGATCAGGCTTTGGGCACTGGCATGGACGCTATATACCGCCCGATTCGCAATCGAGACGATAAACTCGGCGTTTCTGCCCCAGTCGGTGTGGCTGCCGGTTCTGGCCACCGTCCTGGTGTTGGGAACGAGCGGACTGCTGCTGGAAGGCGCCTATCACCTTTCGGGCGTTAGCGGGGCCCGCTGGCATCACTGGCTGGGAACCACTATCGCTCTTTGGGTGATAGTGACAACCGCGCTCGGCCTGCCCTATGTCGTCATAACCGGTCCCGCATGGCTGTATCGTGGGACCGCGAGCCTCCTCTCGGGTCTCATCTGGTATCGCAACACCGGTGACTGGGGTTTGTGGGGTCGCATCACCGGTGTCACATTCATACTCTGGGGCCTGCATCACTTCGATTACCCCGTTTTGCGTGGGGTGGAGTGGTTCGCGCCGATCGGTTTCTTGCTGGGGGCGCTGTTCGAGTATGTGATCGCCCTTGGTGCGCTGATCGCTCACTTCGAGCAGACGCGTGCAAGACTTGCGGTCAGCGAGGCCCGGTACTCGGCCATCTTCGAGGGCAGTAGTTCCGTGATGCTGCTCATCGATCCATCGTCCGGCGAGATCATGGATGTCAACTCGGCTGCGGTCGAGTTCTACGGATGGTCTCGCGAGCAGATGTGCTGCATGCGCATCGATCAGGTGAACACCCTTACGGCGGACGAGGTTCGAGCCGAGATGACGCGGGCTTCTGCGCGGGACCGCAATCATTTCCTGTTCCGCCATCGCCGCGCTGATGGCTCTGTGGTCGACATCGAGTCCTATGCCGGTCCGATCGTCATCGATGGGCGTCAGCTCCTCTACTCCATCGTGCATGACATCTCAAAGCGTGTTGAGGCCGAGGCTGCGCTTCAAGAGAGCGAGAGGCGCTACGGAAGGTTGTTTCACGGCAGTCGTTCCGCGATGCTGCTGGTCGATCCAGCAGGTGCGCGTATCGTTGATGCGAACACTGCGGCGGAGGAGCTGTACGGGTATCCCGTAGATCAACTGAAGACCATGGGCATCGCGGACCTTGCAGTGGACACCCAAGACGAGATTGACCGCGTTGTCGCCACCACGATCGAGGATCGCGGGCATATACGGGTATTCCGACACGTGCGTCGTGACGGCACAGAGTTCGACGTGGAGATTGCGGCTACGCCTATCGTCTTTGCTGGAAAGACCCTGCTCTACACGATCATCAACGACATCACTGAACGCCTTGCGACGGAGCAGGCGCTCCACCGGCACCGCGGTCACCTTGAAGAGCTGGTCGATGAGCGGACACATGAGTTGACCGACGCGAACAAACAGCTTGAGATAGCGACGCGGGCAAAAGACGAGTTCATGACAGGCATGAGTCACGAGTTGCGGACTCCTCTGAATTCGGTCATCGGTTTCTCGGATTTGCTCTTGCGGGAGCTGCCCGGTCCGCTGAATGAAGAGCAGAAACGTCAGGTGGATATAATCGGACGTTCCGGTCGTCATCTGCTTTCTATCGTTAACGATATACTCGATCTCGCGCGAATCGAGGCGGGAACCATCGTGGTCAACCGTGAGGTCGTGGATGTCTCGAGTCTCGCTGCGCGACTGATGGACGGCGTGCGTCCGCTGGCGGCGCGCGAAGGGGTGGCACTGAGGCTTGAGGTGGCCGAGGGGCTGGAGTTGTGGACTGACGAGAGGATGCTGGAGCAGATCTTGTGGAACCTCGTCGGGAATGCGATCAAGTTCACACCGGGGGGAACGGTGAGCCTGAGTGTCTCCTGTGAGGACGATCGTACGCGTTTCACGGTGTGTGACAACGGTCATGGAATGTCTACCGAGCAGCTCGAGCAGGCGTTCGACAAGTTTACCCGGTTTGCTGTTCCGGGTGCCGATGAAGGCGGTACGGGTCTCGGTTTGAGTATCAGTACCAGGCTCGCGGAGTACCTCGGCGGCACGCTGAGCGCCCAAAGCCAGCTTGGTGAAGGTTCGTGCTTCATGCTTGAACTGCCGTTCTTGTGCGATGAGACAGAATGATGTAGTGGACAAGCCGGGTAGGCGCGGGTATACTCGCGAGGCTACAACCGCATAGAGAACAAGTGGGACCCGGGCCGGGCAGGGCCACTGTGGCCCCCACCTTACGGCGCAAGAGGCAGCTGTCTGGTCATCTGAGAAACGGACTCCTAGCGAGTCTGCTCTTATGACGTACCCGACGGCACCAAGCCGGCGGGTTCTTTTCTTTGGAAGAGCGGTCAATGCGACCGCCGATAGTGGAGGTGAGCTGCCCATTAGCACGACTGAGCCGAGAATCAACGATCGTATTCGTGCGTCGCGATGTCGTCTGATAGGCGATGACGGTTCGCAGCTCGGCATTTACAACATGCCGGACGCGCAGGCTATCGCCGACGAGAAGGTGCTCGACCTCGTCGAGATCGCGCCGAACGCCGACCCGCCTGTATGCAGGATCATGGACTACGGCAAGTTCAAGTACGAGCAGGAGATGAAGGCCAAGCGGGCGCGCAAGCATCAGACCACGGTACAGGTCAAAGAGATCAAGTTCCGCCCCAAGATCGACAAGCACGACTATGAGACGAAGAAGCGGCACGTCGAACGCTTCCTCAACGGTGGGGCGAAGGTGAAGGTCACGATCATGTTCCGTGGACGCGAGATGGTACACGCTGAGCGCGGACTCGCCATTTTGGAGAAGCTGTCCGGTGAACTCACCGAGATAGCCATCGTGGAAAACCAGCCGAAGCTTGAGGGCCGCAATATGTTCATGCTGCTCACGCCGGTTAAGAAGGAGCCCGTGAAGGGCGAAAAGACCGATCAGGGCGACGCTGAGAGTACGACTGAAGCGACGCCTGAGTAGGACACGCTGCACGAAGAAGGAGCAACACATGCCGAAGATGAAGACGCACAAGGGAACCGCCAAGCGGTTCAAGCTCACGGGGACCGGCAAGATCAAGCGCGCCAACGCGTTCAAGAGCCACATCCTCGAGAAGAAGAGCCCGAAGCGCAAGCGTGGCTTCGCTGCGGACTCTCTCGTCCACAAGTCCGACGAAAACGTGATCAAGAAGAATCTGGGCATCGGTTAGTCCGAGCCTGTCAGTCTCGAGGAGTGATCGAAGATGCCTAGAGTTAAGCGTGGAGTCACTGCGAGGAAGAAGCGTCGTACTGTTCTTGCGCAGGCCAAGGGTTACTACGGCGCCAAGAGCCGTAGCTATCGCGCCGCAAAAGAGCAGGTACAGCACTCGATGCAGTATGCGTACCGTGACCGTCGCAACAAGAAGCGCGAGATACGTCGTCTCTGGATCGCCCGCATCAATGCGGCTGCTCGTTTGAACGGGATGTCGTATTCGACGTTCATGAACGCACTGAAGAAGGCCGAGATCGGGCTGGATCGAAAGATCCTCTCGGATATGGCCGTCAACGACCCGGCTGGCTTTGCCGCCCTGGTCGAACAGGTCAAGGACAAGGCCATCGCGTAGCGTCTGGTCTGCTGTATCGCAGAAGAGCCCCGCTGTGAAGCGGGGCTCTTCTGCGTTTCGGGCCTGTTTTGCGGCTGTTCAGGTTCTGGCGAGTTCGGGTTAGCGGTCGCGTGGGAGTATTCCTGTGGTCGGAGAACCGATCACTGGAATGCCGTTTCCCCTCGGCGGCCGGAAGAGGGGGAACGATGAAGCGATTTGTGTGGGTGCTTGCGGGTCTGGCGGTCGTGTGGTCCATGAGCGGAGCCGGTGCGTATTTCACAGACAGAGCAGAGGTTCCGGACAACGTGGTCCGGGCAGGGACGGTGTCGGTGTCTACCGAGCCGACGTCATCGGCGTTGTCTATCGATGCGCTTGCGCCGGGCGAGACCGTCCAGCGTTCGCTGATCGTGATCAACGACGGGCAGCTGGCCGAGGACGTGGTGGTGACCGGCGCCAAGAAGATGGGCATAACCGACTTCTACAATGCGTTGACGTGCCGGGTTACCGCAGAAGGTGTCCTTCTGTATGAGGGCCCCATGAACGCGCTGAAGACCGCACCGGTGCGTATCGAACGTGCGGGTCGCGCTGAATTGGTGTTTGCTGTCGGACTTCCCGCGAGCGCCGGCAACGACCTGGCGGACGACTACGTGCGTATGACGCTCTATGCGGATGCGGAACAGGCTCACTGATGGAAGGGTCCGATCACCGCTATGTCGGCCTGCGTCGAGCCTGCTCCTGCGTCTTGATGCTCACGATCGGTGTCGTCTCTTTCTTGTACGGCGCAACCTGCATAAGGGGCTCATCGATGGAGCCGACATTGATGCCGGGTGATGTCGTCATCTACAGGCGGGGATGCAGCGGGATCGTTGAGGGCGACACCGTCTTGTTCGAGAAGGACGGATGGAGCGGTGGTGTGGTGCATCGGGTCATCTCGATCGAGATGGACGGTTCGTTACGCACGTGCGGCGACGCCAATGAAGCGGCGGATGTCGAACCGGTCGCACTGCCCAGGGTGCGGGGAGTCGTAGTCGGCGTTCTAGCTTCCGGGAAGACGTGGCGGGGGATGAGAAAGACTGTTTCCGATGTGCTAAACTCGTCTACCAATCGCATGAACTGCGACGACGGAGAGGCGAACTGCATCAGCGTTTCACCAGGGACGGAGCCCCATCGACTGGAAGGGCTTCGGGAACGAGCAGGACGGTTCACTCCATCAGCAGCGACCTGAACAGCCGATCAGGCCCAGTAGGCAAGCCGGTGTCCCACCGTTATCGGGAAGGCCGAGTCAGATTCGGCACAAAGTGGGCGCTATGCGCCAACCGAGGTGGTACCGCGGGAGCCGTTCCCGTCCTTGGATATATCCTGGGACAGGGCGGCTCCCTTTTTGATGTCGACGAAGTGAGGGATGCATGAGCATCGCAGAAGAACTTTCAGCATTGCGCGACGAAGCGCTCGATGCGGTCGTGTCCGCGACGGACCTGGACTCGCTCGAGGCCGTCCGTATCGCTTATCTCGGTAAGAAGGGCTCGCTGACAGCAGTGCTGCGCGGGCTTGGTTCCCTTTCGGCCGAGGAGCGACCGGCGGCCGGGAAGCTCTCCAACGAGGTTCGGATTGCGTTGGAGGAAGCTCTCACGCAGAAGCGCTCCCGTCTTGAGTCAGAAGCCCTGGCTTCGCGTATCAGCGCACAGGCCGTTGACGTGACTCTGCCCGGGAGACAGCGCATGCCCGGCAAGCGGCACGTCATACATCAGGTCGTCGATGAGATCGTCCAGACTTTCGTAGGACTTGGATATGAGATCGGCGAAGGCCCTGAGGTGGAGCTGGACTACTACAACTTCACCGCGCTCAACCACCCCGCGGACCATCCCGCCCGTGCGCTTCAAGACACCTTCTACGTGCGTGACCTCTCGGGCGACCGCGCGGTGGTCGAAGGTGAGTCGGACGTGCTGCTCCGCACGCATACCAGTCCCGTGCAGGTGCACACGATGGAGACCAAGAAACCTCCCATCTATGTGCTGGCTCCGGGCAAGGTCTATCGCCGGGATGTGGCCGATCCAAGCCATTTGCCGCAGTTCACGCAGATAGAAGGCCTCGTAGTCGACGAGGGGATCACGTTCGGAGACCTGAAGGGTACCCTCGAGCACTTCGTGAAGCGGATGTTCGGGGATGTGAGTCGTGTGAGGCTGCGGCCCCACTTCTTCCCGTTCACCGAGCCATCGGCCGAGGTCGACATCTCCTGCGGCATCTGCGGGGGAGAGGGCTGTCGTTCATGCGGCGGCGAAGGATGGCTTGAGATCTTGGGGTGCGGCATGGTCGATCCCAACGTCTTCCGCCACGTAGGCATCGACCCGGAGCGCTACTCCGGCTTTGCCTTCGGCATGGGTGCAGAGCGCATAGCCGCACTCAAGTACGGGATACCCGATCTGCGTCTGTTCATCGAAGGCGATATGCGGTTCCTTCGCCAGTTCTGATCTGCTGATACGTTCCGCCCATCCGGGCGTGAGAGGAAGGACCTGCGATGCGCGTCTCGCTGAAGTGGCTCTCCGAGCTTGTGGACATCGATGTCGATGTCTCCACGCTGTGCGACCGACTCGACATGACCGGTACCAAGGTAGAGGCCGTCCATATGACCGGGGCTACGCTTGATGGAGTAGTGGTCGGCCAGGTGCTCACCAAAGACCCGCACCCCGAGGCAGACAAGCTCTCGTGCTGCACGGTCGATGTTGGCGAGGCAGAAGCGCTGTCCATCGTCTGCGGGGCCACGAACTTCAAGGCAGGTGACAAGGTGCCGGTCGCTACGGTGGGGGCCACGCTGCCCAACGGGATGACCATAAAGAAGGCCAAGCTCCGCGGGCAGGTCTCTATGGGGATGATGTGCTCTTCCACTGAGCTGGCCGTTGGCGGCGACGCATCGGGGCTGCTCATCCTTCCCGAGGATGCGCCGATAGGCGTTGCGTACGGGACGTACGCGGGGCTCTCGGATACAGTGCTGGAACTCGAGGTCACCCCGAACCGCCCCGACTGCCTGTCCATGGTGGGTGTAGCCCGAGAGGTGGGCGCAGTCATGGGGAGTCCTTTCAAGACTCCCGCGTCGCTGCCCGAAGAGGCCGGCGCTCCTGCCGCCGGGGCGGTCACGGTCCGTGTGGACAATCCGGATCTGTGTCCCCGCTACACCGCGCGAGTGATGCGTGGTGTGAAAGTGGGGCCGTCGCCTGACTGGCTGGTGCAGCGCATCACCGCTGCCGGTGCTCGGCCCATCAACAATGTGGTCGACGTCACGAACTACATCCTGTTCGAACTCGGTCAGCCGCTCCACGCGTTCGATCTGGACAAGATCGCAGCCAGCGGGGGCAAGGCCGAGATCATCGTCCGTACTGCGATCGAGGGAGAGGAACTCAAGACGCTCGACGGGCAGGTACGCCGTTTGGCCGCTGACACTCTGGTCATCGCAGACACCAGGGGTCCTGTCGCACTTGCCGGAGTCATGGGCGGGGAGGATTCTGAGGTCTCCGACCAGACCGTGGACGTACTGCTCGAGTCCGCGTGTTTCGACACCTCCACCACGAGCCGTACGAGCCGTCGGCTGGGACTGATCTCCGAGGCCTCGCTCCGCTTTGAGCGCGGCGTTGACCCCGAGCTGGCCGCCCGCGCGTCTGACCGTGCCGCGCAGTTGCTGGCCGAGGTAAGCGGTGGAACCGTGGCGCCCGGGATCGTGGACGTCTATCCGGCCGCTCCGGAGCCGTGCGTGCTCCGTTTGCGAGGAGAACGCCTGCGCGCGATCATCGGCGCACCCATCACCGATGACGAGGCCGCGTCTATCCTCGTCTCGCTGGGATTGACGCTGGAGCCTGCCGAGGACGGCTTCGACGTGACCGTCCCCACCTTCCGCCCCGACCTTGTGCGCGAGATCGACTTGATAGAGGAGGTCGTGCGTGTTTGGGGGATGGAGCGCGTTCCCTCGACGTTCCCCGGTGGGCGGGAGCGTGTCGGTGCCCTCACGGCGGGACAGCAGCGTGACCTGTCGATCGGCGTCGCACTGCGCGCTGCCGGTCTCAACGAGCACATAGGCTATGCATTCGCCGATCCCCGCGACATGGAGCGTCTGGGTTGGGAACTCGGTCCCGATGAAGTGCCGGTCGAGCTGATCAATCCCATGTCAGAAGAGCAAGCGGTCATGCGATGGACGCTTGCGGCGGGGTTGCTACGCGCCGTCTCCTACAATCAGCGCCGTGGTGCGGGCGATGTGCACATCTACGAACTTGGCAACGTCTTTGTCACCGCGCCGGGGCGCAAGCAGCCAAAGCAGCGTCTAATGGTGGGCGGGGTCCTCGCGGGAGCGTGGGAGCGTCCCTCATGGGACCAAGACGCCCGGCCACTGGACTTCTTCGATGGCAAGGGCGCGGTTGAGACCCTACTGACCGAGCTCGGTGTGGATCGCGTCAAGTTCCGCACTAGCGAGCGCGCCTGGTTGCAGGCCGGGCGCAGCGCGGATGTCATCGTGCGTGGCGATGTGGTGGGCTGGATAGGTGAAGTCGCGCCGCAGGTGCTTGATGCGTACGGTGCAACCGGCCCTGTCACGATGTTCGAACTCGGCGTCGCACCGCTTGGAAAGGCGGGTACCCGGACCCGTGCGTATTCCGAGGTCCCGCGATACCCGTCGGTGAACCTCGATATCGCCCTGGTCGTGGACGAAGAGGTCACATCCGAGCAGCTTGTGCATGCGATGACCTCTGCAGGTGGCAAGCTGCTTGACGGGATACGTCTGTTCGATGTGTACAGAGACCCGCAGGACGCGCCTGCCGGGGAACGCCGTCTCCCCGAAGGCAAGAAGAGCCTGGCGTTCTCGTTATCGTACCGTTCAAATGAGCAGACGCTGAGCGATGAGGTCGTGCGTCCGGTCCACGAGAAGCTGCTTGCGAAGGTCTGCCGTGCTACCGGAGCAGAGGTGCGCGGATAGAGTATCGTTCTGAAACCGAATTAATCGCATAGCGCTTGGGAAAGAAATACAAAGAAACTGCATATAGGTTGACTAGTATGCAATATGAATCGTAGAATCACTTCAGGCCGTCTGTCGACTCTGAGGTGATGTCCAGTGGTTTCCGTTGCGATCGTAGGCGCTGCAGGTTATGCAGGCGCTGAGTTGACCCGACTCGTGTTGGGTCACCCACTCATGGAACTCGCGATGGTGACCTCCTCGGCGGACGCCGGTCGGCGCGTGTCACAGCTCTATCCCGCATTGGCGGGGTGTGATCTGGTGTATGTCCCGCATGACGCCGCACGGGTATCTCAAGTTGCGCAGGTCGCGTTCCTTGCCGTCCCGCACACGGCCGCCATGGCCATCGCCCCGGGATTGCTGGAAGCGGGGCTCACGGTGATCGATGCCAGCGCGGACTTCAGGCTTCGCGACCCCGGGGTATTCTCGGCGTGGTACGGGACGGAGCATGCGTGCCCGGATCTGTTGTGCGATGCCGTATATGGTCTCCCCGAACTGTGGCGTGACGCCATTCCGAAGGCCCGGCTCGTCGCCTGTCCGGGGTGCTATCCTACCGCCACTCTGCTGGCTGCCGCGCCTGCGATAGAGGCGGGCATCGTCACCTCGGGTCACGTGATCGTCGATGCGAAGTCCGGGGTCTCGGGAGCCGGGCGGACGCCCACCAGCGGTACTCACTTCGTGGCAGCCGCCGAGTCGGTCACCGCATACAAGGTGGGCGCGCACCGGCACACTCCGGAGATCGCGCAGGGCCTTGAGGACCTTGGGCTCACAGATGTCCGGGTGACGTTCAGCCCACATCTGGTTCCCATGTCACGGGGCCTGCTCTCAACCGTGTACCTGGATATCGTGGCGGGCATGCCGGTTGAGGATGCTCACGCGGTCTATGCGGAGTACTACGCCGATGAGCTGTTCGTGACTGTTCATCCGCCCGGAGTCATGCCTTCGACCTCTGAGGTGCGCGGTTCGAACCGTGCCCACATCGGAGTCACTGTTGACGGGGCGGGCACTCTGGTTGTCTCGGCGGCTATCGACAATCTAGTGAAGGGTACCGCAGGGCAGGCGATCCAGTGTGCGAACCTCGCCCTCGGGTACGAAGAGACGACGGGACTCGACCGGCCTGCGCCGGTCTTCTAGGGACGGGATCTCATGGAAACGGGTACTGAAACCGGGTTCTCTTATGCCGAAGGCGGTGTCACCGCGCCTTTCGGCTTTCTTGCGGCCGGTGTGAGCGCAGGTATCAAGAAATCGGGCAAACGCGATGTCGCGCTGCTGATCTCCGAGGAGCCCTGTCCCGCGGCGGCCGTCTATACACGCAACAGCATGGCGGCGCCGCCGGTGCAACTGACGCGTGAGAACCTCTCGGCGGGTGTGCTCCGCGCCATCGTCGTGAACTCGGGCAACGCGAATGCGTGCACTGGCCCGCAGGGACTGGCGGATGCGCAGGCTATGGTGGATGCAACCGCGGATGCTGTGGGCTGTGAACCTTCGCAGGTGGCTGTCGCGTCCACCGGCGTCATCGGGGCACCGATGCCGATGGAGCTCGTTCTCGCAGGAATCAGGGAAGCGGCATCCAGGCTCGACAGCGCGGCGGGCACGTGCGCCGCTGAAGCCATCATGACCACCGACACCTTCCTCAAGGAGATTGCGGTCGGCGTGGATGTGGAGGGCACGCGGTACACGGTGGGCGGGATGACCAAAGGCAGCGGCATGATCATGCCGAACATGGCCACCATGTTGGCGTTTGTGACGACCGATGCGCCCCTGACGAGTGCCGCGTGCGACCGGGTGCTTCGCTCGGCTGTTGATGTGACCTTCAACCGGGTCACGGTTGACAGCGACACCTCCACTAACGACACGTGTGTGCTCATGGCGAGCGGCGCGGCGGGTGGAGAGCCGATCGATGTGGGGGACGCGCGTCTGACGCCGGTGTCCGACGCGATCCACGCGGTCTGTGGGGAGCTCGCCCGCATGATCGTGCGCGACGGTGAAGGTGCCACCAAGTTCATCGAGGTCACCGTGCGGGGTGCCGCCTGCGACGCGGACGCACGTGACGCGGCCATGTCCATCGCCAATTCGCCGCTTTTCAAGACGGCGATCTTCGGTAGAGACGCCAACTGGGGTCGCGTGGCCATGGCGGTAGGCAAGTCCACCGCTCGGGTCGACCCCCTTAAGCTGGAGGTCATCTTTGCCGGCATCACGACCTGTCTGGACGGGACCGCTGTGGCTTTTGATGAGGATGCGGCCTCGGCAGCGCTTGCCCTTAATGACATCGAAGTCATCGCCGATCTGCATCTGGGCGAAGGTATCGCCACCGTGTGGACCTGTGATCTCAGTTACGAATACGTGCGGATAAACGGGGAGTATCGCTCATGAGGCCTGAGATGCTGGAAGAACTGCTGGCCAAGGCAGGCACGCTTATGGAGGCCCTCCCGTGGATCAAACGCACGTGGGGTGGCACTGTCGTCATCAAATACGGTGGCTCGGCTATGACTGATCCCGAGCTTCGCGATTCGGTTGCCGCAGATATCGTCCTCATGAAGCTCGTGGGTATCAACCCCGTGATCGTGCACGGTGGCGGTCCGGAGATCACCTCGTACATGGAGCGTCTTGGCATGGCGGTCGAGTTCTACCAGGGCTTGCGGGTGACCGATGACGCCGCTATGGAGGTCGTGAAGATGGTGCTCGTCGGCAAGGTCAACAAGGAGCTTGTCTCGGCCATCAACCAGCACGGGAGACTTGCGGTGGGACTTGCAGGCGACGACGGGAACCTGATTAAGGCCAAGCAGCTTGACGCACGCCTGGGGCGAGTAGGAGAGGTCACGCGCGTTGACACCACCGTGGTCGAGAATCTGATCGCTGACGGGTTCATCCCGGTCATCGCATCGGTGGCGGCGGGTGACGACGCAGGGAGCTACAACATCAACGCCGACCTGGTGGCCGGTGAGATCGCGTCAGCTCTGGATGCGGACAAGGTGATTTTCCTCACCGATGTCGATGGCCTTTATGCCGACTTCGCCGATAAGGACTCGCTGATCAGTGCACTCTCACTTGAAGAGGCCGAGGCGATGGTCAGCGGCGGGACTCTTTCAAGCGGCATGATCCCCAAGGTGGATGCCTGCATCCATGCGCTGCACGCTGGCGTAGAGCGCGCTCACATCCTCAACGGCACTTCGCCGCACGCGTTGCTGCTTGAGGTCTACACCGACGCGGGTGTCGGGACGATGATCACCCGTGACGGCAGCCTGGGGCTGCCTGACGACGAGATGTACGCTGCCTATGAGGGAGAGGTGACGCTGTGATGGGAGAGCTTCTTGAGGCTACGGGCGCTCTGGATGCCACTTATCACATGGGGACCTATGCCCGAAAGCAGGTCATGTTCGTCCGCGGTGAGGGTATGCGCCTCTACGATGATGACGGCCGAGAGTACCTTGACTTCATCGCGGGGATAGGCGCCGTCAACCTGGGTCATGCACATCCGGCCGTCACTGAAGCGGTCGCGGCACAGGCGGCGAAGCTGGTGCACGTCTCCAACCTGTTCCACGTCGAGCATCGGGCGCATCTGGCCGAGGTCATAGCCACGCTGGCCGGCGGCGGCCGGAAGGTGTTCTTCGCGAACTCCGGTACCGAGGCCGTTGAGGGAGCGATCAAGCTTGCGCGTCGCTGGGGCAAGCTCAACAAGGGGCCGGAGTGCTACAGGATCATCACTGCGGAGCGCAGCTTCCATGGTCGCACGCTAGGCGCGCTCACTGCCACGGCGCAACCGTCCAAGCAAGAGGCGTTCGCGCCGCTCCTTCCGGGGTTCGGCCATGTCCCGCTCAACGACATGGCCGCACTTGAGGACGCGATAGACGACACGGTGTGTGCAGTGATGCTCGAGGTCGTTCAGGGCGAGGGTGGCGTCTACCCATGCACGCCCGAGTACCTTACGTCAGTCCGCCGACTTTGCGACGAACGCGGAGTGTTGTTAGTGCTCGACGAGGTCCAGACGGGGTTCTTCCGCACCGGGACGGCCTTTGCGCATCAGTCCTTCGGCATCCGCCCCGATATCATGGCGCTCGCCAAGGCGATGGCCAACGGTCTGCCTATAGGCGCTGTGGTCGCAACCGACGAGGTCGCTGCTGCGTTCAAGCCGGGAGATCACGGGTCCACGTTCGGCGGAGGACCTGTCGTGTGTGCCGCCGCGCTCGCTACCGTCGGTGCGCTCCATAGCGAACGTCTGGGCGATAACGCCATTGCGATGGGCGAGTACCTCAGAGACGGTCTTGCCGGTCTTGCCGAGAAGACCGGAGAAGTGGCTGTTGTCCGGGGGATCGGTCTCATGGCAGCGGCGGAGCTTTCGCGTCCTATTGCGGCCGCCGTGGCGGCTGGGGCCCTTGCCCGCGGTCTCGTTCTCAACAACATCGGAGATTCGATAATACGTTTCTTGCCTCCTTTGGTATGCAAAGAGGCGGAAATTGATACACTTCTTGAGACACTTGAAGCAGTCGTAGGGGAGGTCTGATGCAAAACCTCGTGGGACGTGACCTACTGACCCTTGGTGACCTGACGCCGGATGACCTTCAGGCGGTGCTCATCCGGGCAAAGGCGCAGAAGCTCGCACATCGAAATGCCAACAAGGCTCCTGTCGCCACAGGCAAGTCCGCAGCGCTGATCTTCATGAAGCCATCCTTGCGGACTCGCGTCTCTTTCGAGCTGGCCTGCCGCGATCTGGGTGTCCATCCGATCGTCATGGGCCCCCAGGACGCCTTCTCTCGAAGTGAGACCGTGCATGATACCGTCAAGGTGCTTGAGCGCTACGTCCAAGTGATCGTCTTGCGGACGTTCGCACACTCACACATCGAGGAGGTTGCCAAGCACGCCTCGGTGCCCGTGGTCAACGCGCTTACCGACGACTACCATCCCTGTCAGGTGTTGGCGGATCTGCTCACCATCAAGGAGCATAAGGGTTCGCTCGCCGGGATCAAGATGGCGTATGTGGGCGATGGCAACAACATGACGCATTCGCTGATGCTGGGCGGTGCGCTTGCCGGGATGCATGTGACCGTCGCCACGCCTGTCGGCTATGAGCCGCGTGCCGATGTCGTCACCCGAGCGCAGCAGATAGCCGCTACGTACGGCACGGGGGCGAGCATCACGCTCCATAACGACCCCAGAGAGGCCGTTGCGTCTTGTGACGTGGTCGTCTCGGACACATGGGCGTCGATGGGGCAGGAAGCAGAGCATGCGCAGCGCGTGCAGGCCTTCTCGGGCTATACGGTGGACCCGTCGCTCATGGAGCGCGCTGATTCCCGTGCGATATTCATGCACTGTCTCCCTGCGCACCGCGGCGAAGAGGTGCTTGACGAGGTCATCGACGCTCCGTACTCCGTGGTGTTCGATGAAGCCGAGAACAGACTTCACGCGCAGCGCGCGTGGCTTTCGTTGGTACTGTGATGACGGATCGCGATCACTGGATGGGGCAATGAGGAAAAGAATCGAGCGGCAGGAAGCCATACGCAAGATCGTCCGACGAGACCGCGTGCGGACTCAGCGTGAACTCGTGGACCGGCTCAAGCAACACGGCTACGAATGCACGCAGGCGACTGTCTCCAGGGATATCGCCGACATGGGTCTGCGCAAACTGGCCGAGGGCGTCTACGTCCTTGCAGAAGACCTGCACCTTCAGCGGATGATCGCAGAGCTGGTCACAAGTGTCGTGAAGTCGGGCCAGCTGGTGCTCATCAAGACGACCGCAGGCGCAGGGCAGGGTGTGGCTGCTGCCATGGACGCCGCTGAACTCGACGAGATCCTCGGTTCGATCGCGGGCGATGACACGATCTTGGTGATTGCACGTGGTGAGACCGACGCGGAGCTCGTCATGGACAACATCAATAAGTTCCGGGGCCAGTTCTAGGCCTCGTTGCAAACGGAGAGGAAGCAGCAAAGTGTCTAAAGAGAAGGTCATACTCGCGTATTCCGGCGGTCTGGACACATCGGTAGCCATCCGCTGGCTGATGGATGAGAAGAACGTCGACGTCATCGCACTTGCGGTAGACGTGGGTCAGGAGCGTCAGGACCTTGAGGTCGTTCGCACCAAGGCACTGGGCATCGGCGCCGTGGAGTCCATCGTCAAAGACGTGCGCGAAGAGTATGTGGAAGACTTCATCACCAAGGCCCTGATGGCAAACGCCCTGTACGAGAACAAGTATCCGCTTGTCTCGGCGATGAGCAGGCCTATCATCGTGAAGCACCTTGTCGAGGAAGCGCATAAGCATGGCGCCAGCTACATCGCGCATGGTTGCACCGGCAAGGGCAACGACCAGGTCCGCTTCGAAGTAGGCATTGCGGCGCTCGATCCCGACATCCATGTGCTCGCTCCGGTGCGCGAGTGGGATCTCAAGACGCGTGAGCAGGAGATGGACTACGCGTTGGAGCGCGGCATCCCGGTTCCCACCACCAAGAAGAGCCCGTACTCCATCGATGACAACCTGTGGGGCCGTGCGATCGAGTGCGGCATCCTCGAGGACCCGTGGGTAGAGCCTCCCGCGGATATCTACACGCTGACGGGGGATGCTCGCGGTGAGCAGTGCAGCGAGGCCGAGTACGTGGAGTTGAGCTTCGAGCAGGGCATACCGGTCGCGCTCAACGGCCGCAAGATGAGCTTCCACGAGATCATCGACCACATGAATGAGCTCGCGGGCAAGCACGGCTTCGGCCGCATCGACATGGTCGAGAACCGGCTCATCGGCGTGAAGAGCCGTGAGATCTACGAAGTGCCGGGCGCGTTGACTCTGATCACTGCCCACAAGGCGCTTGAGGACCTCTGCCTGGAGCGCGATTTGCTGCACTACAAACTGCACATCGAGCAGAAGTGGGCAGAGCTCGTTTACAACGGCATGTGGTTCTCGCCGCTCAAAGAGGCATTGGACGGCTTCATCGAGACCACGCAGCAGCTGGTCACCGGTGACGTGCGTCTGCGCTTCTTCAAAGGCAGCTGCGTCACCGTAGGCCGTCGTTCGCCTTACTCGCTCTACGACTACAACCTTGCGACCTATGACGCCTCCGACAGCTTCGACCACAAGGCCGCGAAGGGCTTCATCGATCTGCACGGCCTGCCTACCAAAGTCTGGGCGCGTCAGCGCCGCAAGGTGGGCAAAGAAGGGGAAGTGTAGGCGTGAGCAATGCCAAGAAGCCATGGGGCGGTCGCTTTGAGAGCTCAGGAGACGCATTTGCCGAGGAGTTCGGAGCATCGCTACCGGTAGACAAGCGGATGGCCGAGCAAGACATCCGCGGGTCGATCGCACACGCCAGGATGCTCGCTGCCCAGGGCATCGTCCCTGTTGATGAGGCGACGGCTATCGTCGAGGGGCTCTTGCAGGTGCGCGCAGAGATAGAGAGCGGTTCTTTCGTCTTCGACACCGCCGATGAAGACATCCATATGGCGGTCGAGCGCAGGCTAACGAGCATCGTCGGCAATGTTGGCGGCAAGCTGCATACCGCGCGCTCCCGTAACGACCAGGTAGCGCTTGATGCCAGGCTCTACGCTAAGGATGCGACCCTGCGTCTGGTCGGTGCGGGCAACGCTTTGCGCGCCACTCTGATAGAGCGTGCGGGCGAGCATATGGGTGCCGTGATGCCGGGCTATACGCACCTGCAGAAGGCGCAGCCGGTGTTGCTTAGCCATCATCTCCTCGCATATTCATGGATGCTCTCCAGGGACATCACGCGCATGCGTCATGCGTTCGAGGCGGCGGATGTCCTGCCGCTTGGCAGTGCGGCGCTGGCAGGGACCACGTTCCCACTGGATCGCCAGGCCGTCGCTGACGATCTTGGCTTCTCGGCTGTCTCAGCCAACTCGATGGACAGCGTGAGCGATCGCGACTTCTTGTTGGATGTCACCTACGCATGCGCGGTCGCGCAGATGCACCTCTCGCGCCTGTGCGAGGAACTCATCTTGTGGTCTACCGAGGAGTTCGGGTTCATAACCATGGACGACGCGTGGTCCACAGGCTCGAGCATCATGCCGCAGAAGAAGAACCCGGACTTCGCGGAACTCGTCAGGGGTAAGACCGGTCGAGTCATCGGTGACCTGACAGCGCTGCTCGTGACCCTCAAGAGCTTGCCTCTCGCCTACAACAAGGACATGCAGGAGGATAAAGAGCCTGCATTCGACGCTATCGACACGCTGGCGGACTCGCTGCGCGCCGTTGATGGCATGATCGCCACGATGAGCGTCAATGTGGACGTCATGCGTCAGGGCGCCGGCGGCGGGTTTATGGCGGCAACCGACCTTGCAGACTACCTTGCGGCGCACGGGATGCCCTTCCGGGAGGCCCACGAGGTCGTCGGTAGGCTGGTCCTGGCTTGCGAGCGGGAGGGTAAGACGCTGCAAGAGCTCTCGGTGCAAGACCTTGAAGACGCGTCGTCTGTCTTCGGTAGCGATGCGCTGGAGGCCGTCGACCTGGACAAGATCGTCGCTCGTCGCGTGACAGCAGGTGGCACCGGCCATGAGCGTGTGGCCGAGCAACTCGCGCAGGCCGCAGAGGCGCTTGAGGCCGACGTCATCTGGTTGAGCGAACGGTCCGCCGAGTAGGACGAGAGCGATGCAGCACTACATCACCGTAGTGGAACGAGTCGATCCCGTCGCGCTGGACGATGTGCGGCGACTGTTCGAGGAGTATCAGCGGTTGCTCGGCGAGCAGATGTTCTCGCACACGCTTCCGGGTGAGATCGCTTCGCTGCCCGCTCCCTACGAGCGCCCCACGGGTGTCCTGTTACTCGCGCGTGACGAATCCGGCGAGGCCCTGGGATGCGTGGGCGTTCGCTAGCACATGCCGCAGACCTGCGAGGTCAAGCACCTGTTCGTTCGTCCCGATGTCCGGGGGCATGGGCTTGGTCGCGCTCTGATGCGGGCTGCGCTGGATCATGCGCGTGTCATCGGCTATATCGAGGCAAGGGTGACCACGTTGCCTGATTCCATGGTTGCGGCTCTGCGGTTGTATCGCACTCTTGGCTTCCGGGAAGCCGAGCCACCCGAGGGCTTCGACCGAACTCAGGACGATTCGTTTCTTGCATTCATGAGCAGGCGTCTCTGACTCCTCCATGTGCCCGGGTATCATGGTTGGAGCGCTCGCGATCATAGGGAGTATCCGCATGCCCGAGTACGATAACCCCTCGGTAGCCAAGATCCTCGACACCGTGGGTGACTTGCTTGAGATATCCGGCGCGGACAAGTTCCGGTTCCTCAGCTACCACAAGGCTGCCCATGCGCTGCGTGCGTTTCCCGAGGAGGTCATGACTCTTGCTCGCGACGGACGCCTGACCGAGGTTCCGGGGGTTGGCAGCAAGCTGGCGGCATCCATCATCACGCTCACCCAGACCGGGAGCTTTCCGGAACTGGATGCCATCACGGACCGGCTGCCGGGGACATTGGTCGACCTTACACGCATTCCCGGCCTCGGGCCCAAGAAGGTCAAGGTCCTCTACGAGCAGCTGGATGTCACCTCCGTCGATGCGCTGGAGGCCGCCATCGAGGAAGGCAGGCTTGCCGGCCTGGCAGGCTTCGGTGCCAAGACCATCGACAATCTCGCCGAAGGCATCGTAGCGTACCGGCGGCACAGCGAGCGGAGGTTGATGGCGGACGTACTGCCCTTGGCCGAGAGGATCGTCGCGGCGATGCGTGATGTCGCCGGCGTCACGGATATCGCATACGCCGGTAGCCTTCGGCGACGCCGTGACACCGTGGGTGACATCGACGTGGTGGTCGCCTCCGGGGACCCGGAGTCGGTCATGGAGGCGGCAAGAACGCTGCCTCGGGTCGAGCGCGTGCTGGTGAGCGGGGACACGAAGACCAGCATCGCTACTGCCGACGGACTCCAGATAGACGTCCGGGTGGTGTCACCCGACCAGTACGGGGCGGCCCTGCAGTACTTCACCGGTTCAGCGGAGCACAACTCACGCCTGCGCGAGCTGGCCAAGCGTTCCGGTTTGAAGGTCAACGAGTACGGCGTGTTCAGGCTCGCCGATGATGCAGCCATCGCTTCAGCCACAGAAGCTGACGTCTATACAGCCCTGGGTATGGACGTGCCGGTACCGGAGCTCAGGGAGAACGCCGGTGAGATCGAGGCTGCGCTGGCAGGTGACTTGCCCGGGTTGCTCGAAGGTCGTGACATCCGCGGTGACTTGCACATGCACACGGTCGCCACGGACGGGAAGTCGACCGCCCGGCAGAATCGGGCCAAGGCCGCAGCCCTCGGCTACGAGTACATAGCGATCACCGACCACGCCGTGAACCTTCACATGGTGGGCGGGCTTGGACTGGACGCGCTTGAGCGGCAGTGGGAAGAGATCGACGAGCTGAACTCCACTGGCGACGGACCGCACGTCCTCAAGGGCGTGGAGCTCAATATCGATGACGACGGGCAGGTGGACTACGACCTCGACGTGTTGGCGCGCTTCGACATCGTCCTCGCCTCGCTGCACTCAGGCTGGGGTCAGAGCCGGGAGGTCGCGACCCGCCGTGTGCTGCGTGCCATGGACAACCCGTTCATCGACGTCATAGCGCACCTCACCGGCAGAATCCTGTGCCGTCGTGACCCGATCGACCTGGATATCGAAGCGGTGATGCAGAAAGCCGCCCAGACGGGTACCGCTCTGGAACTCAACAGCTATCCGGATCGCCTCGATCTCAGCGATGTGCATCTGCGCATGGCGAAGCGCACGGGCGTCGCTATTACCCTGGGGACCGACTCTCATGATGCTGCGCAGCTTGACTACATGTCCTACGGTGTCGGGCAGGCCAGACGTGGATGGATCGAGCCCGGTGACGTGCTCAACACACTGCCGCTGCACGAGCTAAGGCTACGTTTGAAGAGGGCCCGATCGCTGTGATGCATACATGAGGGGCTGCTTCGCATAGAATTCACTGATATGGAGTACTCAGACCTTGATGACGCGGCCCTGCTGCCGCCATCGTTTTACGAGCGCGGTGCCGCGTGCGTCGCCCGTGCGCTTTTGGGAGCGGTGCTGGTGAGTACTGCCGAAGGGGCGATCACGGCCGGACGCATCGTTGAGACCGAGGCCTATCTGGGTTCGGACGATCCCGGCTCACACGCGGCGACAAAGGGCATCACAGAACGCAATAGTGTGATGTACGGGCCGGCGGGATGCACGTACGTGTACTTCACCTACGGGGCCCACTACATGCTGAATGTCGTGACGGATACCGAAGGCGTTGCGGGTGCGGTGCTCATCCGTGCACTCGAGCCACTGGTGGGTCAGGAGACCATGGTGAGGCGTCGCGGGAGGGAGACGTCGCTCACGGACGGCCCCGGCAAGCTTGCTCAAGCGCTGGGCGTCGATCTTGACGACAACGGGGTGCGCCTGGGTAGCGGTAGGCTGGCGATCTACGAGGGGACAAAGCCCGTAGGGCCTATCGAGCGGAGCGGGCGTATCGGCCTTTCTGCTGGTCATGACCTCCAGTTGCGATTCTATGAGAACGGGAGCAAGTACGTTTCGAAGGCCAGGATAGGGCGACGTCTGTAACATACGCTGGACAAGGAGTGGGCATATGAAGCTTGGAGACATCTACAAGACAGCGGTCGACAGGGGGATCTCAAACGATGGCCGTTCCGCCGAGGAGATCGAACGCCAGCTGGCGACCGTCAAGAAGTCCTACGACGGGATGGACGAGGATGAGAAGGAGTTCTTCGACCTCGAGCGCCTCACCAACCCCTACGATGACACCCGTATTTGCGTGGGTGATCCGGACATGGACGTGCGCGGACTCGTCGCCGGGATCGACATGGAGGTCGGCGAGGTCTTGCTGGCTGACCGGATGCGCGAGAAGGGGACGCCGGTCGACCTCGTACTGGCGCACCATCCCGAGGGACCCGGCTATGCCAATCTGCACCGCGTGATGTATATGCAGGCCGATTTGTGGGCGGCCCAAGGTGTGGGAATCGGCCTGGCCGATGCGCTCATCGCCCCACGTGCCGAGGAGATCCAGCGAAAAATCATGCCTGCGAACCACTACCGTGCCATCGATGCGGCGCGTGTGCTCGGTCTGTCAATGATGTCGTGTCATACGCCGGCGGACAACTGCGTGAACCGTTTCGTGCAAGAGGCCATTGCCGAGGCTGACCCTCGCACCCTTGACGATCTCGTCAAGATGCTGCGTACGATCCCCGAGTACAATGACGCTGCCAAGAAGGGGTATGGCCCCATCCTGGTCCAGGGCAAGGGCGGGGGACGTTGCGGCAAGATGCTCGTCGATATGACGGGCGGTACCGAGGGCCCGGCGGCCGCGCTCGACAGACTGTCCGCGGCTGGCGTGGACACGCTTGTGGGCATGCACTACTCCGAGGAGCATCGCAAGCATGCCGAGGAGATCGGGCTCAACCTGGTGATAGCCGGGCACATCTCATCGGATACTCTTGGCATGAACCTGGTGCTGGATGCCATCGAGACGCAGGGTGTCGAGGTCCACTGCGTATCCGGCATGATCAGGGTGCGCCGCTAGGCCGTTGCCGCGCAATGAAAAACGCCCGACCCGAGGCTTTCGGGTCGGGCGTTCGTGTTGCTACGGCGTGGGCGTGCTGGTGGGGGGCACCGTACTGGTCGGGTCTGGTTCCGGCGGCTCCACCGGTTCCGGTGGGGTGCTGGGGTCGATGCCCTTCGAGACCACGCACGTCACCACCTCGGCCGGCTTCACCTTCGTGCCGGCAGCAGGGCTTTGGCTGATGACTCTGCCCGCCTCAACGGTGGGGCTGTAGGCTGACGTGAACGCCGCCTCCAGTTTCGCCTCGGTGATCACCTTCTCGGCATCCGCCTGCTTCATGTCCTTGACGTCCGGCACGGCGATGTCGGGAACATCCCATTCGCTCTTCCAGGTGTACTTGGGAGCCGGCGCGGACTTGAAGTCTGTCTTGGGCGTGTCAGCCAACGCGTTCTTCATGAACTCGGCCCAGATCATCGCGGGGAACGTCCCACCGAACACAGTGATCCCATGCACATTGCGCATCGGCTTCTCGGGCGTGTAACCCATCCAGACGGCGCATGCAAGTTGCGGTGTGTAGCCGCAGAACCAGGCGTCTCTGTAGTCCTGGGTCGTCCCCGTTTTGCCTGCCGCAGGGCGCCCTATGTTGGCGCGAGTCGCCGTCCCGCCACTGATCACACCCTTGAGTATCTGAGTGGTGGCGTACGCAACGGAAGCGCTGATCGCCTGAGTCCCCGTATGGTCAGCCTCAAAGATCGTCTCGCCGCTTGAGTCGAGCACCTTCTCGATGGCAACCGGCGGGATATGGCGTCCTTCATTGGCGAGGGTCGCGTACGACGCGGTCATCTCCAAGGGGGTCACTTCCTGGCTTCCAAGCGTTATTGAGAGGTAGGGCTCGATGTCGGTCGTAATACCCATGTCGTGGGCGGTCTCCACCACGGGTTCGGCACCCATTTCAGCGATCAGCCTCGCGAACGCCGCATTGACCGAGCCCACGGTGGCCTGCTTGAGCGTGATATAGCCCTTGCTTCCGCCGGTGACGCGCCACGGTGTGCCACCGGTCTGGATCACTGCGGGAGAGGAGGAGTCTATCTTGCGAGTAGGCGGCATGCCTTGCTTGAGGGCGGTCACCAGGGTGAACATCTTGAACGATGACCCCGGCTGTCTTTTGGCCTGTGTGGCGAAGTTGAACTTGTTGGTGTCCCAGTCCCTGCCGCCCACCATTGCCTTGATCTTGCCGCTCTCCGGCTCTATGGCCACCAGGGCGTAGTCCGGGTCTGAGTCCTTGTTCATGATCTTGCGGCATGCGGCCTCAGCCTGATCCTGGGTCGTGGTGTCCAGCGTGGTGTAGACAGTCAGACCGCCCTGGAACACAAGCCCGGTGCCGTACTCGTCTTGCAGAAGCTTCTTCACGTGAGCTACGAAGTACGGCGCCGAGTAGACCCCGGACTTGTCCAGCTGCGCCGCTCGTCCAAGTGAGAGTTCTTCGACCTTGGCCGCCTCGTACTCCTCGTCGGTGATGTACCCTTGTTCGTGCATCTTGCTGAGAACCCACTGCCGACGCGAGACGGCGCCTTCGGCGTTGTCGTACGGGGACAGGTTGCTGGGTGACTGCACAAGGCCGGCCAGAAGGGCCGCCTCAGCGATAGTGAGCTCGGACGCATGTTTGCTGAAGAACGTGAGGGCGGCTGATTCAGCTCCGTACGCGCCCTCCCCGAAGTAGACGGTGTTGAGGTACATGCTCAGCACTTCGTCTTTGGACATCCTCTGCTCAAGCTCGTATGCGAGGTATGCCTCACGGACTTTGCGACGGTATGAGATGTCGTAGCGCTCGTCGGCCAAGATCGTGTTGCGGATGTACTGCTGCGTGATCGTGGAAGCGCCTTCCGAGACACCACCTGCAACGAGGTTCGTCATGAATGCACGCACGATGCCCACAGCATCGAAGCCGTTGTGCTGGTAGAAGCGTTCATCCTCGACCGCCACCAGCGCATGCTGCATGTATGGGGAGATCTCATCAAGATCGACCACCTGGCGGTTCTCCAGGTACAGGTTGGCGATGAGCTTGTTGTCTGCCGAGTAGACCTTCGTCGCCTGGGCCACGCTGAATGCCGTAGGGTCATCCAGGTCGGGCAGGTCTACAAGCCATCCGGAGAACATGCTGAAAGCCGCAGCTGCACCTACACCCGTGAGGAGCACCGTGAGGGCAACAAGCATCGCGATGCCGCCAAAGATCACTCGGATCGCAGTATTGGACTTTCTTGTGCGGTGAAGCCGCGTGCGCCGTGACATCAGGCTCCCTTCATTCAACGACCCATTATGGCGGCTTGTGCCGTATGATGCCAGGTCGGGGCGTTGGGCTAGGCTCCGGCACTGTATACTCGGTCGATGCGATAGCTTGTTACCCTCGATGTACCGAAGGCGAACCGTCATGCACCAGCCTCAAAAGGCGACGATAGAAACACCTGAACTTCTGGCTCCCGCCGGCTCACCGGCTGCGCTCATCGCCGCGGTCAACGGCGGTGCGGATGCCGTGTACCTTGGTATGGGCGAGCTGAATGCCCGCCGGGGAGCGGAGAACTTCACACTTGAGACGCTCGCTGAGGGCGCACGGTTCGCGCATCTTAGGGGCGCAAGAGTCTATCTGACCGCGAACATCGTCGTGCTGCCCGATGAGATGCGACGTGCTGTCGACCTTATCGACGGAGCCTGGGCGGCCGGCGTTGATGCGGTCATCGTTCAAGACCTCGGACTCTTGCGTGTGCTGCGCAGCGTCCTGCCGCACGTGCGCATCCACGCTTCTACGCAGATCGACGCCCACAATGCGGCGTCCGTGCGGACGCTTGCCGAGCTTGGCTGTTCGCGGGTGACGTTGGCCCGCGAACTCTCGGTTGCAGAGATCGGGCGCATCGCGCGCTCCGTGGACGTAGAGGTGGAATCGTTCGTTCACGGGTCGCTGTGCTACTGCTATTCGGGCCAATGCCTCATGTCCTCGGTGATAGGAGGGCGCTCGGCCAATCGCGGTCTGTGCGCCCAGCCATGCCGTATGCCCTACTCGCTCGTCCGAGACGCTTCCGAGGTCGTCGAAGTGGACGGGCGCTATCTGCTCAGTCCTCGAGACCTTGCCGGGATCGGTCAGCTTCCCGCGCTTATACGCAGCGGCGCCAGCGCTCTGAAGATCGAAGGCCGTATGAAGGCCCCCGAATACGTCTCGGTCGTCGTTGGCGTCTACCGTGCGGCACTGGATCGTGCTGCGGCTGACCCTGACGGGTATCAGGTGCTCGACGCTGAGACGCAACTGCTTGAAGAGGCGTTCAACAGGGGCTTCAGCGAGGCGTATCTTGCCGGTATCAGCGACGGTCGGATGATGAACACGAGTCGACCGAACAACAGGGGTGTTCTCATCGGCCGCATCTCGGCGGTGAACGGCGGTGTCGCCGAGGTGGCGCTGGACCGTGCGTTGGACGCTGCGGATACCATAGAGTTCTGGACGGGCAAGGGACGTTTTGCCCAGAGAGCAGGCGAGCTGCGCGTGCGTGACGTGACCGTCAGTCGTGCCGGGGCGTCCGAGCGCGTCAGTATCCTTCTGGAGGGTGCCGCCGGGCCGGGCGACCGGGTGTTCCGCGTTGCGAACGCGACGATGCTCGAGGCCGCGCGCGCCACTTTCGAAGGTCGCGATGCGCTGGAGTATCGAGCCACCGCTGTCCGGTTCGAAGTGCGCATGCATATCGGCGAGCCGCTCACGGTGACAGCCAGCGGGGGAGGGTTCCAGTCGCAGGCCGTCGGTCCGGTGGTGGAACCCGCGCGCACCAGGGCTGTATCGGCCGAGGATGTCTCGGAGCACGTAGGCCGTGTTGGCGGTTCGGGTTACTTCGTGAGCGAGTGCGATGTCGACCTGGAACAGGGTGCCGGTATCGGCTTCTCGGTCCTTCATTCTCTCCGCCGAGAAGTCCTTGAGTCCTTGGATGGCCTTCGTCTTGCCCGGTGGCAGGACCGTCAGAGACATGAGCCGGTCGTTGTCGCCGTTCAGGGTCTTGATGCCACCCGGCGACCTCCGGTGGAGCTGGTTGCCTGTGTGACCGATCCGCAGTTGGCTTCCGCTTGCCTTGCTGCTGGTGCCGATCGGGTACTGGTGCGGGTCACCCCTGAAGACGACGCTTCCGCTGTTCCTTCGGGGACCAGTGCGCTCCTTCCGCGCATAGCGCATGAGGAAGAGATGGATACGCTGGTGTCATTTGCGTCCCCCGGTCTCCCGCTCGCCGCAGGCAACCTGGGCGTGCTGGCCGAGACGATCGGTTCAGACGCTGACGTTTCCGCCGACTGGCCCCTCAATATCGTCAACCCGTGGGCAGCGCAGACGGTGTGCGACATAGGAGCATCATCGCTCTGGGCGTCTCATGAGCTGACCGCCTCACAGCTGACCGCACTTGCTGTAGGTTCACCGGTTCCGGTTGGAGCGGTGGTTTACGGCAGGGTGGAGCTCATGGTGGCCGAACGCTGTGTCTTGCAGAACGCAGGGGGCTGTACCAGGAGATGCGTTACATGCGAGCACCGGCAGCGAACATGGCTGTTGCGTGACGAGAAAGGCTACGAGTTCCCTGTCCTGACTGACGCGACCGGTCGTAGCCACATATATAATGCCGTCACTCTCGACCTCTCGCGGGCGCTGCCTGACGTGTTGGCAACCGGTGTCACTTCTTTGCGGCTGGACTTCTCCGTTGAGGATGCGCAGGAGCACGTCCGTGTCGTCTCGGCCTACCGTGCGGCATTGAATGCGGCAGTGGCAGGAGAGACGCCTCCGGTGGATCCGGTCGTCTCACCTGCCACAAGTGGTCATTTCTTCCGAGGGGTGCGCTAGGGTTATTTGACTTCCACCACGATAGGCAGGCTGGAGACGAGTCCGTCTTCATCGGTCACCCAGAGGGTGACGGTGTACTTGCCCGCGGTCGTGAACTTATGCTTGACGATTGCCCCCTCCACCAGAGGTGAAGAGTCCCCAAACTCCCATGCGTACTTCGCGATACCGCCATCGGCTTCCGACTCAGAGGCGTCGAACGTGATCTCCTCGTTCGCGCTCGGGGTCTTGGGCGTATAGGTGAAAGTCGCCACCGGTGGCTCGTTTACAGGCGCGCCCTTTGATACGTAGAGCGTCACCACCGTCTCGGTCGTGACCGTGCTCGGATAGCGCGGATCCTGGTCTCCCACGATGCCCGCCGAGACGCCATACATTTCCTGCTCCTCGACCTTGAACGCCAGCAGGAGCTTGTTGAGGAGCGTTATAGCGGCTTCCTTGGTCATCCCGATGAAGTTGGGAAGCTCGATCTCGGTCGGGCCTGTATGTATCTCGCATTCCCCGGGCAGGTGGCCCGAGAGGAAGAGGGCCGAACCCGTCTTCTCACAGTACTCAGTGGGAATCTGGCCCGACTCCAGGCAGATCGTCGCCGACGTCAGACCCTTGGGGCGCTCGAAGTCCTCTTTGGGTTGTCCGTCCAATGCGGCCTTCATGAAGCGCGCCCAGATTTCTGCCGGGAAGGAGCCGCCGGTGACCTTGCGGCCGTGGACGTTCGTCATCTCGATCTGACCCTCTACATGGCCCACCCATACCGAGGCGGCGATTTGCGGTGTATAGCCACAGAACCATGCGTCACGATACTGCTGGGTGGTGCCGGTCTTGCCCGCGGCCGGTCGGCCTATTTGGGCAGCAGTACCGGTCCCCTTCGAGATGACGCCTTTTAGTATGTCTGTGGTGAGATATGCGACCGCCGGCGAGATGGCTTCAACGCCCTCGGCGTCAGCAGTGTGCAAGACCTCACCGTCGCTGTCTTTCACCTCAAGGATGCCGTAGGGCGGTATATAGGTGCCTGCATTGGCCAGGGTTGCATACGCTGAAGCCATCTCCAGCGGTGTCACACCGTTCTTGAGCCCGCCCAGTGCGATCGCGGGAACGGCTTCGACATCGGTGGTTATACCAAGGCGTTGTGCGGTCTCGACCACGGTGTCGGCGCCTACCTCCAAGATGAGCTGCGCGAACACGGAGTTGACGGACTTCTCGGTGGCTTGGCGCAGTCGCATCAGCCCTCCGGCCGAGGTGCCGGTGACCTTCCAGACCTGACCGCCTGGGATGTCCAGACGTGCAGCGCTCGACTCGTACGTCTGCTCGGGTAGCACGCCGTTCTCCAGGCCTGCCACCAACACGAAGGGCTTGAACGCGGAGCCGGGCTGTCGGTGCCCTTGTACCGCCACGTTGTACTGCTGGGTCGCGAAGTCCTTGCCGCCCACCATGGCCAGTACCTCGCCTGTCGAAGGTTCTACGGCCACAAGGGAGGCCGACGGGTCGTCTTCCTGGTCAAGCTCAGCGGCGATCGCATCTTCGGCGGCCTGTTGCATAGTGAGATCGATGGTGGTGGTGATGTGAAGTCCGCCTTTGAACACCTGGTCGGGGCCGTACTCATCGATGAGCGTCTGCTTTATCCACTCCACGAAATAGGGAGCTGGCGTGGTGGTGTCCACATCCACCTGCGCGAGCGCGAACTCCTCGGCCACCGCAGCGTCGTGTTCGGCCTGCTCGATGTAGCCTTCCGAGAGCATCTGACCCAGAACGGTGTCGCGTCTGTCTTTTGCGGCATCGGGGTCGATACGCGGCGAGTAGTTGCCAGGCGACTTGATGACGCCGCCGATCATCGCGCATTCGGCCAGCGACAGCTCGCTCACGTCTTTGCCGAAGTAGGTCTCGGCAGCGGACTGGACGCCATAGGCGCCGTGTCCGAAGTAAATGGTGTTGAGATACATCGTCAAGATCTCGTCTTTGGTGTACTCCTTCTCAAGTTTGTACGCCAAGATCGCTTCCTTGATCTTCCGGGTTATCGTGCCCTCGCGCTCGACAAAGGTGTTGACCACGTACTGCTGCGTGATGGTAGAGCCCCCGTGGCGCTTGTTCTGAGTGATGTCCACCCACAGGGCTCGTGCGATGCCGAGAGGGTCGACCCCTTTGTGCTCGTAGTAGCGCTGGTCCTCAGTGGAGATGACGGCTTGCCGCAATTGCACGGGTATCTGCTCGAAGGCGACATCGGTGCGGTTCTGCTCCGCGTACAGCTCAGTGAGCACATCGCCGTTGCGGTCATATATGACCGAGGTCTGGTCGCGACCCTTCGTGGGGTTCTGCAGGTCGGGAAGGTCCTTGCTGACCGACGCGTAGACGACTCCCACAGCGATAAGCCCGCCCACAATGCCCAATCCTGTGGCGATCGCGGCGATCCGAAGCACCTTGCGCCAGACGCTGCGTGGCTTCCTGGCCGGTTTGCGCGCGGGGCTCTTCTGCCCGGAGGGTCGGCGCTTGACTGCCCCCGCCTGGCGGTTGGGTGTCTTGCGGACGGGCCGCTGGGTCGCCTGTCCGGAAGAACCCGCGCCGGCGCGGGGTGCCCGCTTACGAGGCGTAGGCTGAGCGTTTGTGCGTTGCCGCTGACGCGGAGCCGGGTTCTTACGGTTGCTCGCCGAGGAGCGATTCCCGGCGGAGGACCGGTTGCGGCGGGGATTGCTATTGAAGTCGTCCATGTGTGCTCGGTGTCCATCCTCTGCGACTTGGGGATGTTGCAGTTATATATACAGTAAGAAACGGCTCACGTTCCCCGGAATACTCTACCTGATGGCCGAGGAGGGCGCCGTTCTTCGTGCTAGTATGACCTGCAAACAGTGAGCCAGGCACCCGCATGGCAGTCACGGTTCGGTAACGGGCCGGATGCGTTGTGCGGGCTCCCGCGCAAGAAGGAGGGACGACCCCACGTGGCAACCGCCGCAGATCAACTCCGCGTCATCAAGAGTGGTACAGCAGACCTGGTCCCGGAGCAAGACCTGATCAAGAAGCTAGGGGATGGGCGTCCGCTCACCATCAAGCTCGGCGTGGATCCCACTGCGCCGGACCTGCATCTGGGACATGCCGTTCCGCTGCGCAAGCTGCGTCAGTTCCAAGACCTTGGGCACCGTGTCGTTCTCATCATCGGTGACTTCACTGCTCTGATCGGGGATCCATCAGGCCGAAGCGCTACCCGTCCTCCTCTGACACCCGAACAGGTAGAGGCACACGCTACTACTTATATAGAGCAGGCGTATAAGATACTGGATCCCGAGAAGACCGAGATGCGCAGGAACTCCGAGTGGCTGGCGCCGCTCGGTTTCGAGGAGCTCTTAAGACTCACCAGTCGGTTCACAGTGGCCCGTATCCTAGAACGCGACGACTTCTCGAAGCGATATCAAGAGGGTATCGGCATCTCGCTGCATGAGCTGCTCTACCCGGTGGCCCAGGCGTACGACTCAGTCGCGATAGAGGCAGATGTCGAACTGGGAGGCACCGATCAGCTGTTCAATCTTCTGGCAGGCCGTGAGCTAATGGAGAAGATGGGCCTGGAACCGCAGGTCTGTCTTACGTTGCCTTTGCTGGAAGGTACGGACGGCGTACAGAAGATGAGCAAGAGCTACGGCAACTACGTCGGCCTGACGGATGCACCGGACGACATGTTCGGGAAGGTGATGTCGGTTCCGGATGAACTGATGGTCAAGTACTACCGTCTCTGCACCCCGCTGTCATTGGATGAGGTGGAGGCGATAGAGGCCGGTCTCTCGGATGGATCGATGCATCCCAATCTCGCGAAACGCAGACTTGCCCGTGAGATCGTGGCGCTCTACCACTCTATCGACGACTCGACCGCCGCCGAGGCGGCATTCGACCGCGTGTTCAAGCAGCACGCGGTACCCGATGACGTTCCTCAGATCACCGTCGATCTGGATGAGTCGGTGCACGTCCCCGCGCTTCTCTCGACACTGAAGCTCGTTGCTTCCAATTCCGAGGGTCGCCGGATGATCGATCAAGGTGCCGTGCGCGTGGATGGCGAGCTTCTTGCCCCCGGTACCTATGACTTGGACCAAAGCGCCGTCCTGGGCTTGGTCGTGCAGGTCGGAAAGCGCCGATTTGCCCGCCCCGTGCGCCCCTGAGCTGGGGTTCTGTGTTTCGAATCGCGCTTGATGAGCGATATATCAGAAAGGTCGCAAAAGGTGCTTGCGCCGGTATAGGGCGAGTGGTAGAGTATCTAAGCTGCTTCCCGAGCGTATCAACGAGTGGAGCGCGATCTTGAAAAGCAAGATTTCGGGTGGGTTAACAGGATAGGGTAGACGGCCATCATCATGGCGGCCGTGAGCCCGCCTGACGCCTCCGAAAAGTACATCCGGGGGCGTTTTCATTGCCCGAACAAGTGTTCCGGATGAAGGTCGCAAAGAACGTTGAAAAAGGTCGGGAATAGCCGTTGACAGCGAGACGGAAGACACGTAATGTAACCCCTCGCTGCACCTGAACCTTGAAAACTGGATACTGTGATGAAGCCAAGTAAGGTCTGTAAAACAGACCACATGAACCCGTCGTATCGAGAGGGCCAGTCAAAAGGCCAATCCGATGCGATCGTAATGATTCAAACCACATCGGTTTCCTTACCGATGCAGGTGAATCACTCCGGATCTTCCAGGTCCGATTCTTCTGTAGAACACAGAGCTTGCTCTGTGACATCTTCCATGGAGAGTTTGATCCTGGCTCAGGATGAACGCTGGCGGCGTGCTTAACACATGCAAGTCGAACGATTAAAGCTCTCTTCGGAGAGTGTATAGAGTGGCGAACGGGTGAGTAACACGTGGGCAACCTGCCCCTCACACTGGGATAACTCCGGGAAACCGGGGCTAATACCGGATACTCCATAGAGATCGCATGGTCTTTATGGGAAAGCTCCGGCGGTGAGGGATGGGCCCGCGGCCCATTAGCTTGTTGGTGAGGTAATGGCTCACCAAGGCGACGATGGGTAGCCGAGCTGAGAGGCTGATCGGCCACACTGGGACTGAGACACGGCCCAGACTCCTACGGGAGG
>JAFGVD010000044.1 GCA_016938135.1 Coriobacteriia bacterium
GAGCACGCCTGTCACGAGCAGCGCGATCCAAACGGCGGAATCCGTTGGCAAAGACGGCCTCTCGAAGACCAACGATATGCCCCCTGTGACCACGCACACGGTGGCCAACTGCACCAGCGTCAGGGGTCGTGAATCATGAGCCTTGCCAGGACCGCCAAGGATGATCATGTGCACAGAGTACGCTGTCGCGCATACCAACGTGCGCGTATCCCCGACGTTCCAGCCGCCCGCAGCGCCCCCCGACAAGAGCCATAGTCCGCCCAACGCGAGCGCCGCGCCCGCAACAGTGGAGGGGCGCGGGGGCTTACGCAGCAAGAGCGCCTGCAGCGCGGGCGTGATGATCACGAACATCCCTGTGATGAAGGCCGCCTTGGACGCAGAGGTGGCCTGGAGCCCCCACGTCTGGAAGATGTAGCCCACGCAAAGCATCAGCCCGGCGAGAACACCCACGCGCAACGTCCCTGGCTTGAACAGCCGAAAAGACCGCGGGAACATCACCATGAAGGCGACAAGCGCTACGGCGAACCGGAGCCCCAGAAAGCCATAGAGGGGATATCTCGACACCGCGTCTTTCACCATGACGAACGTGCCGCCCCACACCGCCGCCACGCCGACAAGCGCGAGTGCCACCCATATACGCTTGGCCGAGGGCGTCACGACTCGAGAGGTTCTTCCTGGTCCGCAGCGGGCTTCTCGGTCAGATTGGCGATCTCTGCGGGAAGCTCCACGCGCGGAGCATCGGACCACAGCTTCTCAAGGCGGTAGAACTCGCGCTCCTCAGGCAGAAACACGTGGACGACCACATCAGCGAAGTCCAGAAGGACCCACTTGCCTTCGCGCTCACCCTCGCGTCCGATGACCGGACGTCCGGCGGCTTTCAGCTGAGCCTCTATCTCTTCAGCGATCATGCGGACCTGTCGGTCGCTGTTACCGCTCGCGAGCACGAAGTACTCGGTGATCACTATCGTGGACGCGACGTCCAGTATCACGACGTCGGTCGCCTTCTTCTCGGCTGCGGCCTCTGCCGCAAGTACCGCGTACTCTCTGGGATCCAGCGCGCTCACCCTCCAGTCTGCGTGTCTTCTTCAGAGACACGCACGTAATCGGCTCCGATTATAACGATGATATCGGCGACATCTTGTTCGGATGCCTGATCGACTATCGTTCCCACACCAAGCACGTCCTTGACGCGTTGGCCGTTTTCAACCACACCGTCTTGTACGACGATCAGCGTTTCTTCGTAGTCGAAGCGATCAGCGTTCTTCGTGTCCACCACGCGCATCCCGTTGCGGATGAACACTTGCGCCGCTTCTCCGGCAATACCAGGTATACCCGCGCCATTGTAGACGATGACGCGGATGATGTTCTCATCCACACCGATCTTCACTCCCCACCAGGAGAGCAACAGCTCGGCCACTTCCTCACGCTGGGGTTCAAAGAAGGTCTGGTCGCCCAGACTGATAGGCTTGACCGGCAACGGCACCAAAGCGACATTCTCACTGGGAACGCCGCTCATGAACGCGGCTATCTCCTCGCGCTCACCATCATCGAGGCCGGTGTCGATCACGTGCTCCATGACTCCGTCCAGCGACTGGGCGGTCAACGCCTCTTGATACGTGTCTTGATCGACGACGATGTACTTCTCAAAGGGCACCGAGAGGTAGTTCGAGATCGCCGCCATGGAAACCTCCGGACCGGCTCCGTAGCTATCGCCGATGCGCTCAAAGCCCTGCCCCGGAACCTCCATGAAAGCACCGTCGGGGACGGCTATTCCAAAGACCTGACCGCCATTCTCGTCAAGCCTGACCGCCAGGAAGTCAGCGCCCGACTTGCCGTTCTCCCCGATGATGAGAAGGTTCTCTTTGGCCTTCTCGCGGAGCGCCTCGGGAGAGGTCTCTGCAACCGCCTGCCTCTTCGCTATGTAACGAGCCAGCGAATTCACACCGGTGGCGACCAAGACCAGCACAAGCAGAAGTGTGGCCGCTGCACCAAGGATGATGGCACCTCGCTTGACCAGTGCCACAAGGCCTCTGCCGGTACGTCCGGCACGATGCTTCACGTCCTCTTTACGCCGGACGTTCTTGGCACTCCGTCGTGCCTTCTTCCCCGCGCGAGAGGAACGCTTCGATGTGCGATAGCCACCCGCCGTCTCGGGTGAATCGACGTGGGTACGGCGGCGAGGGTAGTCGGTCTCAGTCGCCCCATTCACCGGCGTTGAGTCAACGTCATTCTGGTTCCTGCGGGCGCTCACCGGCACTCACCCGCGATACGTGAGTTCCAGGTGGCAATCGTGGCGGGATGGATGCGCGTGCGGCGTTCTACAAGATGCTGCAGCGAAGCAGCGTAGGTGCGCTCGAACAACTGCGGAAGAGATATCTCCCCGACCTCGCCACGCAACTGCTCGACACCAGAATGGGTTCGTCCGGGTTCGATGGTGTCGGCGATGTAGACGATCATCCCCAACTCATCGATGTCAGCCGAGCCGTAGGTGTGATCGGCCACCGCTGCCAGAACGTCGTGAGGCAGGTCCGGGAACTCTGAAGCCAACACCACGGAGGCGACAGGACCATGTAGCAGGTACGGAACAGCCCTGTCCACGTCGTCCACAGGAAGTCCCGCGTCCTCAGCAAGACGGACCAGCTCCTGACCGGGGATGTCTTTGCACCAGTCATGAACCAGACCAGCGAATCGCGCCTTTGAAACGTCGACATCATAGACACCGGCAAGCATGGCCGCTGTCTCCGCAACACGGAAGGAGTGATCCAACCCCGACGGGGAGAGACGAGACCGAAGCGCCTGAGCGGTGATGTCATAGTCCGGGATCATGACGACTCGTCCGTATACAGCTGGTTCTTCGCCACATATGCGGCGACAGCCTCGGGAAGCAGATAGCGCACGGGACGGCGCTGCGCAATCCGCGTACGAATGTCGGTCGAGGAGATCGCCAGTGCGGGGACCTCCATGAACTCGATGTTGATGTGCTGGGACACCTCGTCTTGTTCGAACCGGGACAGATCGTAGCCGGGACGCGTTGCCGCGATGAACGTACACACGTCTGCCAGCCGATCGGAGTCACGCCAGGAGAGGATGTCCCATACGGCGTCCGCCCCCGTGATGAAGTACAGTTCCGCCGAAGAGCCGTACTCCGCACGCAGAGCCAACATCGTGTCCACGGTATAGGTGAGCCCGGGCCGGTCTACTTCCATCCGGGAGACCACGAAGTCCGGGTTGCTGGCTGTCGCAATCACCGTCATCAGGTACCGGTGCTCGGAGGAGGTCACCATGCGGTGGGACTTGCGCACCGGGACGCCAGTGGGCATGAAAAGGACGCGGTCCAGATTGAACTGAACCAACGCTTCCTCGGCGGTGACGAGGTGACCGTAGTGGATCGGGTCAAACGTCCCGCCCATTATCCCGAGACGCAGCTTCTTTCTCACTCGCGTATCTGACCGCTCCCCATCGCAATGAACTTGGTCGTAGTAAGCGCGGTAAGGCCCATGGGACCCCGCGCGTGTAGCTTCTGGGTCGAGATGCCTATCTCGGCGCCAAGGCCGAATTCGCCGCCGTCAGTGAAGCGCGTGGACGCGTTGACATAGACCGCCGCTGCATCGACCTCGTTGAGGAAGCGCTTGGCTGTCTCGTAGTCCTCGGTGATGATCGCTTCGCTGTGCTTCGTGCCGAAGGCGTTGATGTGCCTGATCGCCTCGTCCAGACCGTTGACCACCTTGCACGAGATCTTCAGATCGAGATACTCGGTACCCCAGTCTTCCTCGCTCGCGGGCTGGATGCGCATGACCGCGCCGAGAGAGCGCGTCTTCTCGTCACCGATGATCGTGACGCCCTCGTGTTCGAGCGCCTTGAGAATGGGCGGGAGCACGCGCTCGTAGATGCGCTCATCGATAAGCAGCGACTCGATCGCGTTGCAGACCCCGGGCCGCTGGCACTTCGCGTTGATGACGATGCGCTCGGCCATAGCCGCATCCGCCTTCTCGTGGATGTAGACGTGACAGTTGCCCACACCGGTCTCGATGACGGGCACCTTGGCGTTTTCGACCACGCTCTTGATCAGACCGGCTCCACCACGTGGGATCAGAACGTCGATCATCCCATGCAGCCCCATGAGCTCCTCTGCAGCCTCACGATCCGGGGATTCCACCGACTGGATGCACGCAGGGTGCATCCCCGAGCCCGCAGCGGCGTTGGCAAGCACCTTGGTCATGGCGATATTGGACTGCATCGCCATGGACCCTCCCCGCAAGATGACCGCGTTGCCCGTCTTGATGCACAGTCCCGCGGCATCGGCGGTGACATTGGGTCTGGCCTCGTAGATCATCGCCACGACGCCCATGGGCACGCGGATCTGTTGGAGCCAGATCCCGTTGGGCATCCTGAATCCCGATGTGACCTCTCCGATCGGGTCAGGCAGCAGCGCAAGGCTCTTGAGCGCCTCTGCGATGCTCTTGAGTCTCGCGGGATTCAGCTCCAGCCTGTCCAGCAGCGGAGCGGGGGTGTTCTTGAGCCTGGCCGCCTCGATATCCGCGGCGTTCGCCGAGAGGATCTCGTCTTGTTTGGCAAGGAGCGCATGTGCCATGGACAAGAGCGCGCGGTTGCGCTGGACGGTCGAGGTGGCTGCAAGAGCGGTAGCCGCCTCGCGAGCGCGGGTCGCGAGCATCTTCACTTCCGACATCTGCGATCCCTTCGTGTCTTTGCGTCCTACAAGATGACGAGCTGGTCCCTATGGATGACCTCTTCGCCGTTGTAATCCGGCAACTCCATCCTGATGCGCGAGGTCTTCAATCCCTTGACCGCCTTGAGCTCAGCGGCTCCTATCCCGGCAAGACCTCTCGCGACAACCACACCGCTGCTGTCCATCACGGCGATAGCGTCACCAACAACAAAGCTCCCGGTAACATCGGTCACGCCGGCCGGGAGCAGGCTGCCGCCCCGCAAGCATAACGCGTCTTTCGCACCATCGTCTATCGAGACAGACCCCGCAGGGCGGCCCGCGTACGCGATCCAGAGCTTCCTGTCTTTGAGGACAGCGGACCCGCCCGCGAACAACGTCCCCACAGGCAGCCCCGCAGCGGCGTCCACGATCACGTTCTTCTGGGAGCCGTCGCAGACGACCATCGGTATCCCGGCTTTCATCAGGATGCGAGCAGCCTCCACCTTCGTAGCCATGCCCCCCGAGCCCACATGGGAACCGGGGCCCCCGGCGGCACCGAGCCGCGCGTCCGTGATGTCGTCGATACGCTCCACGAGGGTCGCATCCGAATCGACACGTGGATCACCCGAGTACAGCCCATCGATATCAGTGAGCAAGACGACCAGCTCGGCGTGCACCATCACCGCCACAAGCGCGGCAAGATGATCGTTGTCGCCCATTCTGATCTCATCGACAGCGGTGGTGTCGTTCTCGTTGACGATGGCCACGATGCCCAGCTCCACGAGTCTGCACAGCGTATGGCACGCATTGAGGTACTGCTGACGGTAGCCGGTGTCTTGCCTTGTGAGCAGCACCTGGCCGACGGAGATACCCTTCTCGGCGAAAAGCTCTGCGTAGGTCTCCACGAGCTTGACCTGACCCACGGCCGCGGTGGCCTGAAGGCTGGGCATGTCAGTAGGCCGCGCGCGCATCTGAAGCGCCTCGAGACCGGCAGCGATAGCCCCGGACGTCACAAGGACGACGCTGTCCCCCTGCTCGATGAGATGGGCTATCTGGCCCACAAGCAAGGAGAGCTTCGCACGGTCGACGTGACCGTCGGCCCCTGTGACGGTGGAGCTTCCCACCTTGACGACGACGCGCCTACTCATCCTCGGGCTCGCCCCTTCCGACAGTCTCGAAATCGAACGAGACAGGCCCGATAGTGACCGTATCACCGTTGATAGCACCAGCCTCGATGAGAGCGGCCTCTACGCCTGCACGCGCCAAGCGGCGCTGAAGGAAGGCGATAGCCTCCTCATTGGCCATGTCGGTCATGATGACCATGCGCTCGATCGCGCCACCCTGCACCACATACTCATGACCGCCCATACGCTGTACCGTGATGCTGCGCTCCGTGGGCGGCTCGTAGACGAACACGCCCTCATAGAGAGGCTCATCCGCAGCACTGGCCTGACGCAGATCGTGGACCTTCTCGGCCACCGCACGGATCATCACGTCAATGCCTTCGCCCGTGGCTGCCGAGACGACAAAGTACGCGCGCTCATGCTCCTCGCACCAGGCTGCGACGCGCTCAGAAGCCTCCGAAGCGCCTTCGACATCGATCTTGTTTCCCACGACGATCTGAGGCCTGTCCGCCAGGTCGACCGCGTGAGCCGCAAGCTCAGCGTCGATGATCGCGATGTCAGACACAGGATCACGACCCTCATAGCTTCCGGAGAGGTCGACCACATGCAGTATCAGCGCTGTGCGTTCGATGTGTCGCAAGAACGCGTGCCCGAGGCCAGCGCCCTCGCTGGCGCCCTCGATAAGACCCGGGACGTCTGCCACAACAAAGGAGCGCTCACCTGAATCGACGACGCCGAGGTTTGGAACCAGCGTGGTGAAGGGATAGTCGCCCACCTTGGGACGCGCTGCACTCATACGTGCGATGAGCGAGCTCTTGCCCACGCTTGGGAAGCCCACCAAAGCGGCATCGGCCAGAAGCTTGAGCTCCATGTCGATCCAGCGCTCCTCGGCGGGTTCGCCAAGCTCGGCGAACGCAGGCGCGCGACGCGTGGGTGTCACGAACTGGCGGTTGCCTCGACCTCCACGACCACCGCGAGCAACGACCACACGCTGACCGTGATGCGAGAGATCGGAGATGAAATCGCCGGTTTCAGCGTCGCGCACGACGGTACCCACCGGGACGTGCAGCACCAAGTCCTCACCAGTGGCCCCGCTGCGCGCGGCTCCCTGGCCATGAGTTCCTCGCTCCGCTTTGAAGTGACGCTTGTAGTGGTAGTCCAGCAGCGTGGAGATGGCCTGGTCGGCCTCAAGGACCACGCTGCCACCACGACCACCGTCACCGCCGTCAGGACCGCCCTTGGGGACGTGGGCCTCGCGCCGGAAGGATTTGCATCCTGCGCCGCCGTTGCCTGCCTTCACGTTGATATGTGCTTCATCGACGAACATCTGTGCCCCGATCATTGGAGATCGCTCGACCTATCGGACATGATAGGGCAACCGACCCGAATCAACGAAGAAAGCCCCCCACCGGTAGGCGGAGGGCCTTCGAACGGATTCGTACAGCTCGAGTGGCCTTCTAGCCCTCGATCGGTCGAATATGCACGCGACGGTCTTTGCCGTGCGTGAAATCAACGACACCGTCAGCCTTGGCGAACAGCGTGTCGTCCTTGCCGATACCCACGTTCACGCCGGGCTTCAGCTTCGTGCCACGCTGGCGCACGAGGATGGAGCCGGCAGTGACGACCTGACCGGCGAACCGCTTGACGCCAAGGCGCTTAGCCTTAGAGTCGCGGCCGTTCTTGGTAGAGCCGAGGCCCTTTTTATGTGCCATCTCTAGTTCACCTTCGTCCCGCAGACGTTACCTTCGCTCCCATAAGGAGAGGCTCCGTCTAGCCCTCGTACTTCTTCGCGTGCACGCCGCAGTACTTTGAACCCTCTTTGGCCTTGTTGGCACACTGGGTACCATCGGCCTTCACCGCAGCGCACTGGCCCGGCTCGGCAGCTGCTTCGACGGCCACAGGGGTCTTCTCGGCAACGGCTTCCGCTTTGGGCTCAGCCTTAGGAGCGGCCTTCTTCTCGGCCTTAACGGGAGCGGCCTTCTTGGCGCCGTCCATGGTGATCTCACCGATGCGAACGACGGTCAGAAGCTGCCGATGACCCTTCTTGACCTTGTAACCCTTGCGCTTCTTGAACTTGAAGATCAGTGCCTTGTCACCCTGCTTGTGCTCGACGACGGTGGCGGTCACGCTTGCCCCGGCCAAAGCAGCAGGGTCGGCGATGACCTTCTCGCCATCAGAGAACAGGAGTACGGGCAGCTCGACGGTCTCGCCGACGGCGGCATCAAGCTTCTCGATGACGGCCAGGCCATCCTGCTCGACCTTCACCTGCTTGCCGCCAGTTGCTACGACTGCATACATCTATATCGCTCCAGTCTCGGGAATTCACGCGAGGGAAAATGCTAGCACAGCCCCCTACCAGCGTCAACACGCCTCCGGGCGTCGTCACCTCTATATCGCATACTGCTAGGCCTCGAAGGCCTCCGCCGATCCAACTCGCCCTTCGATGAGCACTTTGACCTCTGTGGGGTCGCACTCGGGTACGGCGATGACTGAGACGTGCTTGCCGGTCTCGGCGCGCAGCATGGCCAGCGAGTTGTTGCCTGCAGCTGTCACCAGCGCATACGTCTCATTATCAACTCCGAACAGATACGCTGCGGACTTGCCCATAAGCAGTATCTCCCGCATCCGGCGCTCAACCGATATACGACGTGTAGTATCCGAGAAGATCCTGCCTTCGCCGTTACAGCACGCACAGGGCTCCGTGAGAACACCATACAACCCGTCGGTGACATTCTTCCGGGTCATCTCCACAAGACCGAGGCGCGATATCTCCATCGCCCGGGTCTTGGTGCGATCGCGTTCCAGCGCTTTGGTCAAACGGGAGTACACCTCTGCACGATGTTTGGCTTCTTCCATGTCGATGAAGTCAATGACGATGATCCCGCCGATGTCACGTAATCTCAGCTGGCGCACCGCCTCATCGGCAGCTTCAAGATTGGTCCGTAAGATCGTGTCTTCGAGGTTCTTCTTGCCTACAAAACGCCCTGTGTTCACGTCGATGGCGGTGAGCGCTTCGGTCTTGTCGATCACGATATGCCCGCCACTGGGAAGCGACACTTCGCGCTTCATCGCACGGTCCACTTGTTCGTACAGACCGTACTGCTCAAACAACGGCACCCTGTCTTTATGCAACGTCACCCGGCGGACCAATTTGGGCGACGTCTTCTTGAGAAATGAAACGACCTTCTCATACAGGCGCTTGTCGTCGATCACCAGCTTCTTGTAGTCCTCTGAGAACGCGTCGCGTACCATTCGTAGCGCAAGGTCCATCTCGGTATAGACCACCTCGGGCGCCAGGCCTTCGCGTGACTGATGCTGGACGCGTTTCCACAAACGCAACAGGAACTCGATGTCGCTTTCCAGCTCCTTGTCCGCGGATCCTGCGGCCGCGGTCCTGACGATGACTCCCAGACCCTCGGGCACAAGCGGGGCGATGATGTCATGCAGGCGGTCGCGTTCCTCCTCGGGCAACTTTCGTGACACTCCCACAAACGGCGAGAAGGGCATCAAGACGATGAAACGCCCGGGAAGCGTCACCTCGGTGGTGACGCGCGCGCCCTTTGTGCCCATGGGGTCTTTGAGCACCTGGACCATGATCTGCTGACCGGGTCGTAGGAGCTGCTGGATGTCACGCCGCGGAACGTCTTTGACGTCCTCAGGCGAGACCACTTCGTCAACGTACAGGAATGCGTTCTTCTCAAGCCCGATATCCACGAACGCGGCTTGCATACCTGGCAGCACGTCCCGCACTTTGCCAAGATACACATTACCGACGACGCTTCGCTTCGGGCGCTCGATGTACAGCTCGACCAGCTTGCGTTCTTCGATGAACGCAACGCGTGTCTCGTGTGAGTCGTGCGAGATAAGCATCTCGCGTGTTATGTCGCCCATCTTCTACAGACCACCATCACAACAGCGAGCGCTACGCGTCTTCCTCCTCGGCCAAACGCGTGCGCGTTACGGAAAGAACCGAGCCGCTGGTTCCGGACCGCTGGAACGCTGCCATGACAAGGGACTCCGGGCGTAATGAGCCTCGATCACCCATGCGCGTCGTGATCTCCACGACGGTCTGCCCGTTCGATGTTCTCACCTTCGGCTCCTTCGGGAGCGTGCTGGCAAGATCAAAAACCTTCTGCTTCCCCTTATGCTCGACAACGAGCTCACCGGCCTTGACCAACGCGTCGAGAGAACCCTGCTGGTCCTCTACCGAGACACCTCCTACGGTCACGACGTCATACGTTGCTATCGTCAGCGACGCCGCCAGTGACGGCGCGCGGAGTGCCACATAACAAGCATCCAGAGGCGCAACATCTATCGACGAGGATGATCTAAGCCTCTCGAGCGCCTCACCTGCGGGAACATACTCCCGGAGCCATACATCGAAGCGCTCACACGTACTGCCGGTCCCTACCGGCAACGCGGGCCCAAAAGCGACCTTCATCTTAGGATTGAACCCCTGAGTCACAGCATACGGCAAACCCGCCCGTCGTGCAGCGCGTTCACATGCGGTGGTGAGCTCCAGGTGAGACAGGAACCGCAATCTGCCCGCTTTGGGGTAGGCTATGCGCAGCCGGAAGAGTCCCTCACTCACGGGACTCACCACCTAAGATGACATCGACGCCAAGCGTGGGACACACGCCACACCCCGTGCACTCGTCAAACGTGCAATCAGGCGTTGTGATCGCCTCGCTCGCTCGCTCACGCTCGATGCGCAGGAACTCCGAGGACAACCCGGTCTGGATATGGCCCCACGGCAGCTTCTCATCGAACTCACGCACGCGCGAACCGATGCTCAACGGATCCACTCCGCAAGCGTCGAACGCTTCTCGCCATCTGCCGAGCGAGAACTCCTCGGTCCAGGCGTCATAGCAGGCGCCCGCACGCCATGCATGCTCGATGACATCGGCGATCTCTCGTCCGCCTCTGGCCATGACACCCTCAAGAAATGACACCTCGGGGTCGTGCCAGGAGAGGTCGATGCCCCGCTTAGGCATGCTGTCTCGCAGCACCGACTGCCGCCTGCGCACCTCGTCCAGCGTGATCTGCGCATCCCATTGGAACGGAGTGTGCGCCTTGGGGACGAAAGTAGCCACCGATACGCCTATGCGGATCCCGCCACGCTGTGCCGGCGGTACCGACTCCTTTGCGGCCTCCTGGACCTTGCGCACCAGCGCACCGATTCCCTCGATGTCGGCGTCCGTCTCGGTGGGAAGCCCGATCATGAAGTAGAGCTTGATGCGATGCCAGCCTGCCGAGAAGGCCTTCCGGACCGTGCCCAGCAAGTCCTCCTCGGTCACGTTCTTGTTGATGACGTCACGCATCCGCTGTGTGCCAGCTTCCGGCGCGAAGGTGAGCCCCGTCTTGCGACCTCCACCCAGCAGCCGAGCGATCTCCACAGAGAACGCATCCACTCGCAACGACGGCAACGAAACCGTCACGCCCGTCCCTTCCAGCCGTCGGGAGAGCCTGCGCAGCACCTCTTCGAGCTGTGAGTGGTCCGCGCTGGAAAGCGATGTGAGCGAGACCTCCTCATGACCGGTGCACTCCAGACCCGCAAGCACATCCCGGACGATGGTGTCTGCGGTACGCTCACGCACAGGACGATAGACCATGCCCGCCTGACAGAAACGGCAGCCGCGAGAACAGCCGCGCAAGATCTCCACGGTCACGCGGTCATGCACCACGTCCATGAACGGCACCACGGGGCATACAGGCGACCGGACCATCCCGAGGTCGTCCAGCAGCCGCTTGGTCACCCGGGCGGGAGCTATACCCAACGAAACGGCCGACCCTGAATCAGTCGAATACAACGAGGGGACGTAGACTCCCTCGACCTTTGCAAGCGCCGAGAGAATCTCATGGCGCGATACCCCTGACGCCTTCACAGCACGATGCACCGAGACGATCTGTCCGATGGCATGCTCGCCGTCACCGATCAATATCGCATCGAAGAAAGCTGCGACCGGCTCGGGGTTGTAGGCACAGGGCCCGCCGCCGATGACAAGCGGATCCGAGGCAGTCCTGTCCGCAGCGCGCAATGGGATACATGCAAGATCGAGGATCTCGAGGATGTTGGAGTAGGTCAACTCATACGGCAACGTGATGCCCACCAGGTCCATCTCGGACAGCGGGCTGCATGACTCCAGCGTGAACAGCGGGACATCGTTGTGGCGCATCTGCTCGGCCATGTCTCGCCATGGCAGGAATGCCCGCTCCGGGGCCACTCCGGGTATAGCCGCAAGGCACTGATAGAGGATCCCTATGGCCTGATTGGCCATACCCAGCTCATATGCATCCGGATAGACAAGAGCGGCACGGTACTCCGCATCATCTATGTGCAGTGCTCCCCACTCGCGGTCGATGTAGCGCGCGGGGCGTTCGACCGATGCCAACAACGGCTCGATCCGTGGCCACAAGTCACTCAAGGGTGTTCTCCGTATCGGCCACGACCAACCGGGGCTCCGGCTGGACCTCATCAGTACCGGGCAGCTCACCGGGACCCTGGTGTCCGGGCAAGTGCTCCACGGCCCGCTCTTTCAGCTTGGACGCCACCTGCATCATGTCAGCGCCCTCATCGAAGTACGCGACTGCGGCCTTCCCCATAGCCATGGTTCCGGCATAGCCGATGCCCCCCTTTACCGCCCAGCCCATGACAGGGACAGCAGTGAGCATCTGACGTGCAACCGCACGCAACGTGAACCCGCCACCAACGATGACTGCAAGCTCCTTGATACGGTCGGTACCGAGCTTCTCGCCGTACGCGGCAGCGATCTGCAGCAGCATCTTGGCCTGGTTAGCGGTCATGATCGGCATGTCGGCACCCGGGAATATCGCGACCGCGCCGACAAGGCCGTTTTGCCACGCGGTCGTCTTCACGGCCTCGTCGGCCACTGCACGACGCATGAACGGGAAGTTATGCGCCAGCGCCAGCCTCTTGGACGCGAGGGTCTCGGCAAGCCACGCCCCGAGTTCCTCGACGCTTTGGGCAGCCGTCGGCCTGACCACAAGGTCACCAAGCGGCTGCAGCAGAAGATCCGCCAGCCGATCGCCGTATTCCTCCTCGCCCATCCCTAGAACCGCGACAGGCGTGTTGGCTTTGCGAAGCATGGTGATGATATCGATCAGGCCCGTGCCGGTACCCGCCACCAATACGGCAGCATCCATTCCGGCCTTCAGATCCAATGCTTTGCCGTGCTCGACCACCTCGACCTGCAGCGTCGCTCCACTGGTACGCGGCCGAAGCTGTGCACGCAACTCATCGATCAACGCATCGGGAGCATCCAACTCGATGAACACCGCGATACCGACCGACAGTCCCCGATCTTGATCGAGGCGCTTGCCTGCCTTCAGCAGGTCTCTCACGTCAACAGGCAGTCTCGCCATGTCATATCATCCCCTCTTTGGCAGACGGATCAGGTTCCGTAGCGGCGGGACCATACTGACAAGAGCATGCCCACCGCACCCAGGTTAGTGACCATCGCAGAGCTTCCGAAGCTCATGAACGGCAATGGGATGCCAGTGATCGGCATCATGCCGATCGTCATCCCAATGTTCTCCAGTATCTGGAACGACCACATACTGATGATACCCGCACAGATGAGCGCGCCATACAAGTCGCGTGAAGATGTTGAGATCGCCAGAGCGCTGATGAGCAACGCCAGATACAGACCTAGAAGCAGCACCGCACCGGTGAAGCCGAGTTCCTCCCCTAGCACAGCGAATATGAAGTCGGTATGACGCTCGGGTAGGAAGTTGAGATTGGACTGTGTTCCTGCGGCAAGTCCCTTACCGGAAACGCCACCTGAACCCACAGCGATCTTGGACTGAGCGAGGTTGTAACCGGCCCCCTGGGGGTCGCGAGTGTTGTCGATGAACACCAGCAACCGGTCCTTCTGGTAATCTTTGAGCGCGACATCCTCGCCAGCCATGTTGTCCAGGGCGGTATCGAGCAGCAAGATACCCCCGACGGCGACAACGGCCGCCAGACCGAAGATCAGGAACCATCGCCCCTTCATGCCGCCCACGAGAAGCATGCCTGCGGCGATAGCGACGAAGACAAGGCCGGTACCGAGGTCCGGCTGCATAAGGATGAGGACGAGCGCCAGACCCATATAGGAGATGACACGCAAGACATCCTGTGGTTTGTCGATACGGCCCTTGTACTCGGAGACCACCGCAGCCATGACCGCAATGAAGATGAGCTTCGCGGGCTCAGACGGCTGGAACAGACGGACTCCGAACAGTTGCAGCCAGGACGTTGCGCCACCTGCCTCATATCCCAGACCGGGGATACGGGGACTGATGAGCAGGATGCAGAGTCCCACGAGCAGAGGCCCCATCCAATGCTTCAAGACCTTGTAGTCGAGCACCCAGGCCACTACCAGTGGCACGAGGCCGACAGCGATTCCCACGAGCTGACGGGTCAGCATTCCGCTGCCCATGCCTGTGGTCGCCGAAGAGACCATGACAGATCCATAGATCAGCAGTGCGACCGTCCAGATCACCAGCGGCAGATTCACCGCGTTTCGGAAACGCGTATATGGGGTCTTGTCCACTGCTACCTCGACTCATCCACGGTATGGACCTGTTCGATCTCCAGCCCGAACAGCTGAGAGAGGATCTGGCGTGCCGCCGGACCCGCCACGGAGCCGCCGTGACCACCCTGCTCCACGATCACAGCCACGGCGTACTTAGGGTCCTCTGCCGGAGCGTACGCAGCGAACCAGGCGTAGTCGTCTTTGTTGGCCACCTGGGCCGTACCCGTCTTACCGGCTACGGTGACTTCGAATCCCCGGAAGACACCAAGCGCCGTGCCCTCGGTTGTCACGTCAACCAGGGCCCGGTGCATGACGGCAAGGCTTGACTCGGACACACCGGTCTCATAGGCAACGGCGGGCTCATACACGGTGGGTTCCTCACCAACGCCGGGAAGCACCTCGAGCATCAAATGCGGCATCATGACCGCGCCGCCGTTACCGATCGCTCCATATACCGAGGCGATCTGCAGCGGTGAAGTCAGCAAGTCGCCCTGGCCGATGGCCATGTTGACGGTATCGCCCGGCAGCCACATCTGGTACTCGGGGTAGTCCTCGTTGAAATCAGCCTTCCACTCCGCGTCAGGGACTCGCCCTTTGACCTCACCCGGAAGATCGATCCCGAGCTTCGAACCCAGACCGAAGCTGCGCGCCATGGCCTGCAGCTCCTCTTCTTTGCGCTTGTAGAACTCATAGCCGATCTCGTAGAAGACGACGTCGCAGGACTGCTCGATGCCAGACCTGAACGATATCGTGCCGTGCCCGGAATGGTTCCAGCACCATTTCGGCCACTGTTCGCCCATCTCGGTCCATTTGCCGGAACATGTGTATGTCTTGTTCTCGTAGGTGACGCCGGCCTCAAGACCGGCAAGCCCCGTGATCGCCTTGAAAGTCGATGCGGGCGGATAGGCCGACATGATGGCCCGGTTGGTAAGGGGATACTCGCTGGCCTCGTCCGTGAGGTCTTCCCACTGATCTGTGGATATGGAGCCCAGGAAGATCGAAGGATCGTATGTGGGCGCGCTGGCCATGGCGATGACCTCACCGGTAGTGAGATCCAAGACGACCGCAGCCCCGGCCTTTGCGTCATCGAAGTCCTGGCTGTGAGCCTCGGCGATGGCATCGGCAAGCGCCTTCTCAGCCACACGCTGGACCTCGATGTCCAGGGTGAGCTTTATGTCCCTGCCGGGGACCGCCGCCTGTTCACTTACAACGCTCTGAGCCTTGCCAGAAGCGTTGACCTCGATCCGACGCCAGCCCTTATCACCCTGCAAGACATTTTCGTACTGAGCCTCGATGCCGGTCTTGCCCACGATGTCGCCAAGTTCATAGCCCGCAGACGAATCACTCTCAGTAAACTCCTTGTCGGATATCTCGCCCGTGTACCCCAACACGTGAGCTGCCAGATTGCCTTGAGGGTACTCGCGAACCGCGATCTCATCGACTTCAACGGCCGGAAACTCGGTTTGCCTCTCGGCAAGCTGAGAGACCACATCGATGGGCACGTCCACAGCAACGACCCTGGAGCGCAGCGCCTCTACGCGGGTATCCGAGACCTTCTCCCATACCTCGGAGGCGGTCATGCCGAGTAGGTCGGCGAGAGGACTGAAACGCTCCTCGATCTCGCTCTTAGTGGGGTCATCGGCAGTATCGGAGTTCTGCGAGCGGATCAGAAGCAGCCTGACAGTGTCTTCTGAAGGATCGACGCTCACCGCGAGGGCGGCCCGGTTGGTCACAAGCGCAACGCCGTTGCGGTCGTAAATCTCACCGCGCGGTGCGTCTATGGATATCTCGCGGACGCGGTTGTTCTCGGCCTTGGCAGCATATGCGTCACCCTGCAAGACCTGCATCGTCCACAAACGGACGAACAACGAGGCGAGCATAATGACGACGATTATGCCGAGGGCCGCGAAACGCGACTTGAGTTCTTGGCGATACGTACTCATACAGAGAGACTCCCGGGGGCAGACATCCCCTGACGGTCACCGACAGGTCGGCGACCTATCATGCTAACCGACGGAACGACTTCATGGACTGGTCAGACCGCAAGAAGCGCGCCAACCAGGGGTAGAGCAACAGAGCAAGCACGGTGTTGTAGATGCCTCTGGGAAGCACCACGGTCCACACCGAACGCCAGAATGCGGGAGCCGATCCGATCACCTGCAATACGATGAGATAGGACAGCTCGGCCAGCACACCGGCCACGATCGCAACGGTGAACGGCATCAGCCAGCCCTCGGCAAAGAGGTTCTCCTGGAGCAGCCCGGCGAGGTATCCGACGATTACGAGGACCAGAGCCCAGGCCCCGACGGGCGAGGTGCCGAGCAGATCAAGCATCAGCCCGGCCGCAAAGCCCGAGACAGCACCCGCCTGCGGGCCCTCCACGATAGCAAGGGTGATGACCACCAAGACGGGGAAGCTTGGAACAGCGCCGAACAGCGCCAGATGAGGCGCAAGCATCACTTGAGCGATGAGGGCGGCGAGAATGGCGCCCGCTGTGATCCAGAATCGTCTCATTCGACACTCCCCTCATCGACATCGGTGTCCAATACCGCGCCCACCAGCACGAGCACTTCCTCGACCTGCGCAATTGGAACACGCGACGTCACCGTGATGCGCGGGAAGAGTTCTCCTCGGCGCTCCTCGACAAACGTCACATCTCCGATCACAAGACCTTGCGGGTAGACGCCGCCCAGCCCGGAGGTCAGGATCACATCTCCCTCGACAGGCTTCTCCTCAGAAGATACGAACTCAAGCGTCAAATCACCCTCGATAGACCCCTCAACGACCCCGGGGATGCGTGTTGACTGGATCAGAGCAGCTACGCCGCTCCGCTGGTCCGTGATCAGAACCACCTTGGCCGAGTTCTTCGACACCTCGAGCACCTGGCCAACAAGCCCCTGCGCGGCAAGCACCGGCATACCCGGTTCGACGCCATCGGCAGAGCCCCGGTCGATGGTGATGACGCCTTCCCAGGAACTCGTGGGACGACCGATGATACGTGCGCCCAGCGTGGTGAGCTTGCGCTCCTCGGCAAACGCGACCAGCTCACGGAGCCGCTCGTTCTCCTGACGCGCCTCCTCCAACTCGGCCAACCGCGCAAGCAGCTCATCGTTCTGAGCCTCGAGCGACTCTAGATCCTCTCTGGATATCGAAAGATCGGAGAACCATGAGCCGACCGCGGTGAAGGGCGAGACTATGGCGTTTCCCGCACGCTCGAACGGTGCCGCGACCTCAAGCATCCCAGAGCGCAGCTTGTGGATGGGCCCGCTGTCGCCCTCGCGGAAATAAACCGTCACCAATGCCAGGGACACAATGATGAGCACTATGAGCAGCAACGGGTTGCCGCGTTTTGGATCCTCCAGAGTGACCTTCATCGCATCCAAGCCTCCCGGTCTAACGTGAGACCGTGAGGACCTTCTTGAGGACGTCGATCTCCTCCAGGGCCATGGCCGATCCGAGTACGACGTTGATGAGTGCATTCTCCGAGACGTGTACGGGCATTCCTGTCTCATAGCGCAAGCGCTCGTCGAGCGCCCTCAGCAGCGCGCCGCCACCGGTGAGCACGATGCCGTACTCCATGATGTCGCTAGAGAGCTCAGGAGGTGTCTGTTCAAGGGTGCCCTTGATTGCAGCAACGATAGCCGCTGTAGGCTCTTCAACCGCGGTACGTATCTCCTCGGAGGAGAGCTGGATCGTACGGGGCAGGCCCGTAAGCAGGTCGCGCCCGCGCACCTCGACATCAAGCTCCTCGGAGAGCGGGAATGCCGAGCCGATCTCGAACTTGATCTCCTCGGAGGTACGCTCGCCGATAAGGACGTTGTACTCCTTCTTGATGTGAGCGATTATCGCCTCGTCGAACTCGTCTCCACCGATCCTGATCGACTGCGCGACCACTATGCCGCCCAGCGAGATGACCGCGACCTCTGTGGTACCGCCGCCGATATCAACGACCATGTTCCCGGTGGGCTCCTGGATGGGCAGACCCGCCCCGATGGCTGCCGCCATGGGCTCCTCGATCAGATAGGCGTTGCGAGCACCCGCCTGCATCGTCGCCTCGAACACGGCGCGCTTCTCCACCTCGGTAACGCCCGAAGGCACACACACCACAACGCGGGGCTTGGGCTGCCAGGGGAACCGCTTCACACGGGTCTTGTTGATGAAGTAACGCAGCATTGCTTCGGTGACTTCGAAGTCGGCGATGACACCGTCTTTCAGCGGCCGGATTGCCACGATGGAGCCAGGGGTACGGCCCAGCATGCGCTTGGCCTCGATGCCCACGGCCAGTACGCGCTTCGTCTCTCTCTCAACCGCGACAACAGATGGCTCGATAAGCACGATGCCACGGCCACGAACCGACACCAGGGTGTTCGCCGTACCGAGGTCGACTGCCATGTCGCCGCCCCAGGAATTGAAGAACATATCTACAAGCGACAAGTCGCTCTCCTCTCGACGCCGCGACTTCTCGCCGCGACCGCTAGGCCCGTCACATCGGGCATGCAAAAGAACGCGCGGCAACTGACCGCTGCCGCGCGGTCGCATCCGCACATCGCGGCAAGTTTAGCACAGCACACGACTGAACCCGGTCAGAGCCCGGCACCAGTATAGCAACACCGCAGGTCGTTGTATGTGTTTGGACTACATCAGACCAAGATCGCGAACACTTGCGTGGGCACCGCCATCGCCTATGATCACGTGATCGAGAAGCTCGATGCCTATGACGTCACCGGCTTTGGTCAGACGTCGGGTGAGCTGAAGGTCTGCTCCGGAGGGTGTTGGATCACCGCTGGGGTGATTGTGCACCACGACGATCGACGCCGCGGATAGCCGGATCGCTTCTTTGTAGAGCTCGCGTGGATGCACGATGGACGCATTGAGGCTTCCGATGGATATCTCCACAGTGCGCAGCAGCTGGTTCTTGGTGTTGAGTGCCAGAGCCCAGAAGTGCTCTCTGTCCAATCCCCGAAACTGCGGCCCACAGATCCTCACGACGTCCTCGGGAGTGGAGATGACGGGGCGCTCAGTTGCCGGCCTGCACGCCCATCGTCTGCTCATCTCCAGCGATGCGAGCAGCCTGGCCGCAGCAGCAGGTCCGACGCCTGGCTGCGCGGTCAGGTCCTCTGCGCATACGCGCCAAAGAGCGTCAGGCATAGGGTATTCGGCCATCAGACCGCGGCAAATCCTATCCTCACTACAGCCGAGCATCACCGAGACAAGGGCTGAATCCGCTACCGAATCGGCTCGTCCCTGCAAGACAAGCGTACGGGCATCCATAGATCCGCCCACCAATCGTGGCGCCATAAAGCGCCCTCCTCCCCTTCAGACCGCCAGTCTCAACCGGGAGAGAAGTGCCCAGGCTACAAACCCGGTCGCAGCACCGAGGAAGATGCTTGCGAGTATGGACAGGGGCATCAAGGAGAGGACTCCGTCAGAACCCGTCACGGCGACCGCTCCCAGAAACTGACCCACGACATGTGCGGCGGCGCCGGCGATAGACCATCCAATGACCGAGAACCGCGAACCTGCCGCGCGAACCAGCAGCATGGCCACGAGCGCACACACCGACCCTGACATGGCCAGCAATGTCGCCGGACCGAAGAGTGCGCCTGTTGCAAGGCCCACCACCACGACCTTCAAGGACGTGACAGCGAACGCTGATCTGGGACCGACGTATGCGAGGGCGACGAGCACTGCGACGTTCGCCAGACCAAGTCGGAGCCACGGCACTGGAGAGAATGAGAGAAGCCAGGATTCGGCAAGTCCGAGGACGACGGCACCCACAAGGAGGACGCCGCTATATGCGACACGCCGGGCTCCGTAGTCGACACTCCGAGCCAGGGGCAACGAAACCTCAGCGGACAATGGCATCGAGGCCTCCCCCCGCTGAACCAACGGTCACTGTGACACCATTGGGGACACATGCGATCACGCCACCCTGCGCGTCGATGGGGCTGCTATGAACGCACACTTTGTCAGGGCAGCTGGATTCCTTGACGCTGACAGCACCGGAGCGGACCTCCACGACCACGCTGCCCTGAAGTCCTTCGACGACCACTGTCTGATCAGCATCCAGACTCAGGACGCTGCGCCCTGCGGGACCCACCACGACTGCATCGCCACCGCCAGTCCCGACGGCCAGCGCCACTAGAGGCACCGCCACAAGAGCCAGAATGGCGATGCCGAAGGCGAGTATGCGGTCCGCTCTGGTCATCGCACGTATCTACTCCGTTGCCTGGTCCTGCACCGCGAAACCAGGAGCGTTCTTGCCGTAGCCATCGCCGGCGCGCGGCGGGATCGACGCGGCCCTTCCGTGAATGTCGATGCAGTTCTGAGGGCATACCGACACACATGTACCGCACGCGGTGCACTTCTCGTAGTCGATAACGGCAAGTGCGTCGATCACGTGGATCGCATCAGCCGGACAGGCGCGCTCGCACTTCTTGCATGCGATACAACATGCCGAACACGCGGCCTTACGGTCTTTGATCTTGTCATGAGCATTGCAGCGAACAGCCACCGGGGCGTTCTCGGGAACCAGACTAAGAAGTCCGACACCTCCGCGGGGGCAGTTGTGAACGCAGATCCCACAGCCGGTGCAGGCATCAAGATCGATGACCGGCAGACCACGCTCGTCCATGGCGATCGCGTCGAACGGACACGCCTCGACACAATCCCCGTAACCGAGACACCCGGCGGTGCACACGAGTGAACCGCCCGCAAGACGGGCCACAGCCGCACACGACTGGACCCCGCCATACTCGTACGCACGCTCGGCTTTGTTCCCGCCACCACACGCGCGTACCGACACGGCCGACGCAACGGCACATGCCTCCGCGCCCATCAATACCGCGATGCTGTCGGCGCAGCTCTGACCACCGGCCACGCAGGCATTCACCGGCAGTGTTCCTTCAACGATCCCTTCGGCCACCGCGAAGCAGGAGGGATTACCGCATGCTCCGCAGTTAGAACCCGGGAGTATCGCCGCCACAGCCTCCACGCGGGGGTCTACCTCGACATAGAAGCGACGAGCCGCAGTGGAGAGCACCGCGGACGTGATCAAGCCCAAGGCACTGAGCGTCAAGACGGCCTTCAGTATGAGCATCAGATCCACAGTATCTCCTTACAGCCCGAACCAGCCGGCGATTCCGACATAGGCGAGCGAAAGCAGTCCGGCAGTAATGAACGCCATAGGGTTGCCCTTCATGACTTTGGGCACGGGTGCGATGTCCAGCCGCTCCCGTAGCGCCGCGAAGGAGATGAGGGCGAACCCGAAGCCGGCGGAGACTCCGAGCGTGTAGATGAGTGCTTCACCCAGGCCCAGAGAAGCCCCCAGGTCGATGTTCATCTTGAAGAACCCCGGCTTCGCAGCTTCGGTAGCAGTCGCGAGCACAGCACAGTTGGTTGTGATCAACGGAAGGTAGATGCCCATGGCCCGATACAGCACCGGGCTCACCTTGCGCATGTACATCTCAACGAACTGCACGAGAGACGCGATTATGAGGATGAACGCTGGGATGTACAGGAACTCGCCCACCCCGAGCGGTTCCAGCAGGAACGTCCAAACCACCCACGTTGACGTGGATGCAAGCGTCATGACGAACACAACCGCAAGACTCATGCCCAGGGAGGTCTCGAAATTGCCCGAGACGCCGAAGAACGGACACAGACCGATGAACCTAGTCAGCAAGATGTTATTGATCAGTGCAGCCCCGATGAAGAGCAGCGCCAGTTGCCCCACTGTGCTCATGACGTCACCGCCTTCCTGCGCTTCTCGGCGCGCTCACCGAGCGCACGCGTGATGGCGATCATGAATCCGAAGATGAAGAAGGCTCCTGGGAACAGAAGCACCAGTCCGGGCGGCGCGTATCCGGACGGCAGCCCGATCAACGTGGCATCGAACATTACGATCTTCCCGGTGCCGAGGAGTTCCCTGATGAACGCAAGAGCGACGATGACGATCCAGTAACCCACGCCCATCCCGAGACCGTCCGCAATGGCCAGTCCCACCTTGTTGTGATAGGCGAATGCCTCAGCGCGTCCGAGGATGGCGCAGTTCACGACTATAAGCGGTATCCAGATACCCAGGAACTGGTAGATCCCGGGCATAAACGCCTTCATCGTGAGGTCCACGATGGTCACAAAGGACGCGATGATCACGATGAAGATGGGGATGCGCACCTCGTTGGGAATGAGCTTGCGGAACGCGCTGATGATCGCGTTGCTCATGGTGAGCACGAAGATCACCGCAAGACCCATGAACAGAGCGCCCTGGACCTGCGTCGATACTGCCAGCGTGGCGCACAGACCGATCATGAGGACCGTGAGTGGGTTCTCGATGGAAAGACCCTGCTTGAACGTCTTAATCCAATCACCCATCGCTACTCACCTCCCGCAAGATCGGACAGCACATCCGTATAGATGCGCCCACCTGCTTCAACGCCGTTCCGGACACCGCGAGAGGACTTGGTTGAGCCGCTGATCGTGTCCAGCTCCTTCATGTCGGCGGAGTCAAAGCCCTCGGGCAGCTGCTTGAACTGCTCAAGGAACCACTCCTCGCTCTGCACTTTGGTGCCCAACCCCGGCGTCTCGCTCATGGTGAGGATTGTGACACCCGTGACTTTACCGGTGCTATCCAATCCCAAAACCAGCTCGATAGGACCGCCATATCCACGCCCGGCAACACGCAGCCCCCAACCGACTAGACTGCCGTCCGCCGATACCGCCCGATAGACAGCTGAGCAATCGACATCATCGGCGGCCGTTTGTGCGGCTTCCAAAACACCCGATCCTGCGTCCACGAACTCCGCCGCATCCGGCAGCACCGTCTTCAGCGAGTTCTCCTCGGCCAGACGGACCTGCTCGGCGATACGGTCTTTGGTTGCAAGGTATGTGACCGCAAGACCGCCTGCCGCGACCACGCAAGTCACGACAACCGCGATGATGAGCCTGAACGACTTACCCATTGCGCTTCACCCACCCGAAAACACGTGGCCTGAACACACGGTCCAGCAGAGGTGCGATACCGTTCATGAACAGGATCGCAAAGGTGGTCGCCTCGGGCATCGAACCGTAGAAACGGCCCACCGCGTTGAGTACTCCACAACCGATACCGTAGGCAAGCCGGGCGTTCTTCGCCATAGGCGATGAGACGTAGTCTGTAGCCATGAAAAAGGCTCCCAGCAAAACGCCACCGGCGATGATGTTGAATATGGGATCAGAGCCGAAGGCCCACGAAAGCAGACCCATGGCGCCTATGTAGCCCGCAGGGATCCGCCAGTCGATGATGCCTTTGAACAGCAAGACCATACCGCCCAGTATGAGCAGCGCTGCAGACACCTCGCCAAGAGAGCCCTCCAGGTTGCGCCACAGCAATGGCTGGTACTGCGCAGCAAGGTCAAAACCGTATGCTCCCCCGGCGGCCCTGTCAGCCGCCGCAACAGCCAGTCGGGTAGCACCTGTTATGGCGTCATATCCACCGGTAGCTGCGATATCAAGGGTCTTAAACCAGCCCCTGCCCGGAGCGGAGGCCATGACTCCCGCCCATGAGACCAGAACGAAGGCTCGCCCCACGAGAGCGGGGTTGAACAGGTTGAAGCCAAGACCGCCGAATATCATCTTGCCCAGGGCTATGGCGATGAAGCCGGCCGCTACCGTGATCCACCAGGGTGTCATCGGCGGCATGCTCATCGCCAGCAGAACACCGGTCACAAGAGCGCTGCCGTCAGTGAGCGTCTGACGCTTCTTGGCTATCGCATTCCATGCACCCTCGGTGATGAGCGTTGAGCCCGCTGCGAGCGCGAACATGCGGATCGCGGGCAGGCCCATGCTGATGCATGCCCAGACCGCTGCCGGGGCGAGCGCGATGACCACCCAGAGCATGATCCCGCTGCACGTCGTGGTCGATGAGATCTGAGGCGAGCCGGTAACGACCGGCTTGCGTTCTGCTGTCATCTCAGGACTCACGGCTTCACCCCCTTTGTAAGTGCGGCAGCCTTGGCAATGCGGATCAGCTGCACCAGCGGACGCTTGGTCGGGCACACGAAGGAACAACAACCGCACTCGATACAGTCGAGCGGGTTGAAGCGACCGGCCCCATTCCAGTCCTGACGGGCCGAGTAGTTGCCGATCGCATAGGGCTGCAGAAACATCGGGCACGCCTCGGAACAACGACCACACCGGATACACGCCTGGTCGTCCTCCACCAGGGGCGACGCCTCCTGCGGCGTCAGGACGACGATGCCTGATGTCCCCTTGGCGACCGGAACGTCCAAAGACGCCAACGCCGGACCGGTCATTGGGCCACCGGCTATGATCCTGCCGACCTCACCGACGGTACCGCCCGCATGCTCTATCAGGTCGGAGATAAGCGTGCCGAGAAGCACCCGGTAGTTGCCCGGACGCTTCACAGCTCCCGTTACGGTCACGATGCGCTCCGTGAGCGGCTTGCCCGTATCGATGGCGTCGGCGATAGCTGCCGCTGTGGCCACGTTGTGCACAAGCGCACCCGTCGCCGCAGGCAGCTTGCCGTGCGGGACCTCTTTGGCAAGGATCGCCCATATGAGCTGCTTCTCTGCACCTTGAGGGTATCTGGTGGGCAGCGCCCGCACCTCAACGGTCCCGGGAGCGGCAGCACGCAGCGCCTCGATAGCGTCTTGCTTGTTGTCTTCCACGCAGATGACGATTCGAGAGGCACCGATCAGCTCGGCGATCTTCTGAGCGCCATCGATGACTCGCGACGGAGTCTCCAGCATCAGCCTGTGGTCGCACGTGAGAAAGGGCTCACACTCACAGCCGTTGAGTATGACCGTGTTGACGGGTGTATCAGCCGGAGGAGACAGTTTCACGGTGGTAGGGAACGTGGCGCCGCCCATACCCACGACCCCGGCTGCGCGAACTGCAGACTTGGGGTCGTCGGCCTCGACACGGAGGAAAGACCCGAGGTCTTGCTCCGCATCGGGCTTGATGGTCACCGCGGTCACGCGTGACCCCGCCGCGGTAAGGCAGGGAGCGATTGCGGTCACTTCACCATCGACAGGACTGTGCACGGGTGCACTCACGAAGGCGTCTACCGAGCCGATGACTTCACCCCGGCTCACATGCTGGCCCACTTCCACGATCGGAGCGCACGGCGCGCCGAGGTGCTGGCTCATCGGTAGAACGAGCCGCGACGGAACCGGCATCCATTCGACTGGACTGCCGGCAGTAGCCGCCTTACGATCCGGCGGATGGATACCGCCCTTAAACGCGCCCTTCGCCAAATCCACTACCCCCTATCACCGGACCGGACCATCGGTCAGACTCACTTCGTCGATTCGACGTCCGTTCCTGCAAACACGAACGCCGCCGTCCGTGAACGGCGGCGTTGTGACGGTCAACGGTCAGTGTACCGAGCAAGACAAGCAGAGGTCGTATGCACGAACCAGTTCCTCCACTTGAAGGATGAACTCGTCATGCGGCAAACCCGCCACAGTCGGTGCGAATGCCCGCATGTCAGCGTCGAGGTTCCCGAGATTCTGAGCCGTTGGAGTGATGATGTCTCCAGACAGCACGAACCCGTCATCATCAAGCGTGTAGCTGTGATACACGGTACCCCGGGGAGCCTCCGTGGCTCCAACGCCGAATCCTGCCCTCACCTCGTACTTGACCGGGGTACTGGTCCCACCCTCAGCGACAAGACGGTCGCAGTACACCGCGCAACGCTCACAGGCATCGATCAACTCGATCGCCTGGCACACGTTGTTCAAGAAGGTGTTCTTCCCGACTGCACCCGTGCTAAGAGACGCAAGCGCCTCCGCGGCACGCGGCATGAGCTGTTTGCCCGACAGATTGACCCGGGCGATCGCTCCTGTCATGAACGAGCGACCATCAGACGTGCTGTGCTTGGCGTTGCTGTGACCCACGACCTGCTCATCGATGAAGGCACGGTACTCTTGGACCGGGCGGTTCCACCCGGCCTCAAGCGCTGCGGTGTTGCCGTCATAGACCGCATACTCCTCGGTGTCAGCCAACGCCAGCATTTCACACGATGAGGCGAACTCCGGGACATCGAACGAGTCGAACAACTGCGCTGTCACAACTGCATCGTCCACGAGCGCGAGCAGTCTGTCGCGGAAGGCTTCAAGCTCGTCAGCACCCGGCTCATGTGTGAACCCGCCAACAACAGCCGTCACCGGATGAACCGGACGCCCTCCAACGAGAGTGCAAAGCTCGTTGCCCGCCTTCTTGATCTTCAGTGCCCGCTCAAGGACATCGGGATGCGTTTCTGCCAGGGGAAACACGCTCGGCAGACCGAGAAAGTCCGGTGCCGAGAAGATATAGAGATGCGTGGCATGGTTCTGCAGATAGGATCCGTATACGAGCAGCTTGCGAAGCAGCTTGGTGCGCTCGCTAACCTGAATGCCCAACGCGTCCTCGATCGCTTTCAGCGACGTCACCGCATGGTTGGGCGAACAGATGCCACAGATGCGACTGGTGACAAGCGAGACCTCATCGAACCGGCGGCCAACGACCATCGGCTCAAAAAAGCGAGCAGGCTCGATGATCTCCATGTGGACGTCTTTGACTGTCGAACCTTCAAGCTCGACGTGGATCGTCCCATGACCTTCGATACGCGCAACGTGTTCTACGGTGATGATGCTCATCGGACGCCCTCCCGGACCGCGTTGTACAGATCGAAGCGACGATCCAATTCGTTCGGATCGAATCCTTTGCTGGCAAGCACTTTGCGAGCCGCATCGAAATTGGCGTCAGGAGCCAGTCCACGACATCCGGTGCAAGGACGACCGAGACTCGGGCACTTCGCCCCACAACCCGTCCGCGTCACAAGTCCAAGACAGATCTCGCCGCGGTCAAGCAGGCAGACATTCTCCTTGGTCTTGCACACCGCACACATCGGATCGCCCGGCAGCGGGTCCGCAAGACCCTGAAGCGCTTTTGACAGGACGGCAAGGAACTCATCGGTGTCGATGGGACAACCCGGGACCTGATAATCGACGTCGATCACAGAGTGAACCGGGCCCGGTGCACACCGCCCCCGTGCGACATCGGATCCCTCCCCGTACACAGCGCTGTAGGCTGCATCGAGGTCACAGCGGTTCGCGAGCGCAGGAATACCGCCCGTGTGGGCGCATGTCCCGATCGTCATGACGACCGAAGCCGTCTTTCTCAGTCGCTTCAGCAGCTCGACGTGCTCCAGGGTGGTGACAGCACCTTCTACTACCGCGATGTCGTACTCAGCGGGCATGTGCCCGGACGATGCGAGCTGCCAATACCCGAGGTCGATCACATCCAGCATCTCCAGCAGGTGATCTTCGATGTTGGTTATCTGGACCTGGCAGCCAAAATCACTGGCGAGACCTACAACCACTACACGAGGCGCCAACTATATCGCCTCCTGTAGGTTCATAGCTTCCCAATAACTGAACACCGGACCATCGATACATGCGTACTGGTGACCCACGCCGCAATGACCGCACTTTCCGATGCCGCACTTCATCCTTCGCTCGAATGACATGTAGATCTTGTCGACATCCATGTTCTTCTTGCGCATCTCTTCGATCACGTACTTGTACATGACCGGGGGTCCGCAGATGGCACCGTAAGTACAATCAGGATCGACGTCGACCTGATCGAACAGCTTGGTCACGACTCCGACCGGACCGTCCCATGTGTCATCAGACTCATCAACGGTCAGCATCAAGTCAAAATCCTCCCGATGCTTCCACATATCGAACTGATGGCGGAAGAGCACCTCACCCGGGTTCTTCGCTCCATACATGATCGTGACTTTTCCGAATTCATGTCGCTCATCGTGAATGTGATTGATCAAGGACTTAAGCGGTGCGATCCCTAACCCGCCGGCGACCAGCAGAATATCGTTGCCCTTCATCTGCTCGAACGGAAAACCGCGTCCAAGCGGGCCACGAAGACCAACGATATCTCCGCACTGCTTCTTATGAAGAGCACCTGTCACATCGCCTGTGTTACGAACACACAGCTCGATGAAGCCCTGCTTGCTGGGAGCCGACGAAATCGAGATCGGAGCCTCGCCCACACCGAATATGGATATCTCAGCGAACTGACCGGCGTGGAACTTGAAAGCCTCCCTTACCTCAGGGTCGATCAGACGGAGTTCGAAGAGCTTCTCTTTCTCCGTGAGATCTTGGATGGAGGTGATCCTGGCCGGCCAGGGACGATAGGCATTGCCCACACCGTCGCACGCGCACTCATCCACACGTATGTCATTCATCGAGACCCCCCAGCCTGCAGCGCTTCAATGACCTTGACGGGGCTGATCCCGGATGGACAAGCAAGCGTACAACGCCCACATCCGACACAAAGGACCCGCTCAAACTTGGACAGATAGCCCCAGTACTTGTGGTAGTAGCGGTACTTCAGGCGGCTCGAGCGGTCCTCTCGGAAGTTCTGTCCATGTGCTACAGCGGCGAATTCCTTGAACTGACAAGAGTCCCAGGTGCGGACGCGAGCGCCTGACTTCTGATCGACCTCGAGTCTGTCCTTGACGTCGAAGCAGTAGCAGGTCGGGCACACCATCGAGCACGCCCCGCATGACAAGCACTCGCTGCCGAAGTCGTCCCACACGGGACTATCGAACTTGGCATCGAGCAACACCGGCAGCTGCGCAGTGTCCACATTGTTCGAGAAGCCCTGCTTGAACTCATGCACGACCTGCTGGAAATCGGCTGTGTCCTTCTCGGTCACGGCCCGGCTGTCCACGTGCCTGTCCAGGACCTCCGCCCCTTTGACCGTTCGTAGCGACGCGTAGTAGCGATCGCCAAGATCGGTGAGGAAGATATCAAAGCCCCAATGGACCTCGTCGGTGTCCCACACGTTGCAGAAGCACGTCGGCGAAGGCGTGCATGACATTCCCACGATCAGCGTGTTATCCCGACGGGCCTTGTAGTACGGATCGACGTGGCCCTGCAAGAAAACGTTGTCCAGCAGCAACAGCGAATTGATGTCACACGGATGCAAGCCGAACAGGACACGCGGAGACGCAACCACGGTATCATCGGTGACTTCTTCATCGGCACAATTGAAGTGCATCATCGTCTCCTCCGGTGGCATGAGCCACTTCTTCGGAGGAAGGAGCGTCGTATCATAGTCCAGACGGATCTGCGAAGGATCCGAGATAGGCGCGAAGACGAATCGGCCATCCTTCTCGATCGGTCCGATGACCTCATGGTCGGACGATAGTCCGGCGATGAGATCCGGCAGGCGCTCCTTATCCACTACACGAAAGAACATCGAGGCCCCCTCACGCGGGTCATGAAAGCCAACGGTCGGTCCGGATCTAGCCGAAGAAAATGGCTATCTCGCGCTCAGCGCTTTCCGGAGAGTCAGAGCCGTGGATGATGTTCGCATCGAGAGTCAGACCGAAGTCGCCGCGGATCGTTCCGGGGGCGGCGTCTGCAGGGTTGGTGGCGCCCATGAGCTTGCGCACGACCGGCACAGCAGAGGGACCGGACAGGACCATCTTCACGACGGGTCCCGAGGTGATGTACTCGACGAGGCCAGCGTAAAACGGCTTGCCCTCGTGCTCGACGTAATTGGCAGCAGCCTGCTGCGGGGTGACCATGCCGTGCTGCATGCGCTCGATAGTGAGACCTGTAGCCTCAAAGCGAGCCACGATCTGGCCCACAAGACCACGTGCGACTGCGTCAGGCTTGATCATTACATATGTCTTCTGAGTCACGCGTTCTCCTTATGCCGGGGGCAAAACACTTTGTGTCATATAGCAACAAAGTTTCGCCGCGCGCAACCCGAAACCTCTATCTAGTTGTCACGAACCGCCACCGGTGGAACGCCAGTCATTGGTTATCCCGTTGACTTTCCAGCCCACTCCTTCGCGCACCATGAGTACCTGGTACGTGAGCGGGGCACCCGTCTCCAGCATCACGGTGACGACCACTTTGGATGTCTTGGCAGAGCGTTCGACTGCTCCAAGCTCATAGGTGAAATCGACGGGCAGGTTGCCCATCTCTTTCTCAACGTCAGCAGTGGGGACCGCGACCCAGTATTCGGACACGCTCGCTCCCTCGGCATGGGCGTCCAACAGGCCGGTCACCGTCATGGTCTGCGTTGGATACCCGATGCCGCTCAACCACGCGAACGCCAGAACACCGAAGAGCGCGATACCGACGGCCGACCACACAGCAACAGTGAGCCACACGTTGCGCGAACTGCGCCGCTCAACACGTTCGCGCTTGCGCTCCTCTCTGTCACTGGCCTTCATGTCGCTGTCGGTCCTGGTGAAGAACTCACTCACAGGCTCCTGAAGCTCAGCACTGATGTCCGGCCGGGGAGTCATATCCAAAGGAGGCAGCTCACCCGTACGCCACCCCTCGACGACCTCCGGTCGCGCCAGTGCCTCTGTGCTCGCTTCGAACGCAGCGACGGCGGCAGCGGGAAGCTCGTAGTCGAACTCGCTCCCTGCACGCTCAAACGCCCTTGCCGCCTTCTCGTGCATTCCGAGAGCGACATATGCCATGCCGAGATTCGCCGAGGCCTTTCCCCGCCCTGCGTACCGATCCATATCCACAGCCGCGCGATACGCCTCAACGGCATCTTGTGGACGACCGAGACTCATGTACGCCAGACCCAGGTTGTTGAGCGCCTTTCCGGGATCGGGGTTGGCGTCATCGAGCGCAGCCATCCGATACGAGTCCGCAGCCTTCTCGGCGTGGCCGAGTTCCAGGAGCGCTCCCGCCATGCCCTGAAGGGCCTTGTATCGGCAATCGTAGCCGGGGTCATCCAGGGCCGCCTGATAGGCGGCGAGGGACTCCTCAGGATGCTTTCCTGCCACCAGGGCGGCGCCCAGATTCGCCTGAACGGAGGATCGGCGCTCATACTCGCCGTCGTTGAGGGCTTTTCTGTACACCGCGGCGGCGTCGTCGTAGCGCTTCAGGCGCATGAGTGCGTTGCCGGCCTGGTGATACGCAAGGCCATCGTTGTTCCCTGTCGTCGCGCCCAAGAACTCTCTCGCGGCGACACGGAAATCTCGACTCTTGTACGCCTCTACCCCTTGCTGGAATCTCGCGTCATCCACTGGTTCCCCTGTCTCGGCTATGGCCGCTGATCGATGACGATGGACTCTATGGTGTCGCCTACCGCGATGGAATGAACGACGTCCATACCCTCTGTCACCTCACCGAACACCGTGTACTGCCCGTCAAGGAACGGCTGCGGGCCGAAACAGATATAGAACTGCGATCCGGCTGAATCCGGGTTCTGCGACCGCGCCATCGACAAGGTTCCCTCAAGATGGGGCCGCTCGTTGAACTCGGCAGCCAGATTGAAGCCTGGACCACCTGTGCCCAGAGCAGGATCGGACGGGGAGTACATCTGGGCCTTCTGCCTGCGCACGATCTCGCGTACTTCGTCTTCGCTCAAAGGCTTGGTCAGCGGGTCGCCTCCCTGGACGACGAAGTTGGGCTCGACCCGGTGGAACTTGATGCCATCAAAATAGCCATCACGAGAAAGCTCCACGAACGTGGCAACCGTGTTAGGGGCGTCGTCGCCGAAGAACGACAGCTTGACGACTCCCTTCGACGTGGTGACAACGGCCGTCTCCGACCCTGTGAGTTCGATCTCTGATACGTGCATCGGCTCCTCCTAGGAGAGTGTGGTGCCGGTAGTGGACCGTCCTATTCTACCAATGCGGGAACCGCCGAGTAACCCGACACCTCAGAAGCGCCAATTGCAGAGCAGGAACCGGCGTATGTGCTATGTTTGCCTTGCATCTTATCGCGTCACAATCGTTCGTCGCGCCACCAGGGTTTCTGTGTAAGACACGGGACCCGCCGCGGACGCCGAACCTCGACGATCGCGGCATCTTCTATCGTCAGTTTGTGAGCCACGGGAGGCGATGCGCATGGGAGCGCCAAGTACCGACAGGGTCCGGAACGTCGCGTTGGTGGGCCATGGGGGCGCGGGGAAGACATCCCTCGCCGAGGCAATGCTCTACATGGCCGGCGAGACGCCACGCCTCGGCAGCGTCGATGACGGTCACTCGTCACTTGACTATGACAGCGAAGAGCTTAAACGGAAGATGTCCGTCAACCTCTCGCTCGCTCCGTTCGTTCACAAAGACGTCAAGATCAACATCATCGATACTCCCGGCTATGCCGACTTCGTAGGCGACGCCATTGCAGGGCTCGAAGCCGCGGAGATGGCCCTGTTCGTAGTGGATGCCGTCTCCGGCCCACAGGTCCAGACAGCTCAACTCTGGGAGGCCGCCGGAGAGATCGGGATCGCTCGCGCCGTGTTCATCAACCGTCTGGACAAAGAACACGCCAGCTTCGAGACCGCGATGCAGTCACTGGACGACGCATTCGGCCATCGGGTTGGAGCGGTCCAGATTCCCATCGGCAGCGAGGATGACTTTACGGGTGTCATCGATGTCATCCGCATGAAGGCCTACATCCACACTGACGACAACAAGGTCAACGTCGTCGACATCCCTGCCGAGTACAGCGAGACCGCGGCCGAATGGCGAGAGAAGCTCCTGGAGCTTGTCGCAGAGGCCGATGATGACCTGATGGAGAAGTACCTCGAAGGTGAGACTCTGAGCCAGGAAGACCTTGAGCGTCTTCTCGGCCTTGCCATAGCCCAGGGTATCTTCATCCCGGTGTTCATCGGATCCGCTACGCGCCTCATCGGCGTTCGCGACCTGATGGATGAGATCGTCTCCTTCTTCCCCGAGCCCACCGCACACGGGCCATTGCTCACTCGCGATGGCGAAGAGGTGCCCATCACTATCGAAGGCGCAACCACGCTGTTCGTGTTCAAGAGCATGTCGGATCAGTACGTCGGCCGCCTGTCGTTCGTCAAAGTGGTCGCTGGCACTCTCACTCCGAACACCGAACTCATCAACTCCCGTACAGGCAAAAAGGAGCGCGTTGCACACGTGTTGAAAGCGCTCGGTAAAGACACCACGGACATCGAAGCGGCACCAGCGGGCGACATCGTCGTCCTTGCGAAGCTGAGCGACACCCTCACCAACGACACGCTCAGCGTCGATGGCAAGACGGACTTCGCGACACTGCCCCTTCCCGAGCCGCTGTATCCGGTCGCGATCATCGCAAAGACCAAAGCCGACGAGGACAAGCTGGGCACCGCGCTCAAGTCCCTCGTGGACGAGGATCCCCTGCTCGTCCTCCGAAGGGATGAGGAGACGCACCAGACCGTCATCTCGGCGGTGGGAGAAACGGCCATCGATGTGGTGCTCTCCCGTCTGCACGAGCGATTCCATGTGGAGGCTGAGCTCGAGGAGCTCAGGATCCCCTACCGTGAGACAATCCGCACCAAAGCCACCGCCCAGGGCCGCCACAAGAAGCAGACCGGCGGCAGCGGGCAGTTTGGAGACTGCTGGCTGCGTGTCGAGCCGAACCATGGTAGGGGCTACGAGTTCCTCGACGAAATCGTCGGCGGCAGGATCCCTCGCCAGTTCATCCCTGCGGTGGACAAGGGTGTCCAGGAGACCATGACCCACGGCGTCTTGGCGGGTTACCCGATCGTAGACGTGAAGGTCGCCGTGTACGACGGCTCCTATCACGCTGTGGACTCCAACGAGATGGCGTTCCGAACAGCGGCGAGGATTGGCTTCAAGGCGGCCGTCGAGAAGGCGGACATGATCTTGCTCGAACCCATGGCCACGCTGGAGATCGAGGTACCCGACGACTATGCAGGTGCGGTCATGGGTGACATATCATCGATCCGCGGGCGCATCCTGGGAATGGGCGCACCACGACCCGGCGTTCAGACCATCAGCGCTCAAGCGCCCTACGCCGAAGTGGTGCACTACTCTTCGCACCTGCGCTCCATCACCAGCGGGACAGGCCGCTACACGATCTCCATAGATAGCTACGAACCTGTACCCGGAGACCTTGCGAAGAAGATAGTCGAGGAGTACCAAAGAGAGCGCGCCGAGGGGCACTAGACCTCTCTTGTTCACTGATAAGCGAAGGCCCGATCGCATCGATCGGGCCTTCGGTGTTTCCGGGTCTGGTGCCCCCGACAGGACTCGAACCTGTGGCCTTCTGCTCCGGAGGCAGACGCTCTATCCGCTGAGCTACGAGGGCGCGCTGTACCGCCCGAGAACAGTAGCACAGCACAGTGCTGTTTCCAACCCGAACGACGACGGCTATCCTGATAGATGCGGTAGCTGACCGCGGCTAGTGGAGCTCTCACCCCGACGGCCCGAAGGGACCGATGAGACCCATGACACTTGGCAGAGCACTCATAATCATCAACCCCGCTGCACGACACGGAGAGACAGCTCCCCTCATTCCCGTCATCGAGGAACTCATCGACGGAACCGTCGAACACGAAACCGTGTTGACCGAGAGGCCCGGACACGCAACCGAGCTTGCCCGCGAGGCGGTCGGATTCCACGTGATCATCGCGGTAGGCGGCGATGGCACGGCACATGAGGTGCTCAACGGCATCATGGCACGGCCTGAAGATGACAGGCCTGCCATGTCGATCCTGCCCACCGGCTCCGGCAACGACTGGCGACGCACCCTTGGCATCTCCAAAGACCTCGTCACCGCGGTACGGCAGGTCCTCTCGGGAGAACGTAAACGCGTCGACGTGGGCGTGTGCAACGGCACATACTTCGCCAACTCGCTTGCGATCGGTCTTGATGCGAGGGTGACCGCAAAGGCAGTGGAGTTCAAGGTCACCACCGGTTGGTCGGGGCTGCCCCTGTATTTCAGGGCTCTCATGTACGTCTTGCTGCATCAGTTCTACGCACATGATGTGCGGGTGAAGCTCAACGATGGTCCCGTCCAGGAGCGAGACATCCTCATCATGGCCCTCACCAACGGACCCACGTACGGCGGCGGCTTCTTCATCAATCCCAAAGCGATCGACGACGACGGATTGTTGGATATGTGCATCATCGACAAGATCTCGCTTCCTTCCGCCCTATGGCGACTCCCCTTCGTGGTCACCGGCAAGCACAAGTGGATGTCGATGGTGCATATGCAGCGTCATGCCAGGGTCGAGCTGTGGTCCGACGCTCCGGTTGCGGGTCAGGTTGACGGCGAAGTGCTTCTTTCAGACCACTACGAAGTGTCGGTCATCGCGGCTGGTCTAGAGGTCATCGTACCGAGGCCGGAATGATTTCCGGTCCTGTCTCCGGCGGCTGGAACGTGATGGGTTTGACGTTTCTTCTCGCCTATCTGATCGGGTCGTTCCCGAACGCCTACTTCATAGCGAGACATGTCACAGGCGAGGACATCACCACGCACGGATCCGGGAACGTAGGTGCCATGAACGTGCGCCGCACCACAGGCTCATGGACCTGGTTCGCTGTGGCTATGTCCGCAGACTTCATCAAGGGACTCGCCCCTGTCGCGCTGGCGAAACTCGTTGTCGTAGGCGGTCTGTCCCTGCTGGTGAGCCCGTGGGGCGCGACGCTCGCCTCGGCAGGCACCGGCTGGTGGACGGTCGGCACGTACTACGTACCTATGGCGGCGGTTGCCGGCGCAGTCATTGGCCACAACTACTCGCTGTGGCTCGGCATCATCAAGAAGCGGCTGCTCCGAACCGGCAAAGGACTTGCAACGGGTGCCGGTGCACTTCTGGCGTATGACTGGCGGTTCTTCCTGGCTGTAGTGATCGTCGGGCTTGCAGTCATCGCGATCACGCACTACATGATGGCGGGCCAGGTCGTCGCCTCCATCGTGCTTCCGATAGCCGCAGTGGTGTTGCGTTCACCCGACTGGATCTTCGCGGCAGTCATGGGCGCGCTGGTCTACGCGGCACACCACAAGCGGTTCATCGGCATGCTGCAGGGCAAAGAACCCAAGTTCTACATCCACGACCGCCAGGGTCCCCGGGGATGATCAATGAGGCCGGCCCCAAGGGGGTACCGGCCTCATCAAGGAACAACAGTGCGGACTACTTGAGCTCGATCGCCTCGTTCGGGCACACATCGGCGCAGGTTCCACACTCAGTGCAGTCATCGGGACGAGCCAGAACGGCTACATCCTCAAGATCGAGAGCGCTTGTGGGGCACTCATCGACACAGATGCCACAGGCAGTACACAGATCAGGATCGACGACAGGCTTACCCATATCACATGGTCCTTTCAACGTACCGGCGATTCCCCAAAAACGGGTGCACCAATGATACCACCAGGCACAAGCTCCGGGTCATCGCACTTTATCCATGACCTCTTGCGGACTCCATAGACAGTACGGATAGGTCCGGTCAGTGAGCACCTCGGAGGCTTCCTTCTGGGCGCGGGTGGCCGCCAGGAGCTGCTCGGTCTCCTCGACGACAGGCGCCATGATGGCTGCGAGCCGGCTGTTGACGGCACGGATCCGCTGCCCGATCGCCTTCTTGTCAGCGCCCGGTTCGGCGATCCGTGTGACCAGCGAGCACTTCTCGGCAACCAGTGCCTCCGCCTCGAGGCGTTCGGACGGATCGTCGAACTCCACCTCGTCCATCAACTGATCGGGATTGTGCTCCAGACGCTTGAGGCGCTGCTCAAGGCCAACGATCTCCTCCTCAGTCACCTCATGCGCGCCAAGCGGAAGGAACAGCGTCATCGATGCGACCACAAAGGGAGGCGGTTCGACTCCGTAGTAGCGCCGTGCGACCGCATCCGTGACGCGGTCATACCGACCGCCGCCCACCCCGTGAATGAACAGGTCGGCGACGAACAGACGATTGAACAGCGTCAGAGACACGGCCCTGGGGACGAGCAGCGCATCGGCTTGCTCCAGAGCTCGCATGGACGTCTCGACGTCATCGGAAAGCTCGCACACCTGCTCATCGCCCGCGAGCAGCCGGATAGGCGCACCGGTGGACACTCGCGCCGAACGCCTTATGCCAGCCGAGAGGACCCAGAACGGGATCTCGACGTAATCGTCGTCAACGGCGAGGTCAGGAAACGGCTGGGCCTTGGAGCGTGTTCCTGTGCGCGAACGGTAGGCCTCCAGCTCGGAGTTGAAAACAGTGCTGAACCCGGCCGCATCCAGCGCTATCGATACAGCGAACCGCCGAAAAGCAGAGGTCCGCGACTGGCGCGAAACGCCAAGCTCGAGATAGTCGGTGCCGGCCGACGCCTCAAAGCGTCGGCGAGCGCCGGTGACGGCCTGAGCAAGGTCATCAGCATGCGAGCGGGATATCTCCATCGCCTCGCAAAAGGCGTCAAAGTGCCGCGCCAGTGCTGGTGCCGGCAATGTTGTCAGCGCATCTCCGCCCGCCGCACAAAAGGCGGCTATGTCGTCAGAAGTTGGCACATCGGAACATACGTAGCATCCGCCCGGCCCGGCGGTGGCAAGGACAGCGCTGCATCGTCCGACCGCCGGTCGCATACATGGCGTCTTAAGGTCCACGTGGTCGAACGAGTCGGTGTCGACCACCAGGTCGAGCGCAGCCGCTCCTGTCTCATCCGCCAGCCGCTGCAGAAGGAAGTCTTTGACCCACACGCCGGGATGATAGAGCTCGGGCTGATGGCCGGTGACCACCAGCAACTCCGGCTCTGCCTCCACCGCCGCGACGTCGATTCCCATCCTGCGTGAATACGCACCCGCCTCGGCCACGCTCTCACGTCGCGCAAGTCGACGTAGCGATGGAGCGGACATGCCTCCCACCGAGAAGTCCCAGCGACAAACCGCGTACGCATTGTCTCGCGCGCGAGCCGCCCAGGAATCGTAGGACGGCTCTGTGAGAACCTCCCCGTGTCCCGTGGGCGTGGCATGACGAGCTCTCAGCATGCCTGTCACACCAGATCCGCAACAGACTTGATACCCACCGGCTCCGGGGCGAAGAACGGCTCCCCCGCCTCCACGCCGATCTGCGTCCCCCACATGCGAGCAGCCTCGGCCATCATCGGAATGACTCCCCGGTTGGCCTCATTGGCCTGGAATTGAGACGCATAGCACGCCAGCGCATCGAGCTTCGTCTGAAGCGTCTCCGAGACGTCGACGATGAACGAAGGCTCACGGACCAGACGCATATGCACCGCCATGTAGTGGAACACGCGAGCAGGGTAATGTGGACTGCCCCCCATGTCTGTCTTGGTGAACTTCGAGTAGAAACGGGCTGCTCGGCCTATAGAAGCCGCCGAGAGATGATCGGGATGTGCGTCCTCCGGATACGGAAGGAACAGCACTCGAGGGCGAAGCTCCCGCAAGACCTCTGCCAGCTCGATCCTCGCCTCAACCGTGTCGAACAGGTAGCGATTGGGCTGAGAGAGCGTCCTTCTTTGAGCGTCGAGACAAGATGCGGCCGCGGCAGCCTCGGTCATCCGTGTCTCGTGAGTACCATGCGGCGTCGGCTCTCCATCAGTCAGGTCGACTATGGTCACCTCAAGGCCCTGTGCGGTCATCCCCGCAACCGTGGCCCCCATACCGATCTCCACGTCGTCAGGATGCGCACCGATGCAGACGATGTCAGCCATTCTCACTCCCCGCGCAGCGCATCATTCCAGACGCGCATGTAGTAGTTGAAGCGCTTCTCCGGATCGTCCAGGTCCTCGCCGAACGAGCGGTCGTTGTCGAAGTATATGCGCTCGATGGGGGCTTCCGTCACGCGCAGGCCGGCGCGGTAAGCGCGTGCCCACAGCTCCATCGGCATCCCGTAGCCCGCTTCACCAAGACTCAGCATCGCTAGGGACTCCATACAGTACGCTTTGAACCCACAGAACGCGTCGGTTATCCCCCAACCGGTCACTCTGTTGATCTCGGCGGTGACCCGTGCGTTGACCTCACGCCTCTGTTGGGGCGCTGATCCTGCCACCGGACTCCCCGGCAGATACCGGCTGCCGCTTACGATATCCACACCCGTGGCATCCAGTGAGTGCAGCAATGCCGGTATCCGAGCGGGCTCATGTTGTCCGTCGCAGTCCATCGTCACAAGGCGGCGCACACCGCGAACGCGAGCGAGCGCAAAGCCATCAGCAAGCGCACGCCCGTAACCTTCATTGTGGCCGTGCTCAAGCAGCACGATGTCATCACGGGACTTCAGCGCATCGCGTGTACCGTCGGTGGACCCATCGTCCACGACGATCACGGTCCCGTCAAAAACCTGCATGACGGTGTCCAGCACGAGATTGACCGTTGGGGCCTCGTTGTAGACCGGAATGAGAACTCCGTCATGTCCCTGGGCGCAAACAGACACAGAATCAGACTTCAACGATGCGATAGCTTGTGGTCACAGAAACACCCGGACCGAACATGCCTTTGACCGAGCAGTACTTGTCTTCCGATAGGGAGATCGCCCGCTCCACCGCGGAAGCCTTGAGACCCACTCCCGTCAGAACGTACTCGATATTGATCCGCTCGTAGTAGCGCGGCTGTTCCTCTCGCTGCTCAGCGGTGATAACGAGTTCGAAATCGCTGACTGTCTGCCGCTGCTTCTCCAAGATCGCGATGATGTCGATGCCCGTGCACCCGCCCAGCGCATAGAGCACAAGTTCAAGCGGCCTCGCGCCGCTGCCATCGCCCTTGAACTGCGCGGAAGCGTCCATCACGATACCGTGTCCCGCCTCGTCCCAACCGACAAAGCGTCGGCCGCCGTTCCATTTGACCTTGACCGCGTCCATTGTGCCCCTTCCAGCGCCCGCGATTGCAGCTATATCTTGCGTCCCAACATCTGTGCGAGTTCACGCGGCTCCTGCGCCTTGCCGATAGCCTCTTCGAAGGTGACCTTGCCAGCCTGCAGGAGCGCCTTGAGGTGCTGATCGAGCGTCTGCATACCCATGGATGCTCCACCCTGGATGATCGTGGGCATCTGGTGCGTCTTGCCTTCCCGTATCAGGTTGCTGATCGCGGGGATGCCCAGCATGATCTCCATCGCCATAACGCGGCTCTTACCGTCGGTCGACCGCAGCAGGACCTGGGAGAGCACGCCTTCAAGCGTGCCTGACAGCTGCATGCGGACCTGTTGCTGCTGGTGAGGCGGGAACACATCGATGATGCGGTCTACGGTCGCCGGACCGCCCGTGGTGTGCAATGTGGCCAAGACGAGGTGGCCCGTCTCGGCAGCCGTGATGGCCGCAGCGATCGTCTCCAGGTCACGCATCTCGCCGACCAAGATCACATCGGGGTCCTGGCGCAAGACACGCTTGAGCGCCGAGGTGAACGAATGGGTGTCCTCGCCAATCTCACGCTGGTTGACATAGGCCTTCTTGTTCTTGTGCATGAACTCGATGGGGTCTTCGAGGGTGATGATATGAAGAGCCTTGTTCGCGTTGATGTGGTCGATCATGGCGGCAAGCGTCGTCGACTTGCCTGAACCGGTCGGACCGGTCACCAGGACAAGACCGCGTGGTCTCTCGGCGAGGAACTTGCAGACCTTGGGTAGGGCGAGGTCTTCCAGACTCGGGATCTTAATGGGAATGACGCGGAACACCGCACCCAACGAGTTCCGCTGCTGGAACACATTGGCGCGGAAGCGAGACAGGCCCGGGATGCTGTAGGCGAAGTCCAACTCCAGTTCGGTCTCGAAGCGCTTGCGCTGCTCCTCGGACAGCAGACTCAAGATCATCTCCTGAGTATCCCGTGGCGTCAGCACGGGAATGTTCTCCACAGGCAGCAACTCACCGCGCTGCCTGATTCCCGGAGGGCTCCCGACCGCGATATGAAGGTCGGAGCCTCCGCGATCGATCATCAAACGCAAGAGATCATCGATGTGAACGGAGTCATGTCGAGGCTCGGCTGAAGCACCTACAGGTGGGACTCGCCTCGTCTGTGCAGCCTGAGGAGCAGCCGCGGCCGGGTTCGGGGCGGTTTGCCCGGCAGGGGGCGCTGCATTCGGCGCCGCAGTGACCTCGACCTTCGCGAGCTTGAAAACCGTGCGCACCAGTGAGCTTAGATCCGCGTTGCTCGGCATATGCGCCGCAGCTCCCGCCTGACGTGCCTTCAACGCAGTAGCGTCATTGGGCTCAGCAGACAAGATCATGACGGGCGTTCCCGAGAGGTCGGGATCGCCGTTCAGCTCCTGCGTGAAGGCAAACCCGTCCATTCCCATGAGGTCGCCATCCACAACGATGACATCCGGCTTATGCTGCTTGGCCATACCCAACCCACGGGGCGCAGATATGGCATTGAGCGTCTCCGTACCCGGCACGGCAGCCTTGAGCGCAGAGCCGAGTCTTTCGAAGTACGACGCGTCGTCGTGAACGATGAGTACCTGGGTTGCTGCCACTACGTTCGATGACCTCCTCGGCGGACCTTGAGTCCTATCACCCTCGTGAACATAAGACCAAGAAAATGGCATTCGCATACCTATCGGCAGAAGAATGCCTCGACTCAATAAGATACCCACTGCCGAGCTGGCGTATGATGGTCGCCGACAGCAGCCGACAGGAGCATGCGTGAACCTCACAATCGAAAGCCTAGCATATGGCGGAGCAGGTGTTGCACACGCCGAAGACGGTGTGACCGTGTTCGTTGACGGCGCATGCCCAGGAGACGTGGTCAGTGCGACCATCACGGAGGATCACGGACGGTTTCGCAAAGGTGCGATAGAGTCCATCATCGCTGCTTCTCCAGACCGCGTCACACCCCGCTGCCCCTATTTTGGAGAGTGTGGCGGTTGCCAGTGGCAGCACGTCGACTACGGCGCTCAATTGAAGTGGAAACGCCAGTCAGTGCAAGACGCCCTGACCAGGATCGGGAAGTTCGAGATCCCCGTTCGTGACACCTTAGGCAGCCTCCACTCCTACGGGTATCGCAACAAGATCGAGCTCTCCGCCACCGCGACACCGAAGGGAACCGCGTTCGGCTACGCCCGTGCGGGTTCCACAGACATCCTGCCGATAGAGCGATGCGCCCTACTGCCCAAGAAGCTGGAACGTGCACCGCGCGCGCTTGGCGGCGCGCTCAGATATCTCTCCTCGCAAAACGACACCCCGGTCGAGCGTCTCGGCATCCGTGTCTCTACCAGCGGGAACATCGAAGTCGACCTTTGGACGGCACCGGGGCCATTCCCCCGTCAACTGGCCGCCAAGATCATCACCGACGCGGTGGGTGCGCGCACGATAACCCGCATTCTGTTCAAAGGCGAGCTGAAGGCGCGCAACATATCCAAAGTGGAAGTCTTGCGCGGACCGGGAGTCTGGGAGGAGCGTCTCGATGAATTCCGCTACCTCGTGTCAGCGCCGTCTTTCTTCCAGGTGAACACCGCCGCCGCCCGCAAGCTGCAACACACGGTCATCGAGGCACTGGATCCCGACGGTACGGACGATGTGATCGATCTGTTCGCAGGAGTCGGCACCTTCACACTGCCGCTCGCCGAGAGAGCAGCCAATGTGATCGCCGTTGAGTCGTCCCGTCACGCGATCAACGATCTGCGCCGCAACCTCGAGATGAACGGCATCTACGCCGAGATCGAGCCGGGCGACGCCGACCGGATCCTGCCCGAACTCGGCCGGGCCGATCTGGTGGTCGTCGACCCGCCGCGCTCCGGACTGGCCGAGAGCACCGTCGAGTCCCTGGCGTCCACGGGGGCACGCAGGATCGTGTACGTCTCTTGCGACCCGACAACGCTGGCCCGCGATGCAGCGCGCCTGGTCGCCAAAGGTTACAGGCCGACAGAAGCGACTCCTGTCGACCTGTTCCCGCAGACTTACCACGTCGAAACGGTGTTGACCCTCGACGCTGTCTAGACGAGCTTCCCCACCTCGGGGAAGTCAACGATGTGCTCGTCGTGCGGAGCTTCCTCATGCGCCTCAGTGAGATCAAGCCCGGCCGAGTGCATGCCCTCGTGGTCGCCGTCGCCCCACATCGCGCTCTCTGATACGTCATACACAACACCCGCATACGCGACATACGCGGGCTTTCCACCGGTGCCATCGAAGCTCTTGAGCTCTCCTAGCGTGAATTCTCTCATCGCAACCTCCGTGCTGTCTTTACGGCCTTCTGGTCTACATTCCCAATACAGCCGTCGTACGCACGGAGCCCTAGTGAAGCAAGCGACCGATCTTGCCAAGGTACTTCATCGCAGTAAGGGCCGCGCCTGAGAGTGCCGCCAGACCAAAGAACCCTCCTACCTGTCCCTTACCGTCTTCTCCCCCAAGGTCCAGGTTCATGGAATGCTCTTCGCCTTCGACATCCAGAGTGACAGTCGCGCCGTCCGACCCCAACTGGATGTCTGTGACGCTTGAAACGAACTCACGCGCGATGTCGACTCCGCTTGTGCTCCGGACTTCACGGTCGACAAGGACCGGTTCTTCAGCGAGTGCAGGGGTGGCAGCAAAGACCAGACAGAGTACCACCATGAAGATCAAGATCGAAGTCCTTCGCATGGTTTCCCCACACCCCTTTACCGCAAATGCCACGTTGAGGAGTGTATCGACGCAAGGACCAGGGGCAGACGTGACAAACATCACAGAATCAGAATAGAGATGATGAACGGTACCGTTTATCTTCCTTTTGCGTCCGTTTATCAAGCCCGATTACCGGACATTCGCGCTCAGATACCGTTAGTCGCTTTCAAGAAGAGTACCGAGGGCGATGAGGTCGACCACGATCTTGCGCCCCTTGGTGCCCACGATCCCCTCTTTTGTGAGCTGTGAGATCACACGACTCGCGGTCTCACGAGAGGTTCCGGCCAGCGTTGCGATCTCGTAATGCGTAAGACCTTCGACGATAGGCACTCCGCTCGACTCGTACGCAGCGGTCGCAACATTGAGCAACACTCTCATCACCCGATGAGTGGCGTCATGAAACGCCATGTCCTCAAGTCGCGAGATCAACTGCCTCACCCGACGAGACAGCGTGCCGATGACGGTCAACGCCAGCCTGGGCTGCAGCTGAATGGCCGCCGAGAGGTCTCGCGAGTCAAGCGCAAACGCCTCCACTTCAGTGACAGCTATGACATCGGCTGAGCGAGGCTCTGCATCCACCAGGCTCATCTCGCCGAAGTGAGAAGGTGACTCCAGGTAGTTCAAAGCCAGCTCCTTGCCTTCAGGCGAGGCCAGCGAGACTTTCACGCGACCGGACACCAGGAAGTACATGGCTGTGCCGATCTCATTCTGCGTCAGTATGAACTCGCCTTTTCCGAACTGCTTGAAAGCCATCATGTCCGCCAGTGTCGCAAGGTCTTCATCTCCGAGATCAGCGAACATCTCGAAAGAGCGCAACCTGTCGGCTATGTATGCCTTGGATGGAGTGGCCATAGGTTCCTTATCGGCGCGTGGCAGACCTGACTGAAACGCGGTCTGACCGGGACACGTATTCGTACCCCCAGTAAACACGAAGAGCGACAGGTTTGGAAACCCGCCGCCCTTCGCAAGCGCATCAGACTACAGCTCGTTCTTGATGTACTCCAGCATCTTGGGAACAAGATCCGGGATGACCAAGGGAAGCATGTTCGGCAGCAGCGCATCCATCGTCTTGGGGAGCAGATCAGGCATGAGCTCCTCCATGTCCTCAGGCAGCGGACCCACCCTGCGCGAGACCTCTGCAAGCATCGCAGGCATCACCTGCGGCATCATCGATGGCATCATCTTGGGCATCATCGATGGCATCATCTTGCCCATCATCGCAAGACCGCCCGGGATCGTGCGTGCAACCTTCATCATGGGGACCATGCCACCGGGCATAGCCTTCATCATCTCCGGCAACAGCGTGACCATGATGTCGGCGATCGACTCCGGCTTCATCAACCAGATGAACTTCTCGAAATAGCCCCACAGCTCGTTCGCGTACGCGGTCGGATCCGGATGTGCTATACCGAGTCCGTCCATCGCAAGGTGAGCCAGATCGACTACCTCCATGGGGATGTCTTTCTTCGCGACAGAGTCACGGAACTGCACCTGACAGCAAGGGCAGAGTGCCACCATCGCGTCGGCCTCGACAGCTACAGCCTCGTCAAGCCTCATCTTGCCAAGCTCAGGCGCGACCGGTGTATCACCGATCAGGGTCAGAACCGAACCACAGCACAACGCTTCCTCATGATTGTGCTCCATCTCCACGAACTCGACGCCGGGAATGGCTTTGATGATGTCTCTTGGCGGCTCGTAATTGCCCTGTGCGCGACCCATGTGGCACGAGTCGTGGAACGTAAGCTTCTTGTTGACCTCGTGGTCGAACTCCAGCGTGCCGTCTGCGATAGCGTCGGCTACAAGCTCCGAGTAGTGCTTGACCTCGAACTCGTACTCCTCGCCACGCTCAGCGGCAAGATTGGCGTAGAGCTCCTTCCATACAAGCCCGCAGGCCGGGCACGAAGTCACGATCGTCTTCGCACCACGCTTGCGCGCCTCAGCGGTATTGTGCTCGTAGATCTCCTCGAAGACATCCCACTTGCCGGCGACCTTCATGGGAATGCCGCAGCAAGCCTCGTCCTCACCCATGTAGTTGAACTTCACACCCGCACGGTCGAGCAACTCGACCGATGCTTGCGCCACATCGGTGTTGACCAGACTGGCGGTGCATCCTGCGAAGTAGAGGATGTCGGAGGACTCATCGATCTTGGGCTTGATGTGCTCGGGCACCCAGTCAGCGCGCTTCTCCTTCTTGGAGGCCCAGATGTTCAGCTCGCCCCGGAGAGATGCGGCCATCATCTCGAAGGGCGGGAACGTCATGCGCTTCTCATCATGGATCAGCTTCCCGCGCATGGCCATCCAGGAGTGCTCGACCGGGAGCTGAAGCTGACAACGCGAATTACACACCTCACAAGTGGTGCAGACCAGGAATGTGTCGACCATGTGCTGGTCGAACTTCTCGCGACCTTCGAGTACCTCTTTCAGGTATGCGTACTTGCCTCGTGGCGAGTGGCTCATCCATCCGCGAACCGAGTACTCCTCGCAGGTGGGAACACAGTACCCGCACTGCGCGCATGCATATGAGTAAAACGCCACATCCGCCGGGATGCCGTTCTTGTCTTTGGTGCCGACCATGTCGCCGGTCGGAGCTTTTGCGGCATTCGCGATGGGACGGACCAGCGGTTCGAAGGCGAGGGCCATACCCATAAGCGCATTCACGGCACCCGTACCCAGTATCTTCTTCGGGTTCATGATGCCTGCCGAATCAGTTGAGCGCTTGAAGGAATCCAGGACTTCGTACTTCTTGGCGCCCAGGACGCTCTTGGCTTCCTGACGGAAGTACAGGCCGGTGGAATATGCGCCGCCGCAATGCTCCTTGGCTATCTTGATGACCACCAGGGACAGTGCAAACGCCAGGTTGAACGCGAGCGTACGCTCGTCGTGCGGGATGAAGCCGAGCAGCACGACCTTGTCCCCTTTGCCAAGCATGCCTTCGAGCACGAATGACTGCTTGACCCGCTGGTCTATCTCGGAGAGGACCGCGCCCAGCTCCGAAAGAGGGACGACGACCTCAGTGGGGACGATCGACGGACCGACACGCTTCAGGCGCATCGGAGCGAAGCGCTGCTCCCACTCATGCTCTGCAGCCTCGGGCTCACACTCGGTGCCGCCATTCGACTCCATGATCGCGGTCAGAGCGACGTCGATCGCTCCCCTACGCGACTCCGGATACGCGATGACGGCAAGAAAGCCCTCAGGGAACTCCGGCTCGTATCCCATGTGGGTCATCTCCCAAGGATGACCGTGGCGATGAGGGATCGTCTTCTTGAGTCGCACCGACTCCGGATTGAGAAAGGTAAGAGACCAGATGGGGAGCTTCTGAACGGAGATAGCGTTCAGTGCCGACTGCAGGTCAGCGATCGTCGGGAACGACAGGACGCGGTGCACCTCGGCCCCAAGGTCACGCAGCGCAATGGTGACTTCGGTGATGATGCCGGTGATGCCCTCGGCGTCCGCAACGAGGGTCTCAAGCTCCTCGCCGGTGAACTCGCGAATGGAAGCATCGGGAAGCATCACGCGGGCGGAGAGAACACTGTCCTTGAAGAACCCGTATTCGTAGCTGCCAAACCCGGCACCACCCTGTGCAAGCCAACCCGCCACTGTGGAAGACGGGAGCGAGGACGGATACAGACGCAGATCAAGACCCTCTGCGTTCAGCTTCTTCTGCAAAGGCTCCCACAGAGTACCGCCCTGGACGCGAACGGTCTTGGCCTCGGCGTCTATCTCGAGGATCTTACCCATGGCGGACATGTCCGCAACGATCGCACCAGGCAAAGGCAGAACTCCACCGTAACCCGATGTCGACATGCCTCTTGGCACTAGCGACACGTGCTCGGCCCTTGCAAGCTTGATCAACGCGAGGACTTCCTCCTCCGTCTGAGGTCTGACCACCGCTCCGGCAACGCCCGTGGGCATCAATGGCTTGACCAGCTTGGGAAGCGCACCGATATCAGCCGAGTAAAGCTTCCGCTCAACACGATCGGTCCTGACTCGGTCACCGAAGATATCCTTCAGCTGGCGTTCGACCCGTTCACTGACTACTGACATCGCTGCGTCCCTTCCGTCGGGCATCACGGTCCGACGTTCCGTGTGGTATACCCCCTCGCGTATTTCCAACGATACCCCCTATGGTATGCGTCGTCAACGCACTTAAGCAATTTGCGTGCCGTTGGAAAGACAGACCCGCGTGCTATGATTCGCAAGAGTCTCAACCCCATCTGTATCATATTCCCAGGGAGCCCCATGCGAGCGATACTCTTCGATTTAGATGGCACGCTGCTACGCATCAATCTCGAGTCGTTTCTGCATAGGTACTTCAAGGAACTCGAATCAGCAGCGTCCACGCTCTCCCCGCTCGGCGACGGCGCATCCATTCTACGCGCGATCAAGGACGCTACAACCGCGATGATGGGCAAGCACGACGGCTTAACGAATCAGGAGACCTTCTACGCGGACCTTCTGGAACGCACGGGAATAGACCTCGAAGTCCACTGGGATACGTTCGGACGCTTCTACGAGAAGGTGTTCCCCACACTGGGAAGCGACTGCCGACCCGCCAAGGACGCCAGGCAGGCTGTTGAGACGGCGCTCTCGCATGGGCTCAAAGTCGCCATCGCAACAAACCCGATCTTTCCCCGGATCGCAGTCGACGAGCGCTTGTCCTGGGCCGGGTTGACCGATCTTGACCTTGAGATCGTCACCAGCTACGAGACGATGTACGCGTGCAAGCCTCATCCGGAGTACTTCAGGCAGACAGCCGGTATGGTCGGCGTGGCTCCGGCGGACTGTCTGATGGTAGGCGATGACAGGTTCTTGGACATGCCGGCCGCGGATACCGGGATGCGGACCTTCTACGTGGGTACAGATCCCAACGCTACTGCAGACTATAAAGGCGACTTGACCGCACTGTGCGAGCTCATACCGCGCCTGGCCAGCACCTAGACCAAACGGCGACGAATCAGCGCGACCCACGCGCCGTCCAGACGCTGGTCCGTATCGAATTCGAAACAACCGCGGGACTCTCGCCTGAGATCCAACTGGTAGCCGAGTCCGGACGGGTCATGATCGCAGATGATCACGATGCTGTCATGGCAATCGGTCTGTAGCATCTTGTCCACCACTGCGAAGACCACCGGCCTCCGCATGGCGGGAGTGAGTCCTCGGAGGTCCATGACCAAACCGTTCGCTGCGTTGCTCAAGCTTCCACCTTAGTACGACTGCGGACGGCTCACGAGCCACCGTCTTCTTCGTTCTCGTACGCCTCGGCCAGGTCTGTCCCGGCGCAGTCCGCCGTTTCGTGCGGCTCCATTGAATCCCGATCATTGCGGCAACGCTCGCGAAGGGCGTCGATATCCTTCTCGTCTTCGCCACTCGGCGGCGCATCCCCGAAGATCCTCTGATGGGAGAGTTTCTCTTCAGACATACTAACCCCTCCTATAGTGATTAGTCGTTCAGCCCCTGATTCCTGCCGACTGTCGCCTATATACTTCACGAAGACAGGTATATGCACCAACTCATTGAATTGTTCCACCTGATTAGCATTCCGTGCGCGCCAACGTATTGGTACACTATGTAATCAGTGGTTTCGCGAGGGGAACCGAGGGGTTATGGGAAAACGTCGGCGCACGCCGGCCAGGACGAATACGAATATGCAGCGCATCTCTACATCCGGCAGTCCCTGCGGGAAAGGTGCGGCATACGTCGTCACCCCATCTGACACCATCCACACTTGAGCGTCCGCTGGGGCAGGTCTGCCCCGGGAATGGTCGCCACCTAAGCGGCCTTTCTCCCCCACCATTCTTAATCAGTCCCGCGCGACATTCTCGTCGCGCCATCAACACGGTAGCCTCGGGCCCGATGCGCATCGCCGGTCACGCGCATCGGTTCCCGTTCGAGGCCATAAGAAATCGAATCGAGATCCGGAAAGGAGGAGCTAGTGTTCGATAGTCGGGCAATGGGGCCCGGCGTTCACGGTTTTCCTGCAATGTAGGTACCGTTATTACACCAAGGAGGTGTATGGCATGGCGCATGAGGGGCATAACGCGCTGCATGATCTGCTTACGGTCCGCGGCGTGACCCGTCGTGACTTCCTGAAGTACTGCGGCAGCATTGCCGCAGCACTGGGAATGTCCGAGACGATGGCACCTCAGATTGCCGCAGCCCTCGAAGGGGCACCGAAACTGATGCCCACCCTGTGGCTGAACGGTGGATCTTGCACCGGCTGTACCGAGTCCATCGCACAGGTGGACTCCCCCGACGTCGCTACGATCGTTCTCGACTACCTCTCGACCAACTATTTCGAGACGATCATGGCTGCTGCGGGCGAGCAGGCGGAGAAGCAGATCGAGGAGACGATTGCCGAAGGCGGCTACATCGTCATCTACGAAGGATCGGTAATGACCGGCCAGGATGGCAACACCCTGCTGGTCGCTGGCAAGAAGGGCACCGAGATTCTGTCCGAGGCGGCTCGCGGAGCAGCGGCTGTCATCGCTGTGGGATCTTGTGCAGTGGACGGCGGCTGGGTCTATGGTTACCCCAACCCTGCCGAGGCAACGGGCGTCCAGGCGTGGCTGAACCACGAAGGAATCACGACTCCCGTCGTCAACCTGCCCACGTGCCCGGTCAACCCCGAGTGGATCGTCGCCATGGTCGTCCAGCTGTTGCTGGTCGCCGACCGTGACGTCGCCGCCTTCGTGGAGAAGACCGAATGGGTCACCCGTTCCTACACGGATCGCAAGTACGGCGCTGTCGACTTGCTTATGCCGAAGGGCATCTTCGGTCAGAGCATCCACGACAACTGCCCGCGTCGCGGTCACTTTGAGAACGGTGAGTTCGTTACCGAGTTCGGCAGCAAAGAAGAGGCCATGGGCTATTGCCTGTACAAGGTCGGCTGCAAGGGTCCGCAGACGTTCACCAACTGCCCTGTCGTGCGGTGGAACCGCAGGACGAGTTGGTGCGTCGAAGCTGGAAGCCCCTGCATCGGCTGCGGCGGTCTGAATTGGGTGGACAACAACTCCCCGTTCTTCCATAGGCTCGCTGACATGCAGATGGGCGATGCGCTCGGTAACGTCCAGCCTGGTTCCGTTGGCGCAGTCGTCGGTGGCGTAGCCGCCGCGGCTCTCGTCGCACACGGCCTCGGCATGAAAGCCGCCGGCCGAGTCGGAGACGGACCTCCTATGGAGGAAATGAAGAAGTACGACCGTAAGCGTCTCGCGAAGAAGGGAGGCGATAAATAGTGGCACGCGCAGTCATTGACCCGGTTACCAGAATCGAAGGTCACCTTCGCGTTGAGTGTGAAGTCACGGATGGTGTCGTCAAAGACGCCTGGGTGTCTGGAACGCTCTACCGCGGCATGGAGACGGTCATGCTTGACCGTCAGCCTGAGGATGCCTTCTATGTAACGCAGCGCATCTGTGGCGTCTGCCCGATCTCGCACAGCCACGCGTCTTCGATGTCAACTGAAGCCGCTCTCGGCATTGAGATCCCCAACAACGCCCGCCTCATCCGCAACCTGCTTGAGGCAGCACAGTTCCTGCACAGCCACATCCTGTGGTTCTACACGCTGGCGGCTCTCGACTTCGTGAGCCCGATCAACGCCCTATCCGCGAACATCGCCGACACCTACGCTCTTGCGCAGGCTGCCGGTACGCGTGTTGCAGACTTCGGCGCGATCGCAAAGCGTCTCACGGCATTCGCCGAGAACGGCCAGCTGTCATTCCTGGGCGGTCACTACTGGGACCACCCAGGCTACGTCCTCCCGCCGGAACTCGACCTCATCGCTACCGCACACTACCTCGAGGCTCTCGAGATGCAGGCTGTGGCCAACGAAGTCGTCGCGGTCATCGGTGGCAAGTTCCCGCATCCCATGACCTCTGTTCCTGGTGGTACGGCATTCGTGCCCACCGAACAGAAGCTGGATGACATCCTGTTCCGCTTCACGAGGCTCAAGGACTTCATCGATACGGCGCTCATCCCTGACACACTTGCGATCGCACCGTTCATTCTTGAGACCACGACATACGGCGGCGGCTGCGGTAACTTCCTGAGCTGGGGCGTCTTCGACTCCGCAGACAGGGATCCGTACAACCGCTTCCTCCCCCGTGGTTTCGTGACCGGTGGCCTGACGGCGGAAGAAGTCGGACCCGACGATGTCACCGAGTATGTTGAGCACTCATGGTACGACTCGGCTAGCGGCCTCAACCCTGCCAAGGGTGAGACCAGCGTGAACTTCGACGAGTACAACGTAGACAACAAGTACTCGTACGGCAAGGCAGCACGCTGCAAGGAGAAGCCGGCCGAGGTCGGTCCTCTTGCACGTATGGTCGCCGCCTATGTGTACGAAGCTGGCGGAAAGACACTCGTCGAGGACACATCGGTCCGTACGCCGAAGGCGCTCATCGACCTCACGCTTGAGGCGCTGGGTGTTGCAGGCAAGCCCGAGGTTCTGGTATCTCTGCTCGGTCGTATCGCCGCACGCAACCTTGAGGCTGCATACGTTGTCGACCTCGCCCTCATGTGGGTCAACGAGCTCGTCGGCGCCATCAAGGGCGGAGACTCCTCGTACTTCAAGGCCCGCGAGTCGTTCGACGGCCAGGGTGCTGGCCTGTGGGAAGCTCCCCGCGGTTCAGTCGGTCACTGGATCGACATCAAGAACAACAAGATCCAGGGCTATCAGGTCGTTGCTCCCACAACATGGGACATCGCACCCCGCGACGCCGCCGGTGTTGCCGGCCCGATGGAGCAGGCGCTCATCGGTGCTCCGGTCTTCGATGTCGAAAGGCCTCTGGAGATGCTGCGCATAGCGCACAGCTTCGATCCTTGAATCGGTTGTGCTGTCCACGTTGTGGACACAAAGACCGGCAAGGAGAGCACTGTGATGTCTTCGCCGATGGGGGTGATGTAGATGGGTTCTCACGCACACTACCGTGAGGCGCATCCACTGGTCTTCGTGATCACTCACTACATCAACCTGATCTGCATGATCATGCTCGCGTTCTCAGGCTTCTACATCCACTTCCCGTTCTTCTCTGCCGGGTTCATGGGTGTCGCCCGAGGCATGCACTTCGTCGCGATGTACGTGATCTTGATCACCCTCGTCTTCCGCATTATCGCCGCCTTCTTCGTGAAGACCGCGACACAGCTTGGAAGCCGCGAGGTTGATACGGACATCAAGAACTGGCTGCCGCAGGCTGAGAACAAGCATCAGCTGTTTGAGACAGTCAAGTACTATTTGTTCTTCCGCAAGGAAGGCGTCATCTCGGGCAAGTATGGCTCGCTCCAGAAGATCGCATATCTGGCGACCATTCCGCTGACGTTCATCCAGGCCTATACCGGTTTCGCGATCTACGCCCCGTTCATGAACGCGGGCATCTTCGCTAGCGGTATCGACATGGTTGGCGGCCCGATGAACATGCGGATCATCCACTACTTCGGTATGTGGGTGTTCATCCTGTTCACTATGGTCCACGCCTACCTCGCAAACATCTACAACTTCGCTCCGAGCAAGATCATCTTCCTGTGGAAGGAAACCCTGCCGGAGGGCAAGCACTAGATGTGATCCGGTTGGAAGACCGGGCAACGAGCTCGGTCTTCCTCCGGATGACGTAGGGTCTTGGAGCTCACGCTTCAAGACCCTACGCTTTTGTCCTTGAGTCATTTCCTACGAGAAGAAAGGCTCCTCATGCCTACACCCCAACGTGTGTTGGTCCTTGGCATCGGCAATCCGCTCATGCTCGATGAAGGGATCGGCGTTCGTGTCCTGGAGGAGATGGCCAGCCACTACACCTTCGCTGAAGGCACCGAGCTCGTTGATGCGGGCACCATGGGCCTTGGCATGATAAACATGTTCCGTGGCATCGACTTCATGCTGATCATAGATGCGATTGATGGCACCGGACATCCGGCAGGGACCGTCGTTCGCGTCTCCCCGAAAGACTTCAGCCCCAACCAGGTCTTCCACGGTCTACATGACGTCCGTTTTGTGGACGTTCTCAATTCCGCATCGCTGATTGGGATCGAACCGGAAGCGGAATGCGTTGGCATCCAGGTTCAGGACATGAGCCCTCCAGAGCTCACAGTGGGACTGTCTGAGCCGGTCGAGGCTTCCGTGCCCCGTGCGGTCGCCGCTGCGCTCACACTCCTTGACGAGCGTGGAATCCCGTTCACTGAGATCAGCAATCCTGATTCAGAGCCGTTCTTCGAACTGGTTCGCTCGGCATACGAGGAGATGCGCGACAAGCGCCGGGATCACTAGAGATCTGAGCGAGGCAGTTCGAAGCCGACCGTCGCACCGCCTGCTTCGTTTCGCTGCGCGAACACGCTGCCCCCGTGATCATGAATGATGCGCTTGGAGATGGCCAACCCCAGGCCGCTTCCTCCTGTACCCACTGCTCTGGCGGCATCCGACCGATAGAAGCGTTCGAAAACATACGGCAGGTCAGCTTCGGGTATACCATCACCTGTGTCGATAACCGACACCCGCACACGCCCATCGACGGGGACCACGTTCGCCCCGATCGTGCCAGAGACAGTATGCCGTACCGCATTCCCCAGCAGGTTGCGCAGCACCTGGGCGATGCGCATCTCGTCCGCCTCGACAAAGAGCCCTTCAGATGGACAACTCGCCGATAACGTGACGTCCCCCTCTACAAGTGCAGCCGCACGGTCTATCTCGCGGCGTACGAGGTCGCAGACATCGAGCCTGACCTGGTCATAGCGCAACCGGCCGGCCTCTGCCACGGAGAGCTCCTGCAGGTCGTCGACCAGATGGGACAGATGAGCGACGTCCTCCACGATGGATGCAAGCCGTGCGTCATCAAGTGGCAACACGCCTTCGGCGACACCTTCTGCCTGGGCGCGAAGCGCAGCAAGCGGGTTACGCAGCTCGTGCGCCACATCGCTGACGAGACGCTGTCGCAGCTCCTCTGACTCCTGCAGCGATGCCGCCATATCGTTGAATGCGGATGCAAGGTCCTGGAACTCACCCGGCCCCTCTGGCGCTACCCTGTGGTCGAGATCCCCGGCAGCCAGAGCCTGGGCGCCAGAAGTGATACGACGTACCGGTCGGCCCAGTAGCCGCGCAAGCAAGATCGCTGCGACTGCTGCAAACGCCACGCCCACGAGTGCAGAGATGGCGATCCCTTTGTCGGTGGCATCAAGGAAGGCCGTCTCGGCGACGCCGAGCATCATGCGACCCATCCCCCGCCCCACACCCACCGTGGCACCATCAGTACCGCCTATGTATTCGGCAAAGGCGTTAGACAGAACGGCACGCGCGATCAGGCCCGACGTCATGATGGATCCAAGTGCCACCGCTACGATGGATATGAACGTCACCCACACGAGGGAGTGCCTGGAGTGCGGGGCTGTGTCATGCTCTTTGCTCATTCCGCATCCGCCTTGTATCCGACGCCGAAGACGGTACGGACATACTGCGGATCTTTGGGGTCGTCTCCAAGCTTCCTACGCAGGTTCTTGACGTGAGCGTCCACAGTCCGTTCATAGCCGTCGTACGCATCGCCAGAGGCAGCCTCAAGCAACTGCAACCGTGTGTACACTCGCCCGGGATGCGCGGCCATCGTGGCAAGGATATCGAACTCAGTACGCGTCAGGTCGACCGAAATGCCCGCCTTGCGCACGTCCCGGCGCTCTGCGTCGATCTCCAGATCACCCAGCTGAATGACTCTGGCCTGCATCCCCACGCTACCCTCCACCCGGCGGAGCACGGCCTTCACGCGGGCAACGACCTCGCGCGGGCTGAACGGCTTTGAGATGTAGTCATCGGCGCCTATCTCAAGGCCGATGAGCCTGTCGACCTCATCCGACTTAGCGGTCACCAGGATGACCGGCAGCGAGTACTCCCGCTGGAAGCGGCGTGTCAGTTCGATGCCGTCAATACCCGGAAGCATGATATCGAGCAGCGCGATGTCCGGGCGGCGCTCTTTGACCGCCTGAACGGCTCCGGGACCATCCGCCGATGTTCTCACCGAGAATCCCTCAGCTTCAAGATACGCCGAGAGAACCTCCACTATCTTCGCGTTGTCATCAACGACGAGGACATCACGACTCACGCGGTTCACCGCCCATCACTGTGCATCTATACGGAAACATTGCCACGTCGATATGAAGGACTCGTGAACGCGCGATGCATATCATGCGCGGGCTGCCTTGAGTGCTGCCGCTACGATTCCCGCTGTATCCAGACCCGCATCCGCATAGAGAGCCGCAGCCGCGCCAGAGGAAGAATAGCCCCTGACGCCCAAGGGGACGACTACGGACCCGCCGGGCCGGTGCAGGGCCGCCCACTCGGCCACCGACGCCCACAGCCCGGTGCGCCAGTGATGGTCTTCCGCAACGAGCACCCAGGGAGCGGCCATCGACCTGCGCATGGCCTCATCATCAAGCTCAAGGGGAGAAGACACTATGCCTACCCCCACGGACACGCCCTGCGTGCGAAGCAGGTCACTCGCATCCACAGCCGCCCAGGCGACCGTGCCCATGGTCAGGATCACGCCATCAGTGCCCTCGCGCGCCCATGTGACCTTGCCGTAGTCGAACGCATAGTCTCCGCCGAAGACCGGCTTGCCGTCGGTAGTGGTGATGATCGGCAGTTTGGATCTGCCCATGGCGACCGCCACATTGCCGGGCATCGATGCACATGCCCGGACCAGCTTGTCTGTCTGATTGGCGTCCGCCGGAACGAGCACTCTCCATCCGAACGTGTTACGGAAAGCGCCCACATAGTCCAGGCACTGGTGCGTCTTGCCGTCTTCGCCGACATCAAGTCCGCAGTGCGTCACTACGAGCTTGAGCGCCGCCTCATTCAGGTCGTTCAGTCGCTGCTGGTTGTAGACTTCGTCGATGCCGAACATGCCGAAGTCCGACCAGAAGGTCAGGACACCTGATGCCGAAAGAGCCCCACCAACGGTGGCGGCGTTGTGTTCCCCTACCCCGCACTGAATGAATGACTCTGGTCTCTGCTCGTGGAAACCGTTTGTCTTCACCGATACCGCGAGGTCGCAGTCCAGGACCGCGATCGGCATATCGGGGTTCTCTCGCGAGATGTCTACGAGAGCCGCACCCCAAGATGACCTGTTGTCTGTCACAACGTCCGCACCGTACTCGCGACCCTGGGACTGCCTTAAAGCGAGAGGACGTGCCGCGACATCAAGGCCCATCGTCACGGGAGGCTGCTCTCTCAGTTCGCGAAAACGGTCAAGCTCCGGCTCAAGCCCCAGCTCGGCCATTGCCCGGACATACTCATCGGGCTTCAATCCTCTGCCGTGGAACTCAGGCTCGCCCTCCATGAAGGAGACGCCCTTCCCGATCACCGTAGGCGCAACGACCACGAAGGGGCGCGATCCGTCGCCGGCGGCTGCAGCTATGGCCTCGTGGAGAGCGCGCACATCATGACCATCGCACTCGATGACTCCCCAACCGTCTGCGGCGAAATCCGCTGCCACGTCCACGGGCATGACATCGCTGGTCCTGCCCGATATCTGGATGCCATTGAGGTCGACGATCACCGTCAGATCCACCAGGTGCTCTTTGACGGCCAAGCGCCTTGCCTCGGCAACCTGGCCTTTATGCTGCTCACCGTCACTCATCGCCACGTACGTGTGCCAGCCATGTCCGGTCATCCTCGCCGCGAGTGCGAAGCCTACACCTGCCGAGAGGCCCTGCCCTAGATTGCCCGTGGACCACTCCACGCCGGGAACCGTACGCTCCACGTGACCCTCGAACGGACTACCCGCCTGTCGGAAGTGTGCGACAGCATCCTCCAAGGGAAAGAATCCGTTTTGTGCCAGAGCTGCGTACACACCCGGGGACGTATGACCGTGGCTGACCACGATCCGATCACGCTGGGGCCACAGAGGGCGTTGCGGGTCTATGCGCGCAACAGAGTAGAGCAGCGAATACATCTCCATCGAAGAGAACGACCCGCCCGGATGACCCGATGCGGCAACTGAGGTCATGGTCAACACGGCACCGCGAGCATTGCACGCGTCCCGTTCGATATCCGCTACGTCCTGTTTGTTCAGAACAGACGCAGCAAAACCCTGATGTCGTTCCAATGGAGACCTCCCAGACCGAAGCACCCGTCCACTAACCGCTACACTGAGAATACCCGAACCGTTGGAGGCCGACGCCATGAACCAGGACCTGACAACTGCGATCTCAGCGGCACGTGCGGGCGGCGATGCCCTCAAGGCTCGGGCCGGCGACCTGGGTGCCATACGCATCAAGAGCAGTCGGCTGGACATGGTAACTGATGCCGATGTCGCATCGGGAGTAGCGGTCTGCTCGGCCATCGCGGAACGGCTCGAAGGTGCGCGGTTCGTCGTTGAAGAGCCCGAGGTCTACGCCCTTGCCGGCGTTGATGCCGGCTCGCTTGATGACCCGAGCGTGTGGGTGATCGACCCAATAGACGGCACTACTTCGTTCGTCCACGGCTTTCCCTGCTATTCAGTGAGCGTGGCCCTGCTCAGCGACGGAGTGCCTGTTGTCGGCGTCGTCTATAACGTGCCCGCAGAAGAGCTTGTGGCGGCCTCCGTAGGCGGCGGCACTACGCTGAACGGCGTGTCCACAGCCTGCACTGACACCGCCGCCATATCCGAATCGCTCATCATGACGGGCTTTCCTTATGACCGGGAGGCCATGCTCCGCCGCCAGCTGGCGATCTTTTCCGAGGTCATGCGAACGGTCCACGGGATTCGTCGGGACGGCTCAGCAGCGGTCGACTGTTGTCATGTGGCTACCGGTCGCGCAGACGCGTTCTGGGAGTTCGGGCTGCAGGCCTGGGACACCGCCGCAGGAGTCGTGGCACTGCGAGAATCAGGAGCCGTCGTCACGGACCATGATGGCGGCGAGTGGACACCTCAGACTCGCCACATAGTCGCTGCCAACCCTGTGCTCCACGCCGAGCTGCTCGAGCTCATACAGCGAGTCTCCAGGCCCTGAATACGACAGGGGCGGCAGCCATATGGCCACCGCCCCTGATTCCATGCCGTAGCACCGTCAGACCTACGGAGCCGTCACCAGTATCTTGCGCACGATAGAAGGATCGGCGAGCGTCGAGATATCACCGAACGCCTCCATGTCACGCTCCCCACCGGCGATCTTACGCAAAATCCGGCGCATGATCTTGCCCGAACGGGTCTTAGGCAACTCAGGTACAAAGTGGATACAGTCCGGCTTCGCGATCGGCCCGATCTCCTCGCGAACATGACCTGACAAGATCTTCTGCAGGTCGGACGTCTCTTCAAAGCCCTCACGCAAGATGACATAGGCGTAGATGCCCTCACCCTTGATGTCATGCGGGAAGCCGACAACGGCCGCCTCCGCCACGCTGGGGTGGCTCACCAGGGCGCTCTCGATCTCAGCGGTACCCATACGATGACCGGAGACGTTGATGACGTCATCCACGCGGCCCAGGAGCCAGTAATAGCCGTCGTCATCGACACGCGCGCCGTCACCCGTGAAGTACTTGCCGGGGAATGCCGAGAAGTACACGTCCTTCATGAGCTTGTTCTCAGGGTCGCCCCAGGTGCCACGCAGCATACCGGGCCATGGCTTGTTTATGCACAGACGGCCGCCGGAGCCCACAGGCGTGGGCGAGCCGTCCTCATTGACGATCTCCGGGGATATGCCGAAAAACGGCTTGGTCGCAGAGCCCGGCTTCATGGGAGTCATACCGGGGAAGTTGGTGATGATATGACCACCGGTCTCGGTCTGCCAGTAGGTGTCCACGATCGGCGTGCGCTCGTTGCCGACGTTCTTGTAGTACCACATCCAGGCCTCAGGATTGATGGGCTCACCAACGGTCCCGAGCACGCGGAGCGTAGACATGTCGTACTTCGCCGGGAAGTCCTCACCTGACTTCATCAACGCACGGATCGCGGTAGGCGCGGTGTAGAACTGATTCACGCCATGCTTCTCCACAATCTCCCAGAAACGCCCCGCATCGGGGTAGGTGGGAACGCCCTCGAACATCAGGGTGGTCGCACCTACAGCCAGAGGTCCATAAACGATGTAGCTGTGTCCCGTGACCCAACCGATGTCAGCCGTACACCAGTAGACATCCTCATCATGGTAGTCGAACACATAGCGGAAGGTCGTCGCTGCATAGAGCAGATATCCGCCCGAGGTATGCAAGACACCCTTCGGCTTGCCGGTGGAACCGGATGTGTACAGGATGAACAGGGGATCTTCTGCATCGACCCACTCGATATCACAGTGTCGACCTATATCCGCCGCGCGTACCTCCTCGTGATACCAGAAGTCACGACCCGGCTCCATGTCCACACGCGTTCTCGCGCGAGATACGACGATCACGGATTCGATAGTGGGGCACTCGTACAGAGCGCTGTCCGCCTCGGCCTTCAAGGGGACCACGCGACCGCCGCGGATACCCTCATCAGCAGTGATGAGCATACGCGCACCGCAGTCCTGGATCCGGTCACGTAACGCGGATGAGCTGAATCCGGCGAACACGATCGAATGCACCGCGCCGATACGAGCACAAGCCAACATCGAGACCGCGAGCTCAGGGATCATCGGCAGGTAGATGGCGACCCGATCACCCTTCTTGATGCCGTGCTTCTTGAGGACATTCGCTAACTTGCACACCTTGTAGTACAGCGACTGATAGGTGTACATCTTCGTGCGACCTTCATCAGACTCCCAGATCAGGGCCGCCTTGTTCCGTCTCCAGCCTTCCAGGTGACGGTCAACGCAGTTGTAGGTGACGTTGAGCTTGCCTCCCTTGAACCACTCGACTCGTGGCTGATGGAAGTCGTAATCCAGTACCTTGTCCCACCTCTTGTGCCAATGGAGCATCTCATCGGCCATGTCGGCCCAGAAGCCTTCTGGATCATCGATCGAGCGCTGATAGAGCTCTTCGTACTCATCCATCGTCTGGATGTGCGCTCGCTCTGTCACCCATGCCTGTGGTTGGACAACACGATACTCGTGGGACAGCGATTCGATGGCGTTCGAATCCGTCATACTCTCGCCTCCTCGTCTTTGACAAGCCATCCGAACGAAACAGCGCCCGGACTGCTTTGACCTACATAGCAGGAGGACACAGCGCCCCCCGAGACCATCGTAAAGGGATGAAACGGCTGGGACGGCGCTCACTCAGGTCGGCGGCTGCGATTTCTCGGTAGGCGGCACCATGTACCCCGTCACATGCAAGATAGTCGCATGTAACAACTGTTGCATATGTCCCTGCCATGAGTTACCGTTCTGAGAAGAAGCAGATTCCCTTCCCTGACGATGGCGTGATGCGGAGAAACCGCACTACGCCGGGTGTAGACTCATCGTTGACCGGCATCGCGATGAATCAGCTCGAAAGAGCCGCTCTAGGCTACGGAGACTCAGGGGTAACCAGGGAAGGAATAGGACGACCCCGGTCTGAAGACCGGGGTCGTTCCGCATTCAGGGTCAGATTCGCGGAGGCTTCATGACATTGAGCGCCTTTATCGTCACCGGCGACTCAACAGTGAGCAGACAGGCGAGATAGACGCCCTTTGGCATACGCACGGCTCGAGTAGAGGGGATAACCCTTCCCGGCTCGCCGTCCAGCACTCGAACCGCACACTTGCCACACGTTCCCCTGCCACCGCACGTAGCTACGATATGCAGCCCCGCCCTGGCGGCAGCTTCCAACACGGTAGTCCCCTTCGGCACTACGATGCGCTCCCCGCCAGGTAAGAACGTGACGGTGACTCCGTCAGGCATCAACGGTCTCTTCGGGCAAAAGTGCGACGCCCCAGCCGCTTCCCGTGTGCGTGCTGATCACCGGACCAGCCTTGACCACGTACATGGCGACAACATCGAACTTGGACTCGATCGCTGCCCGGAGCCACTCGGCCTTCTCAGGTGACATGGCATGCATGACCGCAAACGTAGCTCCTCGATGGTTCTCCATTTTCTCTGTGACCCACCGCATCGTCTCGACAAGGCCCGCCTGGGCACCGCGTATCCGGGCAACTGGGGCAAAAGAGCCTTCCGGGTTCACCGTGAAAAGGACGCGCAGCTTCAGCATTCCGCCAAGGAACTGGGACACTCTCCCTATTCGACCACCCTTAGCGAGGTTCTCAAGCGAATCAATCCCGACTACCATCCGCAGTCTATCGCGAGCGGATTCCGTCGCCTTGACCACGTCTTGCCAGGAAGCGCCGGAAGCAGCCACCCGTGCCGCCTCGATAACCTGCAGCCCTTCACCCCAACTCAGGTTCAGGCTGTCGACCACGTGCACGCGATCTCCAAACTCCCGAGCAGCCTCGCGAGCGGCATCGATCGTGCCGGAAAGCGCACTGGAGACATGGATCGACACGACAGACTCCGCGTCTTGGAGTCTGCGACGATACGTCTCGACGAACGCGCCCACCGAAGGCAGCGACGTCTTCGGGAGCTCTCGGGACTCCGCCATCTTCGCGAAGAACTCCTCCTGAGTGAGTTCGCTATTGAGGTAGACCTCGTCTCCGATGGTGAAGCTGAGTTCGACGACCGAAATGTCATACTCCGCACAGATCTCGGGCGTTAGATCGGCTGTGCTCTCAGTGACTACAGCGACATCCTTCATCAGGCCTCCGGTTAATCATGATCTGTCAGAGAAGTTCACCATACCGTGTGACATTGGCTTGCCGCCTATTACATGGATGTGCAGGTGATGAACCGTTTGGGACGCATCTGCCCCCGAGTTCACGATGACACGATAACCGGACTCTTCAATCCCCTTGAGCTGAGCCACCCGCGACGCAGCCGCAAACAGTCTACCCAGCAGCTCTTCCGGGACATCGTCACTCATGTTCGCGTAGTGCTGCTTCGGGATGATCAACGTGTGCACCGGCCCTTGAGGGGCTATGTCGTCGAAAGCAATCAACTCGTCATCCTCGAATACCATCTTCGAAGGTATCTCGCCCTTTGCGACCATGCAGAATATGCATTCTGACACGTGGTTCCCTCCTCTTTAGCTCACGACTCGGGACTATCGAGCGGTCAGGCGTCGCTCGCCTCATCCTCGTCAAGCTCCCCTACCAGCATGGTGACGCGTTGTTCAGCATCTGCCAACTTGGACCTACATGCCCTCAGCAGGCTCACTCCCCGCTCGTACCGAGCCAGGCCATCTTCCAGCTCGAGCTGTCCGCTCTCCAGCGCCTTGACGATCTGCTCAAGCTCGGACAGGGCTGCCCCAAAGGACAACTCATCCACAGACTTGTCCAACTCATCCATCTAGCTCTCCGATCTGACAGACTCAACCACACAGCCGAGTCTCGTCTCGGCAAGGCGGACGGCGACGCGATCTCCCACTGCAACATCATCAGCCGACCGCACGACCATACTGCCTGACGAGTCATAGCATACCGCGTATCCGCGCCGAAGGATTGCCAAAGGAGACAGATCGTCCAGCCTTGCGGAGTACCCGGTCACTTCGATCATGGCTCTCTCCACCATCCGTTGTCCGGCGTCCGTCAGACGTTCGCCACCTCTGGCGATGGCGTCTTCATGACGCTCCGTCAGTCGACCGGCCACGCGAGCCAAACCTTGCTCACAATGAGTGAGCGCCTCGTGGTCCCTGGCAAGCCGAGCAGGCAGTGCGCGGCGCAGGGCGACATCTGCGAGATCCAGAGCCTGCATCGAAGTACTGAACAGACAAGCCGGCTCGCGCATGACGGGTCGCTGCTGCAACAAACGCAAACGATGTTCACTACCACGGATGCTGTGATGTAGTGCCCTTCCCAGCCGCCTGGCCCTTCCATCGAGTCGCTTGCCCAACTCGTCGACAGACGGTGCCACCGCTTCTGCTGCTGCTGTCGGGGTCGATGCACGGAGGTCGGCCACCATGTCGGCGATCGTGTTGTCCGGTTCATGACCGATGCCGCTGACCACGGGCTGACGACTAGTGGCGACCGCCCGGGCCACCTCCTCCGTATTGAACGGCATCAGATCCTCATAGCTTCCCCCGCCCCGTGCGAGGATGACCACATCGACATCTCCTCTGGCAGACATCATGACCAGGGCACCGGCGATGGCATCCGCCGCCCCCTCACCCTCGACACGAACGCCCGCTATGACGAGCTCTGCCACAGGATAGCGGCGCCTCAGGGTACGTATGACGTCGTGTACCGCCTTCCCCCGGGGGGATGTAACGAGTCCTATACGCGTAGGGAACTCAGGGATAGGCCGCTTCCGCGCATCAGACATCAGCCCGGCATCCTCGAGACGTCGGGCAAGCGCGGCAACCTGCATGCGCAAGACGCCCTCACCTGCGGGCGCCATGTTGCGCACCTGGAACTGCATGCGCCCCTTGGGAGCGTATGCAGTGAACGATCCCGACACTTCCACCAGCATTCCCGCGCGCAAGTCCATACCCGACGCCGCATAGACGTCGCGCCACATCAAGCATGGCAGAACCGCAAACTCGTCACCTAGAGTGAAGTACACGGCCTTGTATCCAGGCTTGACTGTGCATTCGGAGACCTCGCCCAACACCCGCACCTGGACGCGCTCCAGTGCGCCTTTGGCCATACGCATGGCGTCAGAGACGCTGAGTGCCCTGTTCTCGGTTGTCACAGCCCCTCCTCGCCTCTCGCGCCATGATATCCCTCACCACTGACATTGTGGGACAGCTCAGTGCTGCTCGACCACTACTTCACCGTCTGATACACGAAGAGAGATATCACCTCGAACAAGCGCCTCCAACTCCGCGCCGACCAGAGTGTGTCTCCAGCCCACCATGAGAGGACTGTTCTCACGTTCTCCCTCGGCAAAACTTTCGATCTCATCGCGAGTGGCAAGCAGCGTCGGGGCGACTCCATGATCGCGTGCGCGGATACGCACGAGCACCCCGAGCAAATCAGAGAGCTGCGCCGCTGCCTTTGGCCCCCTCTTTCGCTTTGCAAGACGAGGGCGCTCTTCTTCCGGAACAGCCAGCCCGTCGGCCACCGCTGCGATGATGCCAGAGCCGAATCGACCGACAGCCCGATCCCCAAGACCCCTGATGGCGCTCAATGATGCCGAATCCTGAGGGGCTCTCCGGGCGACCTCAATGAGACTCTCGTCGCCAATGACCCAACGCTTGGGCAAGTCACGCCTTTGCGCCTCAAGCTCTCGCCACGCCGCGACGCTCCGCAGCACAGCCAGGGCCTTGCGATCCAGAGAAGATGCCCTCTTGACCCGTCGCCACTGCTCTTCAGGAACGATATCGTAGGTAGCAGGGTCAGCCATGCGTTCGAAGTCCTGAGAAAGCCAAGCCAGTCTGCCCGCCTCCACCAACTGATTGTGGAGCCGAGTGTACAGCTCGGTGAGGTAGCGGACATCGTTGAGGGCGTACTCGATCTGCGTCTGCTTCAAAGGCCGTGCCGACCAGTCAGTGAACGAGTCGCCCTTGTCGAGTTCCACTCCCAACACCGAGCGCACCAGCTGCCCGTAACCCACCTGCGCGGGCTGCCCCGTCAGCGTGGCCGCGATCTGCGTATCGAACACAGGCGCCGGAGTCATGCCCATCTCGCGATAAAGGATCTCAACATCCTGGGAGCCTGCGTGGAACACCTTGGTGATCTCGGGGCGCTCAAGCAAGCGCCATAGCGGGCCGAGGTCGGATATCGCGAGAGGATCGATCGCGGCAATGACCTCGCCAACACCGATCTGGATCAGACAGAGCTTGGCGTAGTACGTCTTCTCGCGCATGAACTCCGTGTCGATAACGATGACCTTCGCATCACTGATGGACGCGACGAACGATGAAAGAGCCTGCGAATCGGTTATGTACACGTAAGCACACGGTCCTCTCATCTTGCCTTGTAGATGCCGTATCATTGTTGAGAATCGAGTGTATCCCAAAGCTCGCCAGGCTTCGACATTCACGAGGCGGGGACCACGTTGAACATCCTCATGGTGGCTAACATGCGCTCCGGCTGGGGCGATCAGGGTCTGTACGCCTTCGTGCGGGCTCTTGGAGAATCGGGTGCCGAGGTGACGCTCCGTTTCCTCAATGAGGGTGCCGACGTGTCTCATCTCGTCAGAGACGCCGACCATTACGACAGAGTCGTGGCTGCCGGAGGCGACGGGACCGTCTCGGCCATCGCCTACGAACTCCGAAGCACCGGCATACCCATCTTGGCCTACCCTGCCGGCACTGCGAATCTCCTTGCACGTAATCTGAAAATGCCTCTGGATCCCGAGGCCCTGGCGGATCTGACCATGAATGGCGTCCCTGTGAACATCGACCTGGGCGAGATCCTGACCGGCGAGGGCACGGCAGACGAGCGTCGTTCTGGCTTCGTCATAATCGCCGGTGCAGGCTTCGACGCAGCTGTGATGGACGGCGCACGTGAACTCAAGCCGGTCATCGGAGAGGGTGCCTACATAATCAGCGCTATCCAGAACCTACAACCGACCGTTTCCGAATTCGAGATAACGCTCGACGGGCACCGCATCAAGACCACGGGTATCGCAGTGCTGCTGGTCAATCTGGCACGGATACAGTTCGACCTCTCGGTCACTCACAACAGCGATGCCCGAGATGGCCTGTTCGAAGTCGTCATCGTCAAGACCCGCAGCGTGGCAGGTCTCATTCCGGCGGTGTGGGCGGCTTTGCTCGACCGGGTCGGCCATCACCCGGCACGACCCGCTTTAGAGATACACACCGCCAGCAACATCACGGTATCCGCCAGTCCTTCGCTTCCACTTCAGGCAGACGGAGATACGCTGGAACGACGCACACCGATGTCCGCACGTGTTCTTCCCGGCGCAGCCACATTCATCGTCGACCCTGGCTCCAAGGTGCTCACCGATCCGGGCGAGCATCCTAGCCAAAGTTAGAGTCGCGTCTGGACCAAGGTTCCGATCGGCACCTGCGGGTAGAGCTTCAGGACGTCTGAGTTGTACATCCGGATACACCCGTGCGATGCCTTTGTGCCTATCACCCACGGTTCGTTCGTTCCATGGATCGCATACGCGGTGTACACGAAACTGCTGCCATACTGCCGGAACATCCGCATCTTCCGGGGACCATAGACGCTTGCCGGATCGGTCTGGTACTTCGCAAGGATCTGCCACATAGCAACAGGAGTCTCCATGCCAACCCGGCCGATCGCCACAGGATATGAGCTGATTAGCTCATCCGACTTCACCCAGTACAACCGGAAGTCCGACTTATCCACGACTATGCATGTGCTTGCCGGGTAGCTGAGCCTGCGAATGGTCATGCTGGCGGAAGCAAGCCCATCCTCGGGATTACCCGCTTCGACCCGCAGCTTCTCGCCCGATGCAGGCATCGCGACTCTCCCGAAGTCCACTGTCCCGTAGGAATTCGCGGCCTTAGTAGCGACCAGCTTGTCACCTGCATAGAGTCTGCATTCGCTGGTGTTCACGCCCGTGGTGACTGTGACCCGCGCGTACTTGGCCGTTAGGGTCGATCTTGGAGCGTTGAGCACGGGACGTGCCGGAGCACCCTCCAGTTGCTTCACCGTGTCTGCCGAGATGACCGCCGTTCCCCCGAACACGGTACACGAGGACATCTGGCTTTCTCGCTTCTCCACAAACCGGGCAAGCTCGGCGCTAACGCGGGTGTGCGAGGTATACAACAACGGCATGCCGGACTTCGCGCACAGTACCGAGCCCGTCAAGGCGTCGGGCAGTGCCGCCGCCACCCCGAATGAACTCCCCTCAAGCCAGTCCCGACCGATAGCCCTTTCGGCCACGACCGCTGCCGTACCGTACCTATTGGATCCTGCCCAGCGCTCGGAAGCGCCGAGAGCGTCGTATGTCTTGCTGCTCACGACCGCCGTACCACCGGCAACAATGATCTCACCCGGAGTAAGCGCTTTGAGCGCGGCACTGGTCTGAGCAGGGACGCTGGAAAGCGTCGCGAACAAGACCGGCGCTCCGATTCGAGCGCTGATGGCCGACAAGGCCAGGGCATCGAACTGCCCGTCGAGCCCGTTTGCCACAAGCACGACGTCGGGCATTTCGAGCGAAGGAGTGCTGGATGCTACACGGCTGACCTCAGCCGCGATCAGCGCGGCGGTATCGAAGCGATCAACACCGGCGAAAGGACGCAGCACCTGCCCCTCCCCCACGATAGCCTCGAGAGCGGACACGCACGATTGCGAGACCGAGCGCGTACCTCCGACCACGGTAACGGTCACGGTGGTGTTGGCAGAAACGAAAGCCTCCAGCGCGGCTTTGGTGCTTGCCGGGACAGAAGTATCTTCAACAAGCAAGATAGGCGCGTCATACGCCCAGCAGAGCCCTCCGGCAGCGAGCGGGTCTGCCAGCGACTTGTCCAATCCGGATGCTATCACCACATTGGAGACGTCCGCCCAACCCGGATAGCTCGCCTGCGCGATCGCGGCTGCGGTGTCATATCGGGTAGCTCCGGAGACACGCGTGGCGTCGACAGACACCCTGACCGTCCCGCTGGCCCACTCGGTCGTCCTCGTCGCAGCCAGCGCCGAAGATGATACGGATAGAAGGGCGACACAGAGCGTCAGAGACAATGCAGAAACCCTGAAGCCATGCATAGACTTCCCTCCATCGGCTGGCTTTGCGAGATTATACCCCGAGATACGACGTGTTCTGTGCACGAATACAAAGAGGCCCCGGCGACAGCCGAGGCCTCTGTACATTTGGTGGGCGCTATAGGATTTGAACCTATGACCCCTTCCGCGTCGAGGAAGTGCTCTCCCACTGAGCTAAGCGCCCGTACACGCTGTCTTGAAGGACAGCGGAGCCTATTGTATCAGGATGTGCCGATTGTGCCAGTACCTTTCCAGGGAGATTTGAACTCTTTGGAATTCATCCTTGCACCGCCCCATACCCCTTGGTAGACTACCCCTTGCGCGCGGACGTGGCTCAGTTGGTAGAGCACAACCTTGCCAAGGTTGGGGTCGCCGGTTCGAATCCGGTCGTCCGCTC
>JAFGVD010000045.1 GCA_016938135.1 Coriobacteriia bacterium
AATCATCGACGTCGAGTGGGACACAGGTCAGGCATCCACGTATCAGGTCGAGATCGTCATCGAGGCGCTGGACCGCACGCGCTTGCTACAAGACGTTTCCATCGCCATGGCCGACGCAGGAGTCAACGTGTTGTCCGCAGCGGTTTCAACCGATCGGCAAGGAATCGCCACCATGCGCTTCCTGTTCGAGCTGGGAGACATGGAACAGCTGAGCAAGGTGCTCAATACGGTGAAGGCCGTCGACGGCGTTTTCGATGCGAAGCGCATGCTGCCCGAGGGCGGCAGCAAGAAGGGCGCATCGCGATGAGGCTGCGGAGATTGGTGCTTGGCGCGCTTGAGACCAACTGCTTCATCGTCAGCGACGATGCGAACGGTCGTGCCGTGGTCATCGATCCTGCCGACCAGGCCCGATCGATTCTCAAGGCGCTTGAGGGTCGTCAGGTCGCGGCCATCGTACTGACTCACGGACATTTCGATCACCTTGGAGGCGTTGCGGAGCTCATGGCCGCTACCGGGGCGCCACTGCTGGTCCATGATCTGGATGCCCATGCGGTCACCTCTGCTGACAGGAACGGTGGCGCACAGTTCGGTTTCGATGCGGTCGCTCCTAAAGTGGATCGCAGGCTCGCTGATGGTGATCACATCGAGGCTGGCGAACTCGTGCTTGAGGTGCTGCATACTCCTGGCCACACCCCTGGCGGTATCTCGCTTCTCGGAGATGGTCATCTGTTCTCAGGTGACACGTTGTTCTCGGGCAGCGTCGGACGTACAGACTTTCCGGGTGGCGATGCCCGGACGCTTCGAGCGTCTGTCGCCCGTCTCGGCGCGTTGCCACCTGAGACAACGGTCCACCCGGGTCACGGCCCGGATACTACCATCGCTCGCGAACGCAAGATCAACCCGTTCATCCCCAGGGCGTAGACGAGCTTGGCCCTTTGCCGGTCTCGCGTGGTCTTTCTCGGCCTGTTAGCCTAAACTGATAGGTCGCATCTACCCCACCGGGAAGGTCTCGATGAACGCACGCGCACCCAAAGGCACAGCCGATATGCTCCCTGAAGTGGCACGTACCTGGGAGCATCTGCAGCGCACCGCGCAGACGCTGTTCGCCCGCTATGGCTACGCACCGGTGTACACGCCGCTCTTCGAGCACACCGAGGTCTTCACTCGTGGTATCGGCGAGGCCACCGACATCGTCTCCAAGGAGATGTACACCTTCCAAGACAAGGGCGGTCGCTCTATCACGCTGCGTCCCGAGGGCACCGCAAGCGTGGTTCGCGCCGCGCTGGAGCACAACCTGACCGCGAACGGCCAGTCGGCGAAGCTCTACTACGCCGGGCCGATGTTCCGCTACGAGCGTCCCCAGAAGGGGCGTATGCGCCAGTTCTGGCAGATCGGGCTTGAGGCGCTTGGCATGCCTGAGCCTTCGTTGGACGCCGAAGTCATCATCGTCTTGATGCGCTTCTTCGACGAACTGGGCTTGCCCCGCGAGAACATGCGGCTGCTGATCAACTCCATGGGCGATGAGGCCTGTCGTCCTGTGTATCGCGATCGTGTCGCCTCGTTCATTCGTGAGCACAGCGATGGTCTGTGCGAGGAGTGCAACAGGCGCGCCGAGACCAACCCGCTGCGGGCGTTCGACTGCAAGAATCCGCAGTGCAGTCAGATCATGAGCGAGGCGCCGCTGCTTCGCGACGAGCTGTGCGACGATTGCGCGGCGCACTACGCCACCGTGAAGCGACTCCTGGACGCGGCGGGTGTCTCCTACATCGAGGACCCATCGCTGGTCCGCGGTCTTGACTACTACACGCGCACCGTGTTCGAGGTCCAGGTGGATGCCGGCCTCGGTTCACAGAACGCTATCGGCGGAGGCGGTCGATACGATCGGCTCATGCAGGAGTACGGTGGCCCTGCTACTCCGGGTCTCGGATTCGCGCTCGGTTTTGAGCGAACGATGCTTGCGATGCAGGCTGCCGGCGTCATCGTTCCCGGTCCCGCGCTTGCCGAGGTGTACGTCGCGCTCGTCGAGCCCTCGCTTGCAGACGCGGCTTTCACGCTCGCGCAGGAACTGCGCGACGCTGGCATCGCCGTGGAGATGGACCATCAGGGCCGTAGTCTCAAGTCGCAGTTCAAGCAGGCGGATCGTCTCGGCGCACGCGTCGTTGCCATCGTCGGGCCTGAAGAGATCGCTGCCGGGGAAGTAACACTGCGCGACATGACCACCAAAGAAGAGAGCCGGGTGTCGCTGGGCGACATCGCCGGTCAGGCCAGGACGCTGCTCGGCTGAAGCCGTGCATGAAGGAAGGAACCGGATGTTCGACGCACGTTACTCGATCCGTTCACACGTTGCCGGCTCGCTGGGTGTCGGGAATGTAGGGGAGACTGTGACTCTTGCCGGCTGGGTGCATCGCCGACGCGACCATGGCGGCCTCATCTTCGTCGACCTGCGGGACCGTAGTGGCCTTGTGCAGGCCGTCTTCGACCCGGATGCCTCCGGCGAGGCGTTCGTAATGGCCGAGCGGATCCGTCCCGAGTGGGTCATCAAGCTCACCGGCCAGGTCAGGTTGCGACCGGAGGGTACGGTCAACCCCAACCTCCAGACCGGAGAGGTCGAGGTCATCATCGCCTCCGCCGAGGTGCTGAACGTCTCCGAGACGCCTCCTTTTGAGATAGACACCGCCATCGAGACCGATGAGACCCTGCGGTTGAAGTACCGTTATGTGGATCTTCGCCGGCCCGAAGCTCTCGATGCGCTGATCCTGCGCGACCGGGTGACACAGCGATTCCGCAAGTCGCTCGAGCATCGCGGCTTCATCGAGGTGGAGACACCCATCCTTGGCAGATCAACGCCGGAAGGCGCCCGTGACTTCATCGTTCCAAGCCGACTGAACCCCGGGGAGTTCTATGCGTTACCGCAGTCGCCCCAGCTCTTCAAGCAGCTGCTGATGGTTGGTGGCGTCGAGCGCTACTACCAGATCGCCCGCTGTTTCCGGGATGAGGATTTGCGTGCGGACCGCCAGCCTGAGTTCACGCAGGTCGACATCGAGATGTCGTTTGTCACGCAAGAAGACGTGCTGGCAATGATGGAAGAGGTCATGCACGAGGTCATGCGCGAGGCCAGCGTGGATCTTGTCACACCGCTTCGTCGCATGACTTATGCGGATGCGATGGACCGCTACGGCTCCGATCGACCAGACCTTCGTTTCGGCATGGAGCTTGCCTGCTTGAGCTCGCTGTTCGCCGATTCGGAGTTCAAGGTGTTCGCGAGCGCCCTGGGCTCCGGCGGCCGCATCAAGGGCATCAACGCGCGTGGAGCGGGCGACTGGAGCCGCAGCAAGATAGATGCGCTCAACCAGATCGCGCTCGACGCCGGCGCCAAAGGGCTTGCATGGGTGGCGTTCCCAACCGAGGGTGACGTCCGGTCTCCCATCGCCAAGTTCTTCACCGACGAAGAGATGGCCGGGCTGAAAGAGGCCCTCGATGTCGAGCTCGGCGATCTCGTGTTGATGATCGCCGATGCACACGATGTCGCCAATGAGGTTCTCGGCGTGCTCCGGCTCCATATGGCCGATGAGCTCGAACTCGAACGCGAGGGTTTCGAGGCGCTCTGGGTCGTGGACTTCCCGCTGTTCAAGTGGGACGCCGAGGAGCAGAGCTACAGTGCGAACCATCATCCCTTCACGCGTCCGTTCGACGAGCATGTCGGATCGCTGGAGGATCATCCGCTGGAGACGCTGTCGTACTCATACGACCTCGTGATGAATGGTTTGGAGATCGGCGGCGGCACGCTCCGCGTCCACGACGCGGCGCTGCAGCGTCGTATCCTCGGCATTCTCGGGCACGATGAGTCCAAGGCCGAAGAGGAGTTCGGTTTCCTTCTGGAGGCGCTCTCACTTGGTGCGCCGCCGCACGGAGGGATCGCCCTGGGTCTCGATCGACTGGTGATGGTGCTTGCGGGCAAGAGCTCCATTCGCGACGTCATCGCGTTCCCGAAGACATCGTCCGGTGCGTGCCCGCTGACCGGGGCTCCGGGTTCGGTCTCAAGCCGGCAGCTCAGGGATGTTCATCTCAAGCGGGACTAGGATCAGCGGGCGATATAGCACCGGATTCGGTGAGATGCTAGGATGAATCAGGCTCTGCCTTGCGTGGACTCGGCTAAACGGTCGAACCAACACTTCTACCGAGGGAGCCCTACATTTCTCGGCGAAGTGGTATCCCGATAAGGGAAGCGCGACTTCGAGATGCGGGCACCCACCTGCCGAGGCAGGTTCACCACGCCGACCACGCAGGGCGGGGTTTCATGGAGCGCCTCACGGTGGAGGGAAGTATGCGCAGAATATTCGTAGCACTCATTGTTCTCAGTATGGCGTTCGCTCTAGTTGGATGTGGCGGCACGGATGAGACCGCCGAGACGGCGGAGACGGATGAGGCCGCTCCCGTTGTAGCGGCCACCACCGACCCGGTGGAAGAAGTCGTGGACAGATCTTTGCTGGAAACAGGCTATCCTGCGCAGTTCCCTGAGGTCACCAACACGGAGATGCCATCTGCCATCCAGGAGAAGCTCGATGATGGTCGGCCTATGGCAATCTTCTTCTACGATGACACCGAGGTCGTGACCAAAGACCAGAGGACCGAACTCGACGCGGCACTCACGGAGTACCGCGGGCTGATCGATCTGGTGACCTACAACCTTGCCAGTGCTGCAGGCTCGACGCCCAGCGAGGATGTTCAGGTCGCGGCGCTGCTTGCTGCAGACCTAGGCGTGTCAGGAACCCCGTACATCATCATGGTTGATGGGAACGGGTTCGTGACCTGGCGCTTCAAGGGATATGTGGACCGAGATGTCATAGGCCGGGAAGTCCTGCGCGCTACGGAGTAGCTGCATGGATGACCTGTTCTCGGAGTTCACTGAGCGAACACTACTCGAGGGTGCGCCTCTTGCCGCGCGTATGCGGCCGCGCACCCTCGACGAATTTATCGGGCAGCAAGACGTCATCGGTCCCGGGACGGTCTTACGTACCGCTATCGAGAACGACGCCCTTTCTTCTTTGATCCTCTATGGACCGGCAGGTTGCGGCAAGACGAGCCTCGCCAAGATAATCGCGGGCGTGACGCGATCGCACTTTGTCGAGCTCTCAGCTGTGAGCTCCGGGGTGAAAGACGTTCGAGCGGCGATCAATGGAGCGCGCGAGCGGTTGTCCTTCTCGGCGCAGCAAACGATCGTCTTCATCGATGAGATCCATCGCTTCAACCGCTCACAGCAAGACGCATTGCTGCATGCCGTTGAGGAGCGTCTCATCGTTCTCGTGGGCGCCACCACCGAGAACCCGTTCTTCGAGGTCAATGCGCCGCTGATCAGCCGCTCTCGCGTGCTCGAGCTCCATCCCTTGTCGGACGATGACATACGTCTCATCGTCCGATCAGCGCTCCGGGATGGCGAGCGGGGCCTTGGTGACGCGTTCGTCCTGGATGATGACGCCATGGAGCGCATCGTTATCACCGCCGGGGGAGATGCCCGCAGCGCACTGACCACGCTTGAGCTTTCGGCGTCGATCTCGCGGACCGCCGATGAGGGTGTCTCGCGGATCACGGTGGATGCGGTGGCCGAGGCGACTCGTACGCGCGCGCTCACGTACGACAAGACTGGGGACGCCCACTATGATGTGGTTTCGGCGTTCATCAAGTCGATGCGCGGCTCGGACCCGGACGCCACCGTCTACTGGCTGGCCCGAATGGTGCATGGGGGAGAAGACCCCAAGTTCATAGCGAGACGGATGTTGGTCTTCGCTTCGGAAGACGTCGGCCTGGCCGACCCGAATGCGCTGCCTGTCGCGCACGCTGCGGTGAAGGCCGCCGAGTTCATCGGCTGGCCTGAGTGCCGGATCAACCTGGCGCATGCGGCCATATACCTCGCGCTGGCGCCGAAGTCTAACGCGGCCTATCGCGCGATCAACAGCGCTCTTGCCGAAGTCCGCGACGGGGCCTCCCGCAGTGTCCCGGACCACCTGAGGGACCGTCATCGTCCAGGTGCCGATTCATATCCGGCATACAGGTATCCCCACGACTACCCGGATGCCCGTGTCGAGCAGCAGTATCTTCCCGACGGACTGCAGGGTCGGCGGTTCTTCACGCCATCGGCGAGGGAAGAGGACGAGTAGCCGCATCCGCCCGGAGAGCTTCCAGCCGTACTGCTTTATGGGTTCGTGCTTTGCTACACTTGAGCGGTACTGTCGGCAGGTTCGGGCGGAAGCGGTGCGGCCACCATGCAGGTACTCGATACGATCCTCTCCGTTCTGCTGGTCGTTCTTGCAGTCGTCGGAATCTATGTGGTCCTGCTGATGGTGCGCACGCTCAGAGAGGCGAGCGCGTTCATGAGTGAGACGCGTGAGCGACTTACGCCGCTCCTTGAGAAGGCCGACGTGACCATTGATGCTGTCAATGCCGAGCTGCTTCGCCTGGACGGCATCGTCACACAGGTTGAAGAGGTGTCCGGTACGGTGAGCTCCACCACCCGGGTGGCCACCGAACTCATGCGATCACCCGTCAACAAAGCTGCCGAGGTCGGCTCAAAGCTGATCAGGACATTCAGGGCTCGCCGTCGTTGAGATTAATGGCGAGAGACCCCCGAACCGGAGGAACCATGCGATCTGATCGAGTCACACTCACGGTGCCAGCCCGAAGCGAGTTCGCCAAGACGGTGAGAATGACGGTAGCCAAACTCGCGAGTCGCATCGGCATGTCTTATGACGAGGTCGATGACGTGAGGATGGCGGCGGAGGAGGCGTTCATCTACGCATGCGTCCGCGCAGAGGACGAGGACATCACCTTTGCGGTCGACTTGCTTGAAGACGGAATCGTCATGACGGTCGGCCCCCTTCCTGACTCCGAGGCGCAAGCCGGTGGGCCCGACGCGCAGGGTGGCTACGCTGCTTTCATACTCGAGTCCGTGTGCGACGAGTTCTCCATTGAAGGCACGGACGAGGGCATCCTATTGAGGCTCGTCAAGCGCAAGGATGACGGCTGTGCCTAGGACTTCTCGGCGTACTCAGAGCAGACGACTCGTCTGGGACAAGCGAAGAACGCGCGAGCTGTTCGCGCACTATCGTGAGTTCGAGGACGAGGAATCTCGTGATGAGCTCATCACGATGTACCTCAACCTGGTCAAGTACCTGGCGAGCAGGTTCCGAAACCGCGGAGAGCCCATCGACGACCTGATACAGGTGGGGACGATTGGCCTCATAAAGGCGATCGATCGTTTTGACACCGATCGTCAGGTGGAGTTCACCACCTATGCGACCCCCACGATCATCGGCGAGCTCAAGCGGTATTTCAGAGACAAGGGTTGGGCCATCAAGGTCCCTAGGCGTCTTCAGGAGCTCTCGTTCCGGGTGAATCAAGCCATCGACCAGCTGACGCAGCGTCTCCAGCGGTCGCCCACCATCCTTGAGATCGCCGAGCATCTTGGCGTCACATCCGAGGATGTTCTGGAAGCCCTTGAGACAGCAGAGGCGTACAACTTCGTGTCCCTTGAGAGCGATCGCAACTCGGACGGTAGCGACTCCTTCAGCATTCTTGAGTACATAGGCAAAGACGATCACCTGATGGCGATCGTCGATGACCGGGCAACGCTCGCAGATGCGCTCAAGCATCTGACTCCCCAGGAGCAGCGTGTGTTGTATCTTCGCTTCTTCCAGGGTCTGACGCAGACTGAGATCGCCACCAAACTGGAGATATCTCAGATGCAGGTCTCAAGGCTGCTGCGCAAGACCCTCAAGGTCCTACGTGAGCATCTTGTCGCCGAGGAGGTCTGAGGTGGGGATCGATCTTCGTGGGGCCGACCGTTGGACCAGGCTGTTCGTGGTGACGTGGGGTCTTGTCGGCCTGGGACTCATACTGACGGCGGTCTTCTGGTTGCTGGGCAAAGTCTCTGGCGCCCTGGTGCCTTTTGCGCTCGCTCTTGCTCTTGTCTATATCTTTCAGCGGCCGGTTAACTCACTTGAGGCCCGGGGTTGGAATCGTGGACTTGCGGTGGGTTTCTGCTACTTCGTGGGGCTTGTTGTGCTTGTCATCGCCGGATGGTTCATCGTCCCGCCCGTGGCGGCGCAGCTGAGTGAGTTCTTTGGAGCGTTTCCCGGCTACTATGACAGTGCTTACAATGCGTTGCTGGACCTGCAGAGCCAGTATCAGGCCCTGACTCTGCCAGCCTGGGCTGAGCAGGCCCTGCTCAATATCCGTGACGGCGTGACATCGCAGTTCATGTCATGGTCCAGCCTTCTGGCCAGAGAGGCGTTCACGGTGGGCGGGCAGGCACTCGGATTCCTGCTGAACGTGTTTCTTGCCTTCGTGGTGGGCTTCTGGATCCTCAAAGATATGTCCATCATCAAAGAGGAGTTCGTGGCCCTGGCGGGTCCGAAGCGACGTGAAGACGCTTCAGAGGTTGCCTCGCGTGTCTCTCGGGTGCTTTCAGGCTACATGCGCGGTCAGTTGATCATCTCAGCGGCCACGGCCACCGTGGTAGCCATCGGCCTCTCTATCATCGGTGTTCCGTATGCGCTCGTCCTGGGCCTGATCGCGGGCATCTTGAACATCGTGCCCTATGTGGGTCCGTTCTTGTCCTACATCATCTCGGCGATCGTCGCCGTGTTTGTGAGCCCCACCACCGCCGTGCTTGCCGTGGTGATCGGCGTTGCAGCCCAGCAGGTCACAGACATGTTCATCACGCCGAGAGTGATGTCCGAGCAAGTCGACCTGCATCCGCTGCTCGTGATATTCTCGTTGCTCGCTGGCTCGGCCCTCTTCGGCTTCATCGGCCTGCTTGTCGCCATCCCTGTGGCCGCAGTCGCCAAGGGTCTGTTCGTGTACTACTTCGAGAAGTACACGGACTCCCAGTTAGCCAGTGAAGGCGGCGCGTTCTTCCGCAGGCAGCCGGAGCGCCGCCAAAGTGCAAGACCGGCCGCTATGAGTGAGCCGGCAAAGACCGATGAACCGGAGGAGACTGAGTGAAGTCCGCTGAGATAAGAGAGAGCTTTTTGTCATACTTCGAGTCGAAGGGGTGCAAGCGCCTTCCCTCCAGCTCTCTGATCCCCGATGACCCCTCGCTGCTGCTCACAAGCGCGGGTATGGTGCAGTTCAAGCCGGTCTTCCTGGGCCTGCGTGACATCGGCACGACGCGGGCGACAACGGTGCAGAAGTGCGTGCGCACCACTGATATCGACATCATCGGCACCACCAACCGGCATCACAGCTTCTTTGAGATGCTAGGCAACTTCAGTTTTGGCGATTACTTCAAGTCTGAGGCCTGCGCATGGGCATACGAGTACTCCATCGAGGTGCTCGGCTTCGATCTTGATCGGCTGTGGTTCTCGATATACGAGGACGACGATGAGGCGGAGAAAATCTGGCGCGATGAGGTCGGCGTTCCTGCGGACCGCATCGTCCGTATGGGCGCAAAGGACAACTTCTGGTCTGCGGGGCCGACAGGCCCCTGTGGGCCATGCTCTGAGCTCTACTACGATCAGGGCCCCGAGGTCGGATGCGGCTCGCCGGATTGTGCTCCGGGCTGCGACTGCGATCGCTTCTTGGAGTATTGGAACCTCGTGTTCATGCAGTACGACCGCGACGAAGAGGGCACGCTGGCTCCTCTTCCCAAGCAGAACATCGATACGGGCATGGGTCTTGAGCGTGTGGCGGCGATTCTGCAGGGTGTGCAGAGCAACTTCGAAACGGACGTCTTGCGCAGCATCATGTCCGTGGCGGAGGAGGTCGCGGGTGTCTCTTACGGACGCTCCGAGAAGACCGATACCTCCCTGCGGATACTCGCGGATCATGCGCGCTCGGTGACGTTCCTGATCGCCGATGGCGTCTTGCCCAGCAACGAAGGCCGTGGCTACGTGTTGCGTCGGGTCTTGCGACGGGCCATCAGGCATGCACGGTTGCTGGGCGTTGAAGATGCATTCATGAACCGCATCATCGATCGCGTCGTGGATCTGATGGGCGAGGCCTACCCCGAGATAGTCGAACATCACGACCTGGTTCGCCGGATCGTTGACAGCGAGGAGCAGCGCTTCGGCCAGACCCTACGGCAGGGTCTGGTCTTCCTTGAGGACGCCATCGAACAGACCAAGTCGTCGGGTTCCGCGACGCTGGACGGTCACTTCGCCTTCACGCTGCATGACACGTACGGCTTTCCTTTGGAGCTGACCTCTGAGATCGCCACGGAGGCCGGCCTGGCTGTTGATACCGAGGCGTTCGACACGGAGATGCAGGCTCAGCGGGAGCGTGGCCGGGCCGCTGTGAAAGACGAGTCCTGGAATGCGTTCGGCAACGCGTTCGCCTCGATCACCGCTACGGCAGGGAAGGTCGAGTTCGTCGGATACGAGAAGGACTTCGTAGACTCCCGGGTCGCCGGGATCATCGTGGACGGTACATCCGTTGAGCGTCTTGAGCCCGGTCAGACCGGTGAGGTCGTCTTGACGGTCACACCCTTCTACGGTGAGCAAGGCGGTCAGGTAGGAGATACAGGCGAGATCGCTTCCGCTGCGAGTCGCTTCGCTGTCACGGGAACGCGCATTCCCGCGCCTGGCGTGGTGTCGCACGTCGGCACTCTTGAGGAGGGCATGCTGAGCGTGGGAGACGAGGTCCGCGCGAGCATCGACACGCTCCGGCGTGAACGGATCCGCCGCAATCACACGGCCACCCACATCCTGCACTGGGCCTTGCGCCTCGTGCTTGGTGAGCATGTGCGTCAGGGCGGCTCGCTGGTGGCGCCGGACAGGTTGCGCTTCGACTTCACGCACTTCGAAGGCGTGAGTGCCGAGAAGCTCGAGAAAGTCGAGCGGCTCATCAACGCCAAGATCATGGAGAACCACCCTGTCCGCAACTACGAGACCTCGCTCACCGCGGCTCGGGAGATGGGCGTGACGGCCCTTTTCGGCGAGAAGTATGGCGATATCGTGCGCGTGCTTGAAGTAGGCAACTTCAGCAAGGAGCTCTGCGGAGGTACTCATGTTGGCCGGAGCAGCGAGATAGGGCTGTTCAAGATTGTCTCGGAGGGCAGTGTCGGCGCGAACCTTCGCCGCATCGAGGCCGTGACCTCATTCGATGCCATGGAGTACGTCTATGGCGAGGAGGAGCTCCTGGCTCAGGCCGCGGCGTCGCTCAAGTGCCGGCCGGTAGAGGTCGCCGAGAAGTCCGCGTCTCTTACAAAGCGACTCAAAGAGACCGAGAGTGCGCTTGCACAGGCCAAGAAGCGAGGTACCGGTGAGAGCCTGACCGATGTCGTCGCCTCGGCGGTCGATGTCGGTTACCCGGTCGTAGTGGCGCGTGTTGAAGCCGGCGATGGGGGAGAGCTCAGGGTCTTGGCGGATGCACTTCGTGAGCAGCTTGAAGGCGGTGCGGTCGTGCTTGTCGCCGAAGCGGGCGGTTCTGTGCTGCTGCTTGCTGCAGGCTCAGACCAGGCGGTTTCCGCAGGCTTCAACGCCGGTCAGATCATCAAGCAGATCGCGCCAAAGGTGAAAGGCGGCGGCGGAGGCAAGCCATCGATGGCCCAGGCCGGCGGCAAGGACCCCGCAGGTATAGACTCCGCATTGGATATGGCTCGCGATCTTCTCGGCATGAAGTGACATCGTGCGCCATCTTGGGCTGGATATCGGCGAAGCGCGCGTGGGTGTGGCCGTCTCGGATCCCGCTGGCAAGGTAGCCACACCGCTGGAGGTACTGGACGCGCGCCGTTTGCGAGGCGATCTGCGGCCGTTGCGCCGGATCGTCGAGGATTACGAGCCCGGGTTGATCGTTGCCGGGTTACCGCTGACGCTCTCTGGTGATGAAGGACCTCAGGCTTTGGCGGTTCGTGAGACGGCTGAGAGATATGCTTCGGAGCTTCATATACCTGTGGTGTACTGGGACGAGCGTCTGTCCTCGTCAGAAGCGAAACGGATCATGGGCGCTTCGGGGGTTTCAGATCGGAAGAAGCGCGGTACGCTGGACAAGCTAGCTGCGGCGTTGATCTTGCAGTCATACCTGGATGCGCACGCGACGCGCGTTGTGGAAGGAGACACGGATGAGTGAGGCCCCCCGCTCTCGTCCGAAGCGGTCAGGCCGGACGGCGGACAAACGCAGTCCGGTTCGTGGCAAACGTGACGACCTGGGCTACGTCAAGAGTTCGCGGCGTTCGCGCGCCGGATCCCGCCGCATCCGCAGCGTCGATGAACGCTCGCGGCACAAGACGCTGGTCGCCGTCGTCCTCCTCGTGGGCGTGTTGCTTGCTGTGGCGATACCCGTGTATGGCGCATGGCAGTTGCTCATCAAGGCAGAGGTGGAGGTGGAGCCCGGCGTCGCCGTCCAGGTCGTGATTCCTGACGGAGCCGGTACCCGCGATATCGCTGACATCCTCGCGGCACAGGGCGTTATCGACAATGCCGCCATGTTCCGTCTGCGCGCCCGGTTGGATGAGATCGACGGCAAGCTACGATCGGGGACCTACGACCTGGCGACAGGGATGCCTTATGACGCGGTGGTCGACAGGCTGCTGGCCGGTCCGCCCATTCCGTACGTGACCGTTACCGTCCCGGAGGGCTATCGGCTGGAGCAGATAGCAACGCGGTTCGAAGAGGCTGCCGGAATATCCGCCGAGGAGTTCCTCGACCTTGCCAAGAACCAGGCGCAGTCTTTCTCGGCAGATCATCCGTATCTGGCCGACATGGAGACCGGGTCGCTTGAGGGCTACTTGTTCCCCAAGACGTACCGAGTGGTCGAGGGCAGTAGTGCCACCGACGCGATCGAGATGATGCTCGACCAGTTCGACCTTGAGATGGAGGAGGTCGACCTGACTGAAGCCACCTCGAAGGGGCTGTCGCTGCACGAGGTCGTGACCATCGCGTCCATGGTTGAGCGAGAGGCGAGGGTGGCTGACGAGCGTCCACTGGTGTCCTCGGTCATCTACAACAGGATCGCTAGGGGGATGCGCCTGGAGATCGACGCTACTATCGAGTATGTGCTTCAGGAGAACAGACCAAGGCTGCTCAACAAGGACCTGGAGATCGACAGTCCGTACAACACGTACATGTACGGCGGCTTGCCGCCCGGTCCCATTGCCAGCCCCGGACTCGCATCGCTTCAGGCTGCGGCTCAACCTGCCGACACAGAGTTCATCTACTACGTACTCACAAGTGAAGACGGCTCGCATACCTTCGCTACGAACTACGAGGATTTCCTTGAAGCTAAAGAGAAGTCGAGAGAGGTGACCCCTTAGTACCATGGAGCAGGCGAATTCTGCGATCAGGGTCGATGGTGCCCGTAAGGTCTATAAGACGGTTGGAAGATCCCCTGGGCGTGCCGCCGTGGACGGCGTCTCCCTTGAAGTGGAACAAGGTTCGATCCATGGTCTTCTGGGTCCCAACGGTGCCGGGAAGACCACCACTCTGAAGATGCTCATCGGTCTGGTGAAGCCGACGGAGGGGACTTTCAAGATACTCGGCGAGGACTCCACGAGCCCAAAAGGCCGTCGTTTCCTGGGCTTCTTGCCTGAGCAGCCCTATTTTCCACAGCACATCACGGCTATGCAGGCGCTGCGCTTCTACGGTCAGCTAGCTGGGGTGGAGAAGCAAGACATCGATGGACGTGCGGTCGAGCTGCTCGGCAAAGTAGGTCTGGACGGCACTGAGCGCACGGAGCTTTCGAAGTTCTCTCGAGGGATGCTGCAGCGTCTTGGTATCGCACAGGCGATCATCGGCAGGCCTGCGGTCGTGGTGCTTGATGAGCCCGCGTCCGGGCTGGACCCTGTCGGTCAGAGGGACATCAGGAACCTCATGCTTGAGCTGCGTGAAAGCGGCACCACGGTTCTGCTCTCTTCCCACCAACTCTCAGAAGTCGAGGCCGTGTGTGACCGCGTGAGTATCTTGAATGCCGGTAAAGTCGCGGCCGAGGGGCACATCGACGAGCTGCTCAATATCAGCGGACAGACGTCCATCCGCGTGCGCGGGTTGGATGAGCTTCCAGCCGCAGTGAATGCGCTCGCCGGTGACGTGGCCGTTTCGGGCAGCGTCTGGGTGTTCTCGGTGGAGGACTCGGCGGTTCGCAGCGTGGTCGACGCCGTCGACGATGCCGGCGGCGCGGTCATGTCGCTCGCTCCCAAACGTGAGTCCCTTGAGGACTACTTTGCGCGTCTCATAGCCTCTGCCAGGACGGGGGTGGCGTCATGAGTCGCATGCTCTCAATAGCACGTGCGGTGATCGCTGACTGTGTCCGACGTCGCGTTCCCTACGTGGTTGTATTGTTCGCGGGCATACTCGCGGCTGCGATACCGTCTCTGCCCGACTACGGCGTCGGCGTTGAGCCCGAGGTGTTCCGAGAAGTAGCGTTGGCGCTGATGTATGTCGCAGCGCTTGTTCTCTCTCTCGCACTCGCCGCGAATCGTCTGCCATCGGAGTTCGAGCGTCGTACCGCATACTCGGTGCTCTCCAAGCAGGTCTCGCGCTGGGAGTATCTGCTGGGTACATGGCTCGGGTTGAGTGCGGTCGTCGCTGCGAGCGTCGCTGCCTTCACCATTGTTGTTCAGGCGGTCGCGTTGATTTCGTATGGTGACTTCATGTGGGTGCTTTGGGTTGGGACGCTATCGATCGCACTCGAAATGGGTGTCATCGTGGCGGTAGCCGTGGCCGTGTCCACAGTGAGCGGTCCGGTCGTCGTTGTGGTCGCTTCGGCGCTCATCCTGTTCGTCGGTCACTCTCGATCCACCCTGGTGGGTGGAGCTGGGGCGACCGATCTGTCGCTGTTCTATCCTTCGCTCGACTCGTTCAATATCATGCTGCCGGTAGCGTACGGCGGAGGCGTGTCAGCGTTGATGGTGTTGAGCATGGTGATGGTGTTCGTGGGGCTCTCAGGCATAGCGCTTCTTCTTGGCGTCGTCCTTCTCGGGAAGAGGGATCTGTGATGGACGCCCCTGCTGGTCGCGGCGCAAGAGCCTGGGTGGTATCGGCGCTCGTGGTCGTGCTGTTGGCTCTCTCGCTCGGTGGTCAGGCGATAGCGGACCAGGTTGAGCCGATGTCCGGCGGTGCCTCTACTGCCGAAGCGGTCAGTCAAGCGGGGTTCTCGTACCTCACCGGCTTTCGTACCTATGCGGCTGCCGTGCTCTGGAATCGGATAGAGCCCATCTTGCACGGCTACTACCATGGCGACGGGCTTAAAGGGCAACGCTATATGCTTCCAACATTGAGCGCGGTGGTGACGCTTGATCCGGCCTTTGTCGATGCCTACGAGATAGGCGCATGGATCGTTGCGTCAAACGATCGTATCGATGAGGGCATCGAGCTTGCCCGGAATGGCGTTGAAGCCAACCCGAAGTCCGGTCTGCTACGTGTCGGGTACGCTCAGATGCTGGAGACGTGGGGAGAGGATCTTGAGGCCGCATATGAGCAGGCGGTGATCGCCATGCAGCCTGACATGGAGTGGCGTGATGCTTCCGAGAAGTACAGCTCGTATGCCATCATCCGGGACATCATGGCGCTGTCGGGGGATGATGCGCGAGTGGCGCTCGTGGAGGCCGAAAGGACGCGTCTCGACGAAGAGCTCGGCGACTCGCTATCTGCGGTCCCCCACGACCATGACGGTGACGGTGTGCCGGACCACTAGCACTTTCGAGAGGAACGTATGGCGATACTAAGACCGTCACAGCGAGTTGCCGACGTCCGGGCTATAGACCTGGGCGCGCTTGAGGTCGCGGGAGTATCCGGCCTGATGATCGATCTGGACAACACGCTCCTGCCTCGCGACACAAGCATCATCCCGCCCGAGATCGAGGCGTGGATTGCGGAGGTCAAGGTGCGCTTTCGCGTATGCCTGGTTTCCAACAATTGGCACGAACGCGTCCACGAGGTCGCCGCTGAACTCGAGCTGCCGTTGGTCGCCAAGGCGATCAAACCTCTCCCGTTCGCGTTCCTGAAGGCGTTGCGGACCATAGGGCTGTCACCCCGACGCTGCGCGGTCATCGGCGATCAGTTGCTCACTGACATACTCGGTGGAAACATCATCGGTGCGAAGACCATCATGGTCGATCCGCTGTCTCAGACCGACCTTCCGCACACGCTTTTGCTGCGAAAGCTCGAGGCGAGGATAATGAAGGACGATCCGGGCACGAAGCCGACTCCAGTGAAGGATGAGACGTGCGAATAGACGGACGGACAAGGATGGCAGGCGTGATCGGGTGGCCGGTCGAGCACTCGCTTTCGCCCTCGATGCACAACGCCGCCTACGAGAATCTCGGCCTGAACTGGACCTATCTGCCGCTGGCTACGCCGGATCAAGGCTCGCTCATGCGAGTCGTCAGTGCGCTGCGTGCCCTTTCGTTCGTCGGATTCAATGTCACCATGCCCTACAAGGCTCTCATGCTTGAGCTCTGCGACGAAGTAGCCATGTTCGCCCAGATGGCGGGCGCTGTGAACACCGTTCATTGCGTCGATGGTCGTCTGATCGGCTACAACACCGACGGTCGCGGTCTGTTGGAGTCTCTGGCCGAGGAGACAGGATTCACTCCCGAGGGTCGCCGAGTGGTCGTCTTGGGGACCGGCGGGGCTGCAGGGGCTGCAATGGTCGCCTTCGTGCTTGGCAAGGCGGCGCATCTCACTATCGCCGGTCGTGACCTCGATAAGGCGGACAAGATGCTGGCCCGCGTCGAAGGCTATCTGCGAGGCATGCAAGTAGCTTCGGTGACTCTGGGTCCGGATGCCGAGGAGGCGGTGCGAAGCGCCGATCTTATCGTGAACGCGACCTCTCTGGGGATGGCGCCCGATGACCCGACTCCCGTTCCCGCCGAGTGGCTCTCGGCGAGCCAGGTCGTTTGCGACATGACGTACGCATGTGCTGACACGGCTCTGCGTGCTGCGGCTCGCACCGCCGGAGCCAAGGCGATGGGAGGCCTTGGCATGCTCGTCGCGCAGGGTGCGCTTGCGATAGACATCTGGATGGAGTCCGCGCAGACGCGTGCACCGCGTGACATCATGCGTGCCGCCGCCGAGGAGGCACTTGAGCATGCGCGCGCGAGGGAGAGTGACTGTACGTGAGCGCCGCCTCCGGAAAGAGACTGGGGAAAGTCCTGGTACACGCGGGCGTCGTCACCGAGGAGCAGTTGACCGCTGCTCTGGCTGAGACCGATGGTCGATCGCTTACGGCAGTGCTCGTTGATGAGGGCGTTGCAACCGAGCAGAAGATCGCGCAGGCCGTTGCCGAGAGCATGTCGTTGGCTTTCGTGGATCTTGGTTCGTATGAGATCGATCCTGCAGCGGCGACCATGCTGGCGATAGACCTCGCCCGACGCCACCAGGTGCTTCCTATCAAGATCCAGGATGACGAGCTGGTCGTTGCAATGGCCGACCCGGCCAATATCTTCGCCATCGACGACCTGCGCATAGTGACCGGATACGAGATCCGTCCGGTGGTCGCGACCGAGAGTGACCTTGTGGCTGCACTGGACAAGTTCGCCACCATGAACGCCAACGTGAGCGAGATGGTCGGCGACCTGGAGGATGCCTCGACCGCCGATGAGGCGGAAGACATCGAGGCGGCAAGCGATGAAGATGCACCCGTTGCGAAACTGATGAACCTCGTGATCACCGAGGCGATCCGACAGGGCGCAGGCGACATCTACATAGAGCCGCTCGAGAACGAGCTGCGCGTCCGCTATCGAATAGACGGCGTCTGTCAGGAAGTCGTCCGTAGCCCCAAGAAGCTTCACCGCCAGCTGATCAGCCGCATCAAGATCGCCTCGGGCATGGATATCGCCGAGAAACGCGTACCGCAAGACGGCAGGTTCGGCGTGGTGCTCGATGGCAAGTCGGTCGACTTCCGTGTTGCCGTACTGCCCACGGTGCAGGGCGAGATGACGGTCATGCGATTGCTGCGCCGGGACTCGATCATGATGTCGCTTGAAGATCTCGGCTTCCTTGAGAATCCGCTGTCCCGCCTGCTCGACGCTCTGTCGCGACCCTACGGAGCCATCTTGGTCACGGGCCCCACGGGTTCGGGCAAGTCCACGACACTGTATGCGGCGATCAACAGGACAACGCGGCCAACCGTGAATCTCATCACCGTCGAGGACCCTGTAGAGTACCGGCTGGAGGGCCTCTCGCAAGTGCAGGTGCACGAGAAGGCCGGACTGACCTTTGCGTCCGCTCTGCGGTCTATCCTGCGTCAGGACCCCGACGTCGTTATGATCGGTGAGATCCGAGACAAGGAGACCGGGACGATCGCCATTGAGGCAGCTCTCACCGGTCACTTGGTCCTCTCTACGCTACACACCAACGACGCGCCGTCGGCCGTTACCCGCCTCACCGAGATGGGCATCGAGCCCTTCTTGTCCGCCTCTGCGATCAACTGTGTTCTTGCCCAGCGCCTCGCGCGACGTCTGTGCCCGGAGTGCAAAGAGGCGTACACGCCTGATGAGGCCGTGTTGACACGCATCGGATTCCCCTTCGAGCCGGGGAGCCCGCCCACGCTTTATCGCGCCGTGGGCTGCAAGAGGTGCTCCGGTATCGGCTACAAAGGCCGCATGGGGATCCATGAGGTGATGACCGTTTCCGAGGAGATCGAGCGCGCTGCGGTCAACCATGCGTCAGGTGATGAACTCAAGCGCATCGCTGTTGCCGAGGGGATGAAGACCCTGAAAGACGACGGTCTTGCAAAGGTCGCTTTCGGGATGACATCGATAGAGGAGATCATGCGCGTCGTCGTGTGATTCGGCTATCTACCTCGTGTTGTGTGACGCTGGAGTACATGAGAGACTGATGATGCCTATTCGGCGGGGGTTCGTTTGTGTACGCCAGCCCCTGGTCTTGAACATATTGGTGCCACAAACGAGGTGACAGTTGATGGTTGACAAGGGAATCGGTGACTACTTCATCAGTGACACAGATGAGGACTCGCTTGACGATGACGAGTTGCTGACAGCTCCGGTCGTCGTGCCGATGGCGGCACCCGCACCACAGCCGGCACCCGCGCCTCAACCGGTGCCTCAGCCTGTCGTGATGCCGGCCCCGGTCCAGCCTATGTCTCCGCCGGTCGCAGCCCCTGCACCTCCTCAGTCGGTACCCGAGCAGCGGGCGGTGGCCTCGTCGTCACGGGCCTCGCGCGAGGAGAGGCTCACACAGGCGCTGGATGAGCTGATGCATAACGATCCCGACATCCAGGCGGCGGCTCTTGTGAGTCTAGACGGTTTCACAATGGCTTCAGCGCTTCCGCAGGGCATGCAGGCGGACCGTGTCGGCGCCATGTCCGCCGCGATCCTCGGTCTCGGCGAACGGGCTGCCACCGAGCTTGGCAGAGGTCATCTCTCCCAGGTATTCATTGAAGGCGAGAACGGCTATGTCTTGCTTATTGCTGCGGGCAACCGCGCGGTCTTGACCGCCCTTGCCGATCCTGATTCCAAACTCGGATTGGTCCTCTATGACATGAAGATGGCTGCTGCCAACATAGGCGCCATTCTCGGCTAGCACGTTTATACACAGGTACTGAAAGGTAACGGCGAGAACAGATGGCATTGCACGGCAACTTGAGAGACTTCAGTCTCCCTGACGTATTCCAGCTGGTACAACTCAGCCGGAAGACTGGCGTGCTGCGCATTCGCAACGCAGATGCCGAAGGGTCGATCTGGTTCCGTGACGGTGACGTGTTTTTCGCGCAATCTAACTGGCAGAGTGAGCCTCTGGGTCAGCGAATGGTCGTTGCTCAGAAAATCACCCCCAGTGCCCTGGCCAAGGCTCTCGAGATCCAGAGGTCTGATTCCACCGGCGAACGGCGTTTGGGCCAGATTCTCATCGACGAGGGATACATCACCGAGAAGGTCTTGGAGGCGTTCGTCCAAGAGCAGGTCCAAGACACGATCTTCGATCTGATGCGTTGGGATGCAGGGGAGTTCGACTTCGAGCTTCTGCCTGACGTCGTCGACGAAGACATCGGGTTGTCGGTCTCCATCGAGAACATCGTGATGGAGGGAAGTCGCCGTCTCGAAGAGTGGAACCGCATCAAGAAGAAGGTTCCATCCATGGAGATGGTTTTCAAGATGGCCACCGCACCCGGTGAGGGCACTTTCGAGATATCCCTAAAGCCCACAGAGTGGAATCTATTGCTGCTCGTGGACGGTACTCGCAGCGTCGCCGAGTTGGCGCACGAGACCAATCGCACGGACTTCGAGGTGGCGCGTATCATCTACGGCCTGTTCTCGGCTGGACTTCTCGAGGTCGCTTCAGAGGCCGAAGTCGAGCGGTTGCGGGCAGAGCGTGCTGAACAGAAGCAGCGGCTTGATGAGATGAAGCTCGAGTCGGAGATGGCCGAGCGCAGCAGGATCGAGGCCGAGGCGCAGGCAGCGGCCGAGGTCGAGGTCGTTGAGCTGGTCGAGGATGAGACACCAGAGGTTGTATCTGGGTCAGAGTCCGAGCGTCCGGAGCCAGTGTTGCCACGCGAGGAGCCGGAGTTCCTGACGGCGGTTTCTGCCGAGCCCAACGCAGATGACCTGGCTGCCTTTGAGCAGATGATGTCGGCTGTTCTTACACCTGAATCCAGCCCCGAACCGGAGCCGGAGCCCGAACCGGAACCCGAGCAGGTACTCGAACCCGAGCCCGAACCAGAGCCTGAACCGGAGCCGGAGCCCGAGCCGGAACCGGAACCTGAGCTGGTACTCGAACCCGAGCCCGAGCCGGAGCCGGTGGTCGAGATCGAGCCCGAGCCCGAACCGGAACCTGAGCTGGTACTCGAACCCGAGCCCGAGCCGGTGGTCGAGATCGAGCCCGAACCCGAACCGGAGCCTGCGTTCGAGCCAGAGGCGGAGTCCGACCTTGGCATCGCTGACTTCGGAGCCTTGTCTCCCAGTGATTTCACAGAGATCCCCGCGCCCCCTGTGGCGGATGAATTCATCTTCGAGGTCCTGGATGCGGATCCAGACAGTCAGCAAGAGACTCCAGCGTCCAACCAGGCCTTGACGGGCGATCTCGAGGCTGACCTCCGCGCCCTGGGACTAGGGGAGTTGCCTGAGGAACTCGCTCAACCGACTCCGGCTGAGGTCGAGTCATTCGAGGCTGTAACTGTCGAGCTAGAACCTGAGCTGGAGCTCGAGCCACAGCTGGAAGTCGCGTTGGAACTCAAACCGGAACCCGAACCCGAACCTGAACTTGAGCCGGAACGGCAGCCCGAACCCGAACCCGAACCCGAACCCGAACCCGAACCCGAACTTGATTCTCTCGCCGTCATGCTGGCGAGCCTTGAAGTGGAAGCCCCCGCGGAGATGGATATGCCTGCCCCGCCTGTGCCGGCACCCGAACCTGCGGCTGAAGTCGGGACGGGGGAGGCTAGCGATGATTTGGACGCGCTGC